>NZ_JBYSYW010000001.1:0-309013 GCF_058783825.1 Pseudomonas sp. FW305-96
AGCCGGCTCCCACAGGTTGTGCATTCAGCAGCCACGACGCGCTGTCTGTGGGAGCCGGCTTGCCGGCGATAGGGCTGCGCAGCAGCCCCAGCTGCTTCAGCGCTGAACCGGCGTCGGTTTCTGCCGTTCGGCACGCCGTTCCAGCACCTCGTACACCGAGGGATAGGCCGGGCGCTCCACATAACGCCCCGCGCCCGGCTCGGCACGCAGGTCGCCATCGGCCCAGAGCACCTTGCCCTGGCTGATGGTGTGGCTGGGGACGCCGCGCACGGTGCGGCCTTCGAAGATGTTGAAATCGACCCGCTGGTGGTGGGTCTGGGCGCTGATGGTACGGGTGCCCTGCGGGTCCCACAGCACCAGGTCGGCATCGGCGCCGACACGGATCGCGCCCTTGCGCGGGAACAGGTTGAAGATCTTCGCGGTGTTGGTGGAGGTCAGCGCGACGAACTCATGCATCGACAGGCGCCCGCTGTTCACCCCGGCGTCCCACAGCACCGCCATGCGGTCTTCGATGCCGGCGGTGCCGTTGGGGATCCGGCTGAAGTCGTTGCGGCCCATGGCCTTCTGCTCGGCGCAGAAGCAGCAATGATCAGTGGCCGTGGTGTGCAGGTTGCCCGACTGCAGGCCACCCCACAGCGCCTCCTGATGCTCGCGCGGGCGGAACGGCGGGCTCATCACGTAGCCGGCGGCGGTGGCCCAGTCCGGATCACGGTAAACGCTGTCGTCGAGCAGCAGATGCCCCGGCAGTACTTCGCCGTACACCGGCTGGCCCTTGGCCCGGGCATAGGTGATCTCGTCCAGCGCCTCACGGCTGGAGACATGCACCAGATACAGCGGCGTACCCAGGGTTTCGGCGATGCGGATGGCGCGGCTGGCGGCCTCCCCTTCGACCTGGGACGGACGCGACAGCGGATGTGCCTCGGGGCCGGTCAGGCCCTGGGCGAGCAACTTTTGCTGCAGGTGATAGACCAGCTCGCCGTTTTCGGCGTGCACCGTGGGTACCGCGCCCAGTTGCAGGCAGCGTTCGAAGCTGGCCACCAGGGTGTCGTCGGCGGCCATGATCGCATTCTTGTAGGCCATGAAGTGCTTGAAGCTGTTCACTCCATGCTGGGCGACCAGTTCACCCATCTCCTCGGCGACCTGCTCGCTCCACCAGGTGATGGCGACGTGGAAGCCATAGTCGCTGGCACTCTTCTGCGCCCAGCCGCGCCAGGTATGGAAAGCCTCGAGCAGCGACTGCTGCGGGTTGGGGATGACGAAGTCGATGATCGAGGTGGTGCCCCCGGCCAGACCCGCGGCAGTGCCGCTGAAGAAGTCCTCGCTGGCCACCGTGCCCATGAACGGCAGCTGCATGTGGGTGTGCGGGTCGATGCCACCGGGCATCAGGTACTGGCCACTGCCGTCGAGGATCTCACAGTCGGTGGGGGCTTCGAGGTCTTTGCCGATGGCGCGGATCAGGCCATCGGCACACAGGACATCGGCGGGGTAGCTCTCTTCATGGGTAACCACGGTGGCGCCACGGATCAACAGGGACATGCCGTTTTCCTCGCAGGCTGACCGGTCTTCTGGCCGGTTCTTGGAATTGTGCTGGCCGGGCGCTGGAGGTGATTTCATCAATCCTGTCAGGCCTGACAAGAATCGAGGCTAGTATCTGATCGGATATTCATCAAGAAAAAATATATGCATCCATAAAAAACAATAACTAATTGATTTTTAACAATTTATTTTCAAGCTCACCAAAAAGTGACACCCCTTCACCATTTTGACGCACTTGACAGGAAGCCAAATTGGTCAAGATTTTCTACGCAAAATCAGGTGTTTGTTTACTGGCTGGATGGCGCAGGCCGCGCCGGTGTTTTTCCAGGTTGCACCCGTTTGAACCACGCGGGTGCTGGACCGGCCAGACAGACGGCATGCCCAGGAGCTCCCGCTTCGCCTGCCGCCTTGATGAATGCCTTTGCAGGTCAGTGAGTTACCTCCGGTCGGCGGCGGCCTGCCGGGAAGGCGCGGGCTTTCCCGGCACGTTTGTTGAAAACGCAGGCCACAACCGCCTGGCCGGGCCGGAGGTGCAGTACTGGTGGTGTGTGTACTCCGGCCATCGCGTCAGCCCGATGAGCGACAACTACAAGAAAAAAGACCTGGAGAACCCCATGCAACAGAGCAGATCGCAAGTGGTCGAGCAGCATGGCCTGTACGAGCTCGACGCCGGCAGCGACGTCCTCGACAGCCCCCGCTACAACCACGACATCGCACCGACCAAGGTGCACCAGCGCACCTGGAACAAGTGGCACATCACTGCGTTATGGGTGGGCATGTCCATCTGCGTGCCTACCTACACCCTTGGCGGCGTGCTCACCGCCTACTTCGGCTTGAGCGTGGGCGAGGCGCTGCTGGCGATCCTGCTGGCCAACCTCATCGTGCTTATCCCGCTGACCCTCAACGCCTTCCCCGGGACCAAATACGGCATCCCGTTCCCGGTGCTGCTGCGCGCCTCGTTCGGTATCTTTGGTTCCAACGTGCCGTGCCTGATCCGCGCCGTGGTGGCCTGCGGCTGGTTCGGTATCCAGACGATGTTCGGCGGTCTGGCCATCCACCTGTTCCTGGGTTCGTTGTTCCCCGAGTGGAAGGCACTGGGAGGCACGGGCGAGGTGATCGGTTTCATGCTGTTCTGGTCGCTGAACCTGTGGGTGGTGCTGCGCGGCGCCGAGTCGATCAAATGGCTGGAGACGCTGTCGGCGCCGTTGCTGGTGGCGGTCGGTGTGGGCCTGTTGTTCTGGGCGCTGCCGCACATGTCGATGAGCGAGTTGCTGGCGCAGCCGCCCAAACGCCCCGAGGGCGCCAGCGTGGTCGGCTACTTCTGCGCCGGGCTCACCGCCATGGTCGGTTTCTGGGCCACGCTGTCGCTGAACATCCCCGATTTCAGCCGTTACGCGAAAAGCCAGAAGGACCAGATTCTCGGGCAGATCTTCGGCCTGCCGCTGACCATGTTCCTGTTCGCTTCGCTGGGCGTGATCATGACCGCTGCCTCCGCCTCGTTGGTGGGTCAGACGGTGTCCGACCCGGTGAGCCTGATCGGCCATATCCAGAGCCCCGGCTGGGTGGCCCTGGCCATGGCGCTGATCATCGTCGCAACGCTGTCGACCAACACCGCGGCCAACATCGTCTCGCCCACCAACGACTTCCAGAACATCGCCCCGCGCCTGATCGGGCGCAGCCGTGCCGTCTGGCTGACCGGCTTCATCGGCCTGGCGCTGATGGGCCACGAGCTGCTCAAGAAGCTCGGCTGGATCGTCTCCGACCTGAGCCTGGAGAGCGTGTACTCCAACTGGCTGCTGGGCTATTCCAGCCTGCTAGGGCCAATCGCCGGGATCATGGTGGTGGACTACTTCCTGGTCCGCCGCCAGCAACTGGACCTCGCCGGACTGTACCGCGACGACGTGTACCCGGCATGGAACTGGGCCGGGTTCATTGCCTTCGGCGTGCCGGTGACGCTGACTGTGATAGCCATCGGCAACAGCAGTTTCAGCTGGTTCTACGACTACGGCTGGTTCACCGGTTCGCTGCTCGGCGGCGGGCTCTACTACGCCCTCGGCGGCATCGCGGTGCGCGGCCCGGCGCGGCTGGCCAAGCCGATGCCCTGATGCGCCGCATCGCGGGGCAAGCCCGCTCCCACGTGATGGTAAAAATAACAGCCTGAGGAGACACCCCATGACCACCCCCGCCAAGGAAATCCTGCAATCCAGCCAACACCACATAGACAGTAACCGCCTGTGGCAATCGCTGATGGACCTGGCCCGCCTCGGCGCCACGCCAAAGGGCGGCGTATGCCGCCTGGCGCTGACCGATCTCGATCGCCAGGCTCGCGATCTGTTCGTGCAGTGGTGCGAAGCAGCCGGTTGCACGGTGAGCATCGACGCCGTAGGCAACATCTTCGCCCGCCGCCCAGGGCGCAACGCCAAGCTGCCACCCGTGATGACCGGCAGCCATATCGACACCCAGCCCACCGGCGGCAAGTTCGATGGCTGCTTCGGCGTGATGGCCGGGCTGGAGGTGATCCGCACCCTCAATGATCTCGGCGTGGAAACCGAAGCGCCGCTGGAGGTGGTGGTGTGGACCAACGAGGAAGGCTCACGCTTCGCCCCGTGCATGATGGGTTCGGGGGTGTTCGCCAACAAGTTCACCCTCGAGCACACCCTGGCCAAGCGCGATGCCCAGGGCGTGAGCGTCGGCGAGGCATTGAACGCCATCGGCTACGCCGGCAGCCGCGCCGTGTCCGGCCACCCGGTCGGCGCCTACTTCGAGGCGCATATCGAGCAGGGCCCGATCCTCGAGGACCAGCACAAGACCATCGGCGTGGTGCTCGGCGCCCTCGGCCAGAAGTGGTTCGACCTGACCCTGCGCGGCGTCGAGGCCCACGCCGGCCCCACGCCGATGCACCTGCGCAAGGACGCCCTGGTCGGTGCCGCCGCCGTGGTCGAGGCGGTCAACCGCACCGCCCTCGCCCACCAGCCACATGCCTGCGGCACCGTCGGTTGCCTGCAGGCCTACCCCGGCTCGCGCAACGTGATCCCCGGCGAAGTGCGCATGACCCTGGACTTCCGTCACCTGGAAGGCCAGCGACTGGAGTCGATGATCGCCGAGGTGCGCCAGGTGATCGAGGCCACCACGGCCAAGCACGGGCTGGAGTACGAGCTGGTGCCCACCGCCGACTTCCCGGCCCTGTACTTCGACAAAGGCTGCGTCGAGGCGGTGCGTGATTCGGCGCGCAACCTGGGCCTGGCGCACATGGACATCGTCAGCGGCGCCGGGCACGACGCGATTTTCCTTGCCGAACTGGGCCCGGCGGGGATGATCTTCGTGCCGTGCGAGGGCGGGATCAGTCACAACGAAATCGAGAACGCCGCCCCCGAGGACCTCGCGGCCGGCTGCGCGGTGCTGCTGCGGGCGATGCTGGCGGCGTCGGAGGCGATTGCCAGCGGGCGGTTGGCGGCGTAGCGATGATCTTCTGGAGATCGCCCACCCATTGCGCTGCGCTGTCACGCAGGGAATAGCGTTCAAGCATCATCTGCGTGGGAGCGGCCGGGCGCCGCTGCCACGCAGCTCCACAACAAGGCCACCACCGACGGCAAATCACACCAACCCCTTCCCGACAGACGGCTTATCGCTATATATTCCGCACCATAACGATAATCCCTCAGGAGCCGTCTTCATGCGTATTCGCTTGTCCTATCTGGCCGCCAGCACCCTCGCCAGCCTGATCTGCCTCAACAGTGCCTGGGCCGATGAAGTCCAGGTCGCTGTCGCGGCCAACTTCACAGCGCCCATCCAGGCCATCGCCAAGGATTTCGAGAAGGACACCGGCCACAAGCTGGTCGCTGCCTACGGCGCCACCGGCCAGTTCTACGCTCAGATCAAGAACGGCGCGCCATTCGAAGTGTTCCTCGCCGCCGACGACAGCACTCCGGCCAAGCTGGAACAGGAAAAGGAAATCGTTGCAGGCTCGCGCTTCACCTACGCCATCGGCACCCTGGCGCTGTGGTCGGCCAAGCCAGGCTATGTCGACGCCAAGGGTGATGTGCTGAAGAAGAACGAGTACAAGCACCTGTCCATCGCCAACCCCAAGGCCGCGCCCTATGGCCTGGCCGCCACCCAGGTGCTGGACAAGCTGAAGCTGACCGAAGCCACCAAGGCGAAGATCGT
Source organism: Pseudomonas sp. FW305-96 (assembly GCF_058783825.1). Lineage (NCBI taxonomy): Bacteria > Pseudomonadati > Pseudomonadota > Gammaproteobacteria > Pseudomonadales > Pseudomonadaceae > Pseudomonas > Pseudomonas sp. FW305-96. The sequence goes on from NZ_JBYSYW010000001.1 coordinate 5,701, forward strand.
CGAGGGCCAGAACATCACCCAAGCCTTCCAGTTCGTTTCCACCGGCAACGCCGAGCTGGGCTTCGTCGCGCTGTCGCAGATCTACAAGGATGGCAAGGTCAGCGAAGGCTCCGCCTGGATCGTGCCCGCCGAGCTGCATGACCCGATCCGCCAGGATGCGGTGATCCTCAACAAAGGCAAGGACAACCCGGCCGCCAAGGCCCTGGTCGATTACCTCAAGGGCCCGAAAGCCGCCGCGGTGATCAAGTCCTACGGCTATGAGCTCTGATGCCTCTCGACGCCAGTGACCTGGGCGCCATCTGGCTGACCATCAAGCTGGCCAGCCTGACCACCGCCATCCTCCTGGTGCTGGGCACGCCCATCGCCTGGTGGCTGGCGCGCACCCGTTCCTGGTTGCGCGGGCCGATCGGCGCGGTAGTGGCCCTGCCCCTGGTGCTGCCGCCAACGGTAATCGGCTTCTACCTGCTGCTGGCCCTCGGCCCCCATGGCTGGATCGGCCAGGCCACACAGGCTCTGGGCCTGGGCAGCGTGGTGTTCAGCTTCACCGGGCTGGTGATCGGCTCGGTGGTGTACTCGATGCCCTTCGTGGTGCAGCCATTACAGAACGCCTTCGGCGCTATCGGCCAGCGCCCGCTGGAGGTGGCAGCGACACTGCGCGCCAGCCCCTGGGACACCTTCGTCCACGTGGTACTGCCCCTGGCTCGCCCCGGTTTCATCACAGCCAGCATCCTCGGCTTCGCCCATACCGTCGGCGAGTTCGGCGTGGTGCTGATGATCGGTGGCAACATTCCCGACAAGACCCGTGTGGTCTCGGTGCAGATCTTCGATCACGTCGAGGCCATGGAATATAGCCAGGCCCACTGGCTGGCCGGGGCCATGCTGGTGTTCTCGTTCCTGGTGCTGCTGATGCTCTATGCCGGCCGCCGTGGCAAGGCAGGCTGGAGCTGAAATGAGCGCATCGATACAGGCGCGCCTGAAACTGGCGCGTGACGATTTCACCCTGGACGTCGACCTTGACCTGCCCGGTCGCGGCATCAGCGCCCTGTTCGGTCACTCCGGCTCAGGCAAGACGTCGTGCCTGCGCTGCCTGGCCGGCCTGGAGCGGGCCGCCAGCGCCTACATCGAAATCAATGGCGAGGTGTGGGAAGACAGCGCCCGCGGGCACTTCATCCCCCCGCACCGGCGCCCGGTCGGCTACGTGTTCCAGGAGGCCAGCCTGTTCCCACACCTATCGGTGCAAGGCAACCTCGAGTTCGGCTGGCGCCGTATCGCACCGCAGGCCCGCAAGATCAGCCAGGAACAGGCCTGCCAGCTGCTGGGCATCGGCCACCTGCTGGCGCGCAAGCCGGCGACACTGTCCGGCGGCGAGGCACAACGCGTCGGCATCGCCCGAGCCTTGCTCAGCAGCCCGCGACTGTTGCTGATGGACGAGCCACTGGCTGCCCTCGACAGCGCGCGCAAGCGTGAAATCCTCCCGTACCTGGAGCGCCTGCACGACGAACTGGATATCCCGCTGATCTATGTCAGCCATGCCCAGGACGAAGTGGCGCGCCTGGCCGACCACCTGGTGTTGCTCGAACAGGGCAAGGCAGTGGCCAGCGGGCCGATCGGCCAGACCCTGGCCCGCCTCGACCTGCCATTGGCCCAGGGCGAGGATGCCGGGGTGGTGCTCGAAGGCGTGGTGGTGGGCCACGACCCGCATTATGAGCTGTTCGACCTGCGCCTGTCCGGCACGGAGGGGCAATTGCTGCGTATCGCCCACCCAGCCTTGCAGGTGGGCAGCAGCCTGCGCCTGAAGGTCCAGGCCCGGGACGTCAGCCTGACATTGGCCGCCGACGGCGCGTCGAGCATTCTCAACCGCCTGCCGGTGCGGGTCCGCGAATGCCGCCCGGCGGACAACCCGGCCCATGTGCTGGTCAGCCTGGATGCCGCCGGCAGTGCGCTGCTGGCACGCATCACGCGCTATTCGGCGGACCAGCTCGACGTGCGCGCGGGCCAGTTGCTGTGGGCGCAGATCAAGTCGGTGGCACTGTTGGGCTGAGCAATGACGCGGCGGATGCTGTCCATTGCAGCATGAGTGCCCTCGATGGACTGCGCCGATGCCCGACTGCCCGTTGCCTGCCGCCCTGCATTATGTCGATGACAGCCAGCCCGGCCTGACCCGCCGGCGCTGGCGCGACCGCTTCCACTATTTCGACGCCGGCAACCAGCGGGTACGCGATAAAGAGACCCTGGCACGCATCGCCGCCCTGGTGATCCCGCCGGCCTACACCGACGTGTGGATCTGCGCCGACCCGCAAGGGCACTTGCAGGCCACCGGGCGCGACGCCCGGGGGCGCAAGCAGTACCGCTACCATACGCAATGGCGCGAGCTGCGCGACCAGCACAAGTACGCGCGCATGCTGGCCTTCGCCGAGGTGCTGCCGAAGCTGCGCAAGCAACTGGACACGCACCTGGCCTCCCCCGGACTGGGTCGGGAGAAGGTCATGGCGCTGGTGATCAGCCTGCTCGACACCACGCTGATCCGCATCGGCAACCGCCAGTACCTGCGCGACAACCGCTCCTACGGGCTGACCACCCTCGACACCCGCCATGTGCAGGTCAAGGGCAGCCGTATCCGCTTCCAGTTCCGCGGCAAACGCGGTGTCGAACACAACGTCACCCTGACCGACCGACGCCTGGCCGGCCTGGTCAAGCGCTGCATGGAACTGCCCGGCCAGGCTTTGTTCCAGTACCTGGACGAACAAGGACAGCGCCATGGTATCGGCTCGACCGAGGTCAACCAGTTCCTCCAGCAGCTGACCGGCGCCGACTTCACCGCCAAGGACTACCGCACCTGGGCCGGCAGCAGCCTGGCCCTGAGCCTGCTCAGGCCACAGGCCTGGGAGCCCGACAGCGAGGCGCGCCGGCAGGTCGCCGCCATCGTCCGCCAGGTGGCGACGCGCCTGGGCAACACTCCTGCTGTGTGCCGACGCTGCTACATCCATCCAGCCGTCCTTGAGCACTTCCACCTCGGCCGTCTTTCGGCATTGCCCCGTGTCCGTCCGCGCAAGGGATTGGAAACCGAGGAAGTGGCACTGCTACGTTTCCTGCAGATGCTGGAGCGCCAAGACGATCATTGACGGACACTATTTACTTCATCGAGCAGAGAAATTTCCCATATGGCGCCAAGCACCCTATCCTTGCCACCGAGCACCTTGCCGTGGAGTGGCCTTGCAGCCCTACCGGCACCTGCAACTAAAGATCGACAACAGAATTTGTCTGTCGGGGAATTACTATCCGCCGAAAGCGTCTTTAATGAGAAGGAAGAGGGACAGGCTCCCACCGCAGAGCACCTGGCTCGGCGGTTTTCTACATCACCAAGGAGAACTACATGCTGATACTCACCCGCAAGGTTGGCGAAAGCATCGTCATCGACGATGACATCAAAGTCACCATTCTGGGCGTCAAGGGGATGCAAGTGAGGATCGGTATCGATGCACCGAAAGATGTCCAGGTGCACCGTGAAGAGATCTACAAGCGGATCCAGGCGGGCAGCCCGGCGCCCGAAAAAAGCAACGACGAGTAACCCGCAAGCCAACTGCATCATGCCGCACGGATGCGCCTGATCGATTGCCCGCCCATGCGGGGAGCCTCTCCTGAACCTCAGGTGCCCAGCAATTCGCGCACCGTGGCGATCATCCGGTCCATGTCGAATGGCTTGTCGAACACCGCCGCGAACCTCCCGGGGCAGGCCCGACCCTGGCTGGCCTGGGCGCCGCTCATGAGAATGACCGGCAGGTCCGCCAGTTGCAGCTCTTCACGTATGGCTTGCAGCAGTTCTTCGCCATTGAGCACCGGCATCATGTAGTCGGTGATCACCAGGTCCACGCGCTTTTCCTTCAAAGCCTCCAGGGCCTTGCGCCCGTTGCTCGCCTTTTCAACCAGGTAGCCTTCGTCCTCCAGGGCAAAACCGAGGATATCGGCAATCAGGTACTCGTCGTCGACGATCAGGATGCTGTTCATCCCATCAACGATCTCCAGGCGGTGTCGCCGAGCCACTGAGCACGCCACTGGCACCGTCGAACGCCCGCGCCAGGCTGATGCCATGAGGCCCCAGATTCAGCGCCTGCAAAGCAGGGTCGTGGTCGCTGTCACGCACCTTGATCACCGACAGTGCGCGGTGCAGTTGCGCGTCGAGCTCGGCGAAGCGCATCAGTATCAGGTTGTCGACGATGCTCGACAGGTCGGGGGCCGGCGCGGTGATCTCCGCGCCGAAGATGTCACGCATCTCCCAGGTCAGCAGCACCGTCACGCCACGGGCGCGCAGCTCACCCGTCAGTGCGCGGAAGAAGGCATTCAGGCGGGCAGGCTCCAGCGCCAGGCGGCCGAAGGCTCCAAGGCTGTCGATTACCACGCGCCTGGCAGCGAGCGCCTCGACCTGTGCCAACAGCTGGGCGCCAAGTTGATCCAGCAAGCCTTCGCTGGTCGATTGCCAGCTCAGTTGCACGCTACCTTCACGCTCAAGTGCCTGCAGGTCGAAGCCCAGCGCACAGGCCTTCAACCGCAACCGCGCAGGCGTCTCGTAGAAACCGAAATGCAGACCCGGAGCAGCCTGGGTCGAAGCGGCCAGGAACGCGATGCCCAGCGCTGTCTTGCCTACGCCCGATGGCCCCATCAGCAGGGTCACCGACGCCTCGGCCAACCCGCCACCGAGCATGGCATCGAGGTCGGCAACACCCGTGGCGACCCTGCTCAGGGTTTGCGCTCCTGCCTGGCTGGGGCGACTGTACAGCGACTCCAGGCGCGGGTAGACCTGCAACCCGGCCTCCGTGATCAGGCATTCGTGGCGCCCGGACAACGCGCCACTGCCACGCGTCTTGCGCAACTGGACATGGCGCACCGCCGTGCTGCCGACCAGGTGTTCGCCGAGCTCGATCACGCCATCAACCATGGTGTGCTCGGGGCTGCCTTCATCCAATCGCGCACTGGTCAGCAACAACAGTGTGCAGCCGGCGAATGCCGCATGCCCCTGCAGCTCGGAAACGAATTTCTTGGTGTCGAGGCTGGTTTCCGCCCTGGAGCGGGCGTTGAGCAGCCCGTCGACGATCAGCAAGGTGGCCTGCTGCCGGGCAATTTCCTGTCGCAACAGCCTGACCACCGCATCCAGGCCCTCCTGCTCCAGGGTGTCGAATGCGCTGACGAACTGAATGGTGTCGCCCACCAGCGCCGGGTCGAAGAAGCTCAGGGTCGACAGGTACTGGAACAGCCGTTCATGGGACTCGCTGAGCAACGTCGCCACCAGTACCCGACCACCTTCACGCACATGGTTGCACGCCAGCTGGTTGGCCAGGATGGTCTTGCCCGAACCGGGATGCCCTTGAACGATATAGGAGGCGCCAACCACCAACCCCCCTTTGAGCAGCGCATCGAGCCCCGCGATGCCCGTGGCCAGTCGCTTTAGTTGCTCTACCATGGCTGTCTATCCGTCGGTCGAAAGCGAATCGGGGCCCGTCCGGGCTGGTAGGTACAGGCTCATGCAGGTGCCCTCGCCAAGCCGGCTGGACACCTCGATCGCACCATTGCTCTGCCGGGCGAAACCATAGGCCTGACTCAGGCCAAGGCCAGTGCCCTTGCCGAAGGCCTTGGTGGTGAAGAACGGCTCGAAGATCCGTGGCAGCACCTGCGGGTCAATGCCCTGGCCGTCATCACGTACATCAAAGCGCACGAAGCGCCCGCACAGCCCATCCACTTCGCCGGACAACTGCACGCATTCGACCACCAGACGGATCTGCCCGGTGGCGACAATGGCGTCGCGGGCATTGAACACCAGGTTCAGCAAGACCATCTGCAACTGCCCGGCGTCCACCTCGATCAGCGGCAAGTCAGGCTGTACCTGGGGTAGCAATTCGATTTCCCGGGGCAATGCGTGCTCCGCCAGCCCGCAAATGATATCGATCGCCTCGGCAGGCACGATGCGCGTGATGCTCAGTTGCCGATGCCGGGCAAAGCTCAAAAGTTGCTGGGTCAGCTGGGTGCCGCGCTGGCCAGCATCGAGGATATGCTCGAGCAAGCGCCTCACACGTGCCGGATCCTGGCTGCTGCTGGCCAGCCGGGCCGAGCTGAGGATGATGGTCAGCAGGTTGTTGAAGTCATGGGCCAGGCCTCCGGTGAGTTGCCCCAGGGCCTCGAGCTTTTGCGCCTGGAACAATTGCGCACGCATGGCATCGAGCTGCTGGGCCGACTCGCGACGATCGGTGATGTCGCGGGTGACCTTGGCCAGGCCGATGACCTCGCCTTGCGCGTCGCGAATCACATCCAGCGCGGCGAGCGCCCAGAACTGCGTGCCGTCCTTGCGCACGCGCCAGCCTTCGTCCTGCGCCTTGCCTTCTTCCAGTGCCTGGCGCAGCAAGCGTTGCGGGCGGCCGTCGGCACAATCCTGGGCGTTGAAGAACAGCGAGAAATGCCGGCCGATCACCTCGTCGGCAACGTAGCCCTTGATCCGCTGCGCGCCGGCGTTCCAGGACACCACATGGCCGGTTGGGTCGAGCATATAGATGGCGTAGTCCACCACCGCCTGGACCAACTGCTCGTAGCGTGCCTCGGGCATCACCGAATGGGTGGGGCGGTCTGTCGAAACCATGTGAGCTCCACAAGCACCGCGAAAGGACATATTGAGCGTAGTCAAAAGTCCAGCATGCACTGCACCTTATGCGACGATCGTCAGCGCTCGCGCTCCACCACGGTCGGCACCAGCCTGCGCGGCATTGCCACCTTGAGCAGCCATACCCCCACCAGCAGGATCAGCGCTGCGCCTGCAAAGGCGAGCAAGCGCCTGGGCTGCGCAGCCTCCTGGTCGAAGCCGAGCATCAGCAGGTAACCACCCAGGCTGATGAAGCCTGCGTAAAGAAACGCCGCCAGTAGGCAGACCAGAAGGAACAACAGGCGCCAGAACAACTTTGGGCGAACACGCCGCGTTGCGTCCGGGCCAGGGGGAAGCGATGACATGGCGACAGGCCTGGTTGGATCCAATGCGCGACAGTGGCGCAATGGCGGCATCCTGTCAATTGAACTATAGTGCCCGCGCCCCGGATCCCACAGGAACCATCATGACCTCCAACGTTCGCATGCAAGGGCTGCAGGACGACCTGATGCGCAGCGCCAGCGAACTCGATGAACTGAGCCAAGCGCTGGACGGCCATGTCCGTTACCTGCGTCATTCGATTCATCAGGCAGATGCGCACACCATGGGCGGGCACGTTGATGACCTGCGCCATAGTGCCCGCGAGATGCGCGATATCGCGCGTGCCATCGCCCCCTGAACGCCTAGGCAGGTTGACGCATCTATAACGATAGGTTATAAAGCGCGCCTGATTGTCTGGTCCAGGCTGCCCTGCGGCGCGCCAGCCAATCGTGCGAGTGTGGTGGAATTGGTATACACAGCAGACTTAAAATCTGTCGGCGTGAGCCTTGCGGGTTCGAGTCCCGCCACTCGCACCATCTTCTGTCGATGAAGGCGCCCTTGCGGCGCCTTTTTCGTACCCGCCGGAAATCCGCCGCGCAGCTGCTAGAGTGGAACCTGTCCCTGTTCACTGGAGCGCCGCCATGCGCTATAGCCTGCTCGATGGTCAACGCGACTTCATTCTGCTGCTCGCCCGCATCCTGTTGATGATCCTGTTCGTGCTCTCCGGCTGGAGCAAGCTGACCGGGTTCGAAGGCACGGTCGGCTACATGACCTCCCTGGGCGCCCCCGCCCCGATGCTGGCTGCGGCCATCGCCGTGATCATGGAACTGCTGGTCGGCATCCTGTTGATCCTGGGGTTCTACACCCGCCCCCTGGCCTTGCTGTTCGCCCTGTTTGTGCTGGGTACCGCGCTGATCGGGCATCCGTTCTGGAACATGGTCGAACCCGAGCGCAGCGCCAACATGACCCAGTTCCTGAAGAACCTCAGCATCATTGGCGGCTTGCTGCTGCTGGCCGTCAGCGGTGCCGGGCGGTTCTCCCTCGACCGCCGCTGAGCACCCGCGTCGACATCAGTCGTCGCAGTCGTCGTGCCAGGCCGGGTGGTCCTCTTCGTCATCGAAGTCGTCGAGCGACTCTTCGTCCTCCTCGACTTCGTCAAGGGCCCCGTATGCATCCGCCTCGGGGTCGTAGCCCTCGTGGAATTCAGGGTCGAGCAGATGGTCGTGCTCAGGTTCGTGCAGATCGTCTTCGTCGTGCATCACAGGCTCCGGTAACAACGGCAGGCCTATATAGGCGCATCGACGCACAGGGTCAATCCTCATGGCGCTTAACCCCGGCTTAACCGACCAGGCGCACAGTGCAGGCTCTCCCTTCAAAAACGCTCTTTGCCCGCCGCCCTGGCGGGCTTTTTTTGCCTGGACCTCCCTTGTCCGATGAACCGAGCGCCCTTTCAGGGCTCGCATGCGGTGCAGGATCTTTATCATCAAGGAGGTATCCATCATGACCGTGAACATCGATAACCTGATCATCACCACCCCAGTGGCAAAGTCGTCCAGCAACCCAGTGGCGCTGGAATTGACCGGCGCCCAGGCCCTCGCCACCCTGCCCCAGGTTGTCAGCCGCCTGGACGATGGTGCCGTGCGCATGACCGCCCCAACCAAAGGGGCGGCGAGCAAGAGCACCCACCGCACCCGCTGTGAGTGGAAGGAAGCGGTCTACTGGGCACTGGCCAGCGCCGGCCGGCATGTCAATCACCAACGCATGGTGCTGGAGCGGGTCAACTCGGCACAGAAGGTGGTGATCGCGCAGATGCATGTGAAAGATGACGACAGCCCGGTCATCAAGGTGTTCTGGAACAAAGGCAAGGTCACCCTTGGTTTTCGCCAGGACTTCAACCAGGGGATACCGACCAGTAGCACCATCCTGGCCGAGGTGCCGCTGGGCGTGCCTTTCGACATTACCATCGAGGTCACTGCGGCGGGCGCCGCCACGGTGTCGGCCGTTTGCGCCGGCCGCACCGGCAGCAGCGCAATGCTGAACATGACGTCAAGCTGGAATGGCCATACGTTCAACTTCCACGGCGGGGTTTACAACCAGTTGGATTTCAGCTCGACCACCCCGGCCTCGGACGGCTCGACATGCGTGATCAGCCAACTGGAAGTCCTGCATGGCTGAGGGGCACGGCTGCACTGAAATCGCCATTTCGGACGTCTTTGAGCAAATAGGATGACAGCAATATGGCCAGCATCAGCGCAGCATGTGATCACCTCGCGTCCTACCTTGCGCGAGTAACTGCCTCGCAAGAAAGGATACACAATGCATTACCGCCCCCTACTCATTGCCGCACTCCTCATGCTGACCAGCGGCTGCGCCTCCGGCCTGAACTCCATTCAGCAGGCCGAACTCGACCATTACCGTGCCAACAACCTGGCAGCCGAAGAAAAGAGCCCCACGGCCGCAATGCTATTAGGGCTGTTACCGGGTGGCGGATCGTTCTACGGACAAGCGTATGTTCCTGGTACGGTCAACCTGTTGCTCTGGCCAGTGTCTGTTCTATGGGACCCATTCAGTGGCTACAACGCAGCAGAGTCGATCAATTATCAGGCTACCCGGGCGCATGTCGCACGCCTGAAAAGAAACGAGATGGAGGAACTCGACAGCCAGTTACTGTTGAATGCCATCGACCAAAAGCACTACGCGGTCAAACGCCGCATGGTCAATGAAAAATTCAGTAACGGTTACTGAGCGCCTGCCAGAATGACATTCACGAAATTCTGACATTCTACAAGGCAGACTGGCCTGGCTTCGATACGTTCTGTTCAACCCGCCGATCTGGCGGGTTTTCTTTTTTCTGGGCTTTACTTCCTGCACACGCCTGGGTCGTTGACAACATTTTCACGTCTGCTGTGGCAAGTTGACGACTCATCCGTGAAACACTTGGCCCGCCCTCCCCAGCGGGCCTTTCTTTGCGCACAGCACAAGCCCTCGCGCGGTCTATGCTTCACCTGCGTACGCAGGAGAGGCTTACGATGTGCGGAAGGCTCAGCCAGTACCGTGGAATCCATGAATTCGTAGAAACGCTCAGCATGCCGGATGCCTGGCGTAACGCCGTGGGTGACCGGGCATTGCTGCGCTACAACGTCGCCCCCGGCACGCCCGTGGCGGTACTGCACCGGGAGGCTGCCTGCAGCAGGGCCGACCTGGTGAAATGGGGCTGGCGCCCACATTGGGCCACTGACCCTGTCACGCCGATCAATGCCAGGGCCGAGAAGGTCGCCCATGGGCCCTACTTTCGCTCGATCTGGCCCCACCGCGCCGTCGTGCCCGTGGATGGCTGGTTCGAATGGGTCGATGAGGGCGCGGCGAAGAAACAGCCGTATTTCATCCGCCGCCGCGATGGCCACCCTGCCCTCTGCGCGGCCATCGGACAATTTTCCGACAATGAACGCGACGGCTTCGTCATCATCACTGCCGACGCTCAAGGCGGCATGGTCGATGTCCACGACCGCAGGCCAGTGGTGCTGTCAGCGCAGCTGGCCGTGGCGTGGATGGCGCCCGGCCTGCCCAGCGAAGCTGCCGAGCAGATGGCCCTAGGCCTGGGCGAGCCGGCCGAGCGCTTCGAGTGGTATCGGGTCGGCATGGCAGTGGGTAATGCACGCAACCAGGGCGCCGAGCTCATCCAGCCGCTACCATGAACGACTTACCCGCGGGTTCAGGGAGCAAGACAACCATCCGCTCGGAAACCGCCAGCGTAGTGTGCAAAATTTCGTAACACTTACCCATCACCCATTCCATGAAACCGAACGGGATCAATGCTGTCCGATTGCCATCGGTAGCTGCAGAGGTCACCTCGAGTTGTCGCCGGACAACCCGATACATCCTCGACAAAACCGGCTTACCGGCGCGCGCACCCCACCTGCGGGGATGCCGCCCTTATTTTTCAAGGCTGAAAGAGCGAACCATGAAACAGAATATTCTCCTCGTCGCCGTCTGTGCCGCCCTGCTTCAGGCCTGCACCCCGGCTTCCACCTCCCATGAAGGATCGCCTTCCATGCCGGCCACCACCGCGTCTGCCGCAGCCCAGCCTCTGCTCTCGGCCTACTACTGGAACCTGGCATCGGCCAGCGATGCAGCCGGCAAGCCCAACGCAGCCCTGGCCTCAGGCATCGAGCGCAAGTTGCGCCTGAATTTCGGTGACCAGCGCCTGAACATCAGCGGTGGCTGCAACAACCAGTTCGGTGGCTACAGCTATCAGAACGGTGTCCTGAAGGTGCAGCAACTGGCTTCGACCATGATGGCCTGCGACAAGCGCCTGATGGACCTGGATGCCGAGATCGGACGCCTGTTGAAAGGTGATCTGCGCGCGGCCTTCAGCGGCGAAACCCACGCACCCGTGCTGCAATTGACCACCCAGGACGGCTCGGTGCTGAAGTTTCAGGGCGAAGCCACTCCAGAAACCCGCTACGGCAGCAAGGGTGAGACCAAGTTCCTGGAAGTTGCCGCCAACACGGTCAAGTGCAGCCATCCGCTGATCCCCAACTACCAGTGCCTGCAGGTGCGCGAGCGCCGTTATGACGACGCTGGTCTGCAACTGCCGACCCAGGACAACTGGCACCCGCTGTACCAGTCCATCGAGGGCTACGAGCACCATGACGGCGTGCGGACCGTGGTGCGGGTAAAGCAGTACGAATGGAAGAACCCGCCAGCCGACGCCCCGTCGCAAGTCTATGTGCTGGACCTGGTGGTCGAGCAGGACGCTTCGGGCAAGTAAATGCCAGTCGGCGCAGGCCGCCCTGCAGCGGCCTGCGCCTGGAACCGACGGCGATCGTGAAACGGCTCAGGTAAGCGCCGCGTTGACCTGCGCACTGTCGACGTATTGCTCCATGCTGACGATCTTGCCGTTGTTCAGCCGGTACAGATGGGCAAAGGTAGCAGTCATCGCTTTCCCGGTCTTGCGATAGGTGCCCGAGTAGACGCCAAAGGCGGCAACCCGGTCGTCCTCGGCCACATAGGTATGCACCTTGGCCTGGTAGCCATCCCATTCGGTGGCCAGGCGATGGAACACACCCTCCATGATCGCCTGCGGGCCGACATAGGTACCGGCATAAGGGAAGCCAGCCGCCTCGGTCCAGGTCACGTCCGCAGCCAGCGCCGCCAGCAGATTCCGGCCATTTTGTTCGGCAGAGCCTTCGTACGAGGCTCGGATGATGTCCAGGTTGCTCCTGCTCATGGTTTTACCCCCACGTTCAGCTCGCGAATGAAGGCCTGAGGATCTGAAAAGATAGCGCTGGCAGGTAACAACTGCATGGCGTCGTCCGCTTGTTGCAGAACGAATGTCGGCACGCCTTGACCGCCCACGCGACGCAACAAGGCGCGCCCCTGCCCCACACGATCATCGTTGGCCTGCAGCAAGGCCAAATCCGGACGCGTCAGCCGCTGCGCGGCGGCATCCAGCCCCAGGTCCGCCATCACTGCTGTCAACGTCTCCAGTCGAGTCACGTCCAGGCCATCGACGTAGCGCGCTGCCTGAATCGCCTTGAGCGCTTCGAACTCGTGCTCTGGCGAAGTCAGGTTCACTGCGCTGAGCGCCAGGGTAGACGGACCACTGTCGAACCCCTGAAGACGGTCGGCGAGCACCTGGTCACGATAGCGTTCACTGAAGACCTGCCCGGTCAGGCGCTCGATACGCTGGTCGTTGCTCCAGGCGTAGGCCGCAAAGTCATCATCCATGGCGCGAGCACCGCTGCCGGAAAACAGCCCCGTCGGTATCAGGCGCAACGCAAGGCCCGTGGATTGGAGAACGCGGGGCAGCGGTCCACCTGCACCGTAGCACCAGCCACAGAGTGGATCGAAGAGGTAAACCAGAGCCTTGCTCATAGTGGATCGCCTTGAATGGAATGCCTCGAATCTTATAGATCAAGCATTGACATTTAAACACGTACAAAATAAACGAACTGTATGTTATTGGCATACATTAAGGACATATCAATGACCGGCGCTTCCAGCCTGAACAGGCTTGCGTACTTCACCGCGGTGGTCGAAACCGGCTCCTTCACCGCAGCAGCAGAGCGCCTCGGCATCACCAAGGCCGTGGTCAGCCAGCAGGTGGCGCGACTGGAAAGCGACTGTCGCACCACACTGCTGGTTCGCAGCACGCGGAAAGTCCGCACCACCGAGGCGGGCCAACAGTTCTATCACCGCTGTGCATTGATCCTCAAAGAGGCTGAAGAGGCTTTCGAGGAATTGTCCGAAGCCGCCAGCGAGCCGACGGGCACCCTACGCCTGACCGCCCCTTTCGATTACGGCATTGGTGTCGTGGTGCCGGCCATCACCGCATTCTCGCAGCGATATCCGCAGTGCAAGGTCGAAGCACACTTCAGCGACCAGACCCTGGATCTGGGCGCCAACGATCTGGACCTTTCCATTCGCGTTGGCTGGATAACCGAGCAATATCTGCAGGCCCGGCGAATCGGCGAGTTTGCGCAACGATTGGTGGCCGGCCCTCAGTGGCAAGCGCGAGTGGACAAACTGCAGGCCCCGGCGGATCTGGCCGAGTTGCCAATCGTGGCGAACCTGGCGCTGCGAGAACCGACCCGATGGGTATTTGCCAAGGACGCCACGCAGCGCGAAACGGTGGAGATGAGAGCCAGCCTGTCGCTTAACGCCACCTTGGCAGTGCGCGAAGCCACGCTACTCGGGGCCGGGCTATCGGTCCTTCCGGACTATATGGCTGAACCAGACCTGCAAGCAGGCCGGCTGATCGAAGTGCTGCCGCAGTGGTCGCTGCCCCGAGGCGAGATCCATGCGGTCTTTCCAACGGCTCGCTTTCGACCGGTCAAGGTGCGGGCGTTTATCGAGCTTCTGGCAAGCCGCCTGGCTTAGGGTCTGTACGGAGTGTGTCTGCGCGAAGGCAGACAAGGCGAAACGGCGGGAGGAAGCGCAGTGTACTGGAGTACATGAGCATTCCGAGCCCCGTTTCAACGCAGTATGGGGAAGTGCAGATAACATTTCGTACAGAGCCTAAGGCAATTGCATACAGCAGGGCACTCAAAAAAAGGGATCACCGAGCGCGTTTACCGTCGCGTAGGCGCAATCGCCACACTGGCTGTGGCGAGCCTGAATCAGAAATGAAAAAGCCCAGCGCGACGGCTGGGCTCTATTACGCAAGGAGATAGAAGATCATGGAGTCCAGTAAGCAATCTTGCCGGCTGCACCAACAGCTACAAAATTGCCGTTACCGTAGGCGACGCTCCGGATATCGGTTCCTGCGAAAGTGTTGGCTTGCTGAACCCAGCCGATCCCATCCTCGGAAACGGCTGTCTTGCCGCCGTCGCCGACAGCTACATACTTGCCATTACCGTAAGCAATGTCGCGGATGATGGTTCCACCGAAACTGGTATCTTCAACAGCAGTCCAGCTAAGCCCATCGGATGAATATGCCATCTTGCCATCCGCACCAACGATAAACATTTTCTCGTTGCAAAGCTTCATGGAAAGGATGGTGCTAGTGCCGAAGGTGCTGGTTCTGGTCGCGAATGATTGCGGATTACCCGTTGGCATCTTCACAGCGCTAAGCAGCTTCCCATTCGATCCCGCAATCAATACAAAAACGCCAATGACGTTGACGCAGTACACAGTCTCGCTAGAAGTGAAGGTCGTAGTGCGCTCCACCGTGCCTGACCAATCCTCATAACGGGAAAAGACTTTACCGTTAGACCCAACCAGTATCCAGGTCGCGATGTCGCCGTAAATTGGCTGATAATACACAATGCCATGCAAGTCTACATACGCGCGAGCAGCTGCCGTAAGGTCTGTCCAATCCCTTAAAGGGCGTGCAATGCTGCCGTGGACCACATTGCCGGATTGAGAAAGGCCTTGAAGCGTTGTCCCAAGACCGTTCCAGTACAGCTCGTTGAGGACCTTTCCGCTATCAGAGGTGACGGCGCCCTTGAGCTTGGTCCACGCTGTACCAGTTGCGTCTCCAGTGACAAGCTGAGTGGTTGTGGGAAGACCGTTGCCACCAGCCGCATAAAACTTGCCTTGCGCAAAAACCACGCGCCTAAGCATGCCGGTGTTCTCCACCGGCTCTACTTGAGTCCAAAGATCTTGCAAGGTTTGAGACGCCGAGTTTGCGTTATCCATTTTAAACTCCGTTACTGAGCTGATTTAAGTTCAGGCCTCTGTATTGGGCGTATGGCGCTCATGGGCGATGGTTCGAGACTCGAGGTCTTCTGGCGAGATCAGGGGTGACGAGGTTTCAACAACCTCAGACCTGTCGCTGATGTAGGAAACTATGTCACATAAGCACTGTATATTCAACCAGTATTCTGAAGTTTTTATTCAGCGAACTTCGGTTGAGCGCTTGTATCGTCGAGTCGGAGCGATCGCCAAGCCTTCCAAGTGATCCAGTTTTGGGACTGCGCGTAATTTGTTTTGGGACTTCGGTAGTTTCCTGCGCACAAAGAAAAACCCCGCAGACCTAGATCTGCGGGGTTTCGAATGGTGGAGGCCGAGGTCGGAATCGAACCGGCGTAGACGGATTTGCAATCCGGAGCATAACCACTTTGCTACTCGGCCTCAAAGTCGGAGTCAGCTTTCGCTATCTCCTTGAAACCGCTGAGCTTTTTCAAGCCAGCTGCGTTTCGATGGACGCCATTATGTCGGCATTCGATGCACCTTGCAACCCCCTTGAAGAAAAAAATCTTCAAGGGGTTCAAGGTGTTAGCGCAGACGCCCGAGTTTGCTCCACAAGCCTACCAGGGTATTCTCCACCGCCCCGCTGGCGGCCATGCCGATGCGCTCCTGCAGGCTCTTGCGCTCGGCGAAACGCAGATGGAACACGTTGGCCTCGCGTGCGCTGCGGCTCAGGTACTCGTCGCTGGTGCCCAGTTCGTCGACCAGTTGGCGATTGAGCGCAGCGATGCCGAGCCAGACCTCGCCGGTCGCCACTTCGTCTATATGAAGCTGCGGGCGGTAGCGGGCGACGAAATCCTTGAACAGCTGGTGGGTGATGTCCAGGTCTTCCTGAAACTTCTCCCGACCCTTCTCGGTGTTCTCGCCGAACACGGTCAGGGTGCGCTTGTATTCGCCGGCGGTGAGCACTTCGAAATCGATGTCATGCTTCTTCAACAGGCGATTGAGGTTGGGCATCTGCGCCACCACGCCAATCGAACCGAGCACGGCAAACGGTGCGCTGACGATCTTCTCGCCGATACAGGCCATCATGTAGCCGCCGCTGGCGGCGACCTTGTCGATGCAGATGGTCAGCGGGATGCCCGCTTCGCGGATACGCGCCAGTTGCGAGGCCGCCAGGCCATAGCTGTGCACCAGGCCACCGCCGCTCTCCAGGCGCAGCACCACCTCGTCACGCGGGGTGGCGAGGGTCAGCAGCGCGGTGATCTCGTTGCGCAGGCTCTCGGTGGCCGAGGCCTTGATGTCGCCGTCGAAATCAAGGACGAACACCCGGCGCTTGTCCTCAGGCTTTTTCTTCTGCTGTTTTTCCGCCTTGGCCTGCTGCTTGCGCACGGCCTTGAGCTGGGCCTTGTCGAGCAGGCCCGACTCCAGGCGCTCGCGCAGTTCCTTGTAGAACTCGTTGAGGCGGGTGACCTGCAGTTGCCCGCCCGGCTTGCGCCGCCCTTTGCCACGCAGGCCGGCGATGGCCGACAGCACCACCAGGATGGCGATCACCAGGGTGGCGGTTTTGGCGAGAAAGCTTGCGTATTCGGCAAGAAACTCCACATTGACTCCTTGATAAACCAGCGCCGCAAGGACGCGAACTGGATGCAAGCATACCGGGGCGCCAGAGCCGCTGCCAGCGGGTGAAAATGCTGGCAACACAGTTCAAACGACCTTTTCAAACGCTTGTATGTTTTTTCGTTGACAGCCCGCCTGGGGCAACCTAACCTCGCAGCAACCTCCAACCGGGCCGGACTTCAACGTGGGCAATCTCTACCTGATCCGACATGGCCAAGCCTCCTTTGGTGCCGCCGACTACGACGTCCTGTCGCCTGTGGGCGAGCGTCAGAGCCAGGCACTGGGTGAACACCTGGCCCAACTGGGGCTGCGCCTGGACCGCTGCGTGGCCGGCACCTTGCGCCGCCAGCAGGACACCGCCCGCCTGGCCCTGGACGTGCTGCATGCCCAGGGCAACCCGGTGCCGGCCATTGAGACCGATGCGGCCTTCAACGAGTTCGACGCCGATGGCGTGATCCGCGCCCTGCTCCCGCGCCTGCTGCCTGAAGAGCCTGAAGCCCTGCATGTACTGCGCAACGGTGCCCAGCACCGCAGCGAGTTCCAGCGTCTGTTCGCCCTGATGGTGCAGCGCTGGCACGACGGCGACCACGACCACGACGATCGCCTGGAAACCTGGCAGTCTTTCAGCGGCCGGGTCGGCGATGGCCTGGAGCGCCTGCTCGACAGCGCCGCCAGCGGCGACAACATCGCCCTGTTCACTTCCGGCGGCACCATCGCCGCCCTGCTCCACCTGGTAAGCGGAATCACGCCGGCTCAGGCATTCACCCTGAACTGGCAGATCATCAACACGTCGCTCAGCCACCTGAAGTTCCGTGGCCGCGACGTCACCCTGGCTTCCTTCAACAGCCAAGCCCATGTGCGGCTGTTGCGGTTGCCGGAGCTCGTCACCTACCGATGAGCCCGGTCTGTTGTGTCCTTGCGGACGCGAATATCACTTAACAAGGAATACACCATGAGCGATGTAGCTAAAGCCGTCGAGGCGATGAAGGCAAAATTCAACCCTGCAGCTGCCGCCGGCCTGGACCTGGTGTTCGGCTTCAACATCACCGACGAAGACAAGCACTACGCCCTGCTGGTCAAGGACGGTACCTGCGAGATCCAGGAAGGCGAGAACGCCGACGCCAACTGCACCCTGGTAATGGACAGCGAAACCCTCAAGGGCATCGTCAGCGGTGACACCGACGGCATGCAGGCCTTCATGGGCGGCAAGCTGCGCGTCGAAGGCGACATGATGCTGTCGATGAAGCTCAGCGAGCTGTTCCCGGCCTGATTGGCGCGGTAGATCGCGAATGAAAAAGACCGAAGCCTGATGCGCTTCGGTTTTTTTTCGCCCGCGCAAAGCCGGTCCATCAGGGCCATTGATCGGCCGGCAACACCCAGGCCAATAAGCGTCTGGCACGCTTGTACCAGCTTCGACAGGAAATTAGATTAGCCAATAGTCCTTGCTATCGATCATAAGGAAATCGCATGACGCTCACCGACCAGTCCACCCAGGTACGCCCCGGCGAAGAACTCGACGCGGCCGTCATCGATCCGTACCTCAAGGGTCATATACCTGGCCTGCAGGGCAGCCCGACCATCAGCCAGTTTCCCGGTGGCGCCTCGAACCTGACCTACCTGGTGGCCTACCCGGGCAAGGAATTCGTCCTGCGCCGCCCACCGTTCGGCCACAAAGCCAAGTCGGCCCACGACATGGGCCGCGAGTTCCGTATCCTCAACCAGCTCAACGCCGGTTTCCCCTATTGCCCCAAGGCCTTCGTGCACTGCACCGATGAAGCCCTGATCGGCGGCGAGTTCTACGTCATGGAGCGGGTCAACGGCATCATCCTGCGCTCGGACATCCCCGCCGAGCTCGACCTGGACGCCGGCCGCACCGAAGCGCTGTGCAAAAGCTTCATCGATCGCCTGGTCGAGCTGCACCAGGTGGACTACCAGGCGTGCGGCCTGGCCGACCTGGGCAAACCGGAAGGTTATGTGCAGCGCCAGATCGAAGGCTGGGCCAGCCGCTATGAAAAAGCCCTGACCCCCGACGCACCGCGCTGGGAGCAGGTGATCGCCTGGCTGCGCGAGAAGATGCCCGCCGACCACCCGCGCCCAGGCATCGTGCATAACGACTACCGCTTCGACAATGTCATCCTCGACAGCACCAACCCGATGCGCATCATCGGCGTGCTGGACTGGGAAATGGCCACCATCGGCGATCCGCTGATGGACCTGGGCAACAGCCTGGCCTACTGGATCGAGGCCGGCGACCCTGCGCCAGTACAGCTGATGCGTCGCCAGCCGAGCAATGCGCCGGGCATGCTGACCCGCCAGCAGTTTGTCGACTACTACGCCGAGCGCGCCGGCATTCGCATCGACAATTTCGACTTCTATTATTGCTACGGCCTGTTCCGCCTGGCCGGCATTGTCCAGCAGATCTACTACCGCTTCTTCCACGGCCAGACCCAGGACAAACGCTTCGCCCAGTTCATCCACATGAACAAGCTGCTGGAGCACATGAGCCTGCAACTGATCGGCAAATCCAGCCTGTAACCCGGCCCACAACAAGGAATACCCGAATGTCCAAGACCCACCTGTTCGACCTCGACGGCAAGATCGCCTTCGTTTCCGGTGCCAGCCGTGGCATCGGTGAAGCCATCGCCCACCTGCTGGCCCAGCAGGGCGCCCATGTGATCGTCTCCAGCCGCAAACTTGACGGCTGCCAGCAGGTCGCCGAGGCGATCGTAGCCGCCGGCGGCAAGGCCACCGCGGTGGCCTGCCATATCGGCGAGATGGAGCAGATCCAGCAGGTGTTCGCCGGCATCCGCGAACAGTTCGGGCGCCTCGACATCCTGGTCAACAACGCCGCCACCAACCCGCAGTTCTGCAACGTGCTGGACACTGACCTGGGCGCATTCCAGAAGACCGTCGACGTCAATATCCGCGGTTACTTCTTCATGTCGGTGGAAGCCGGCAAGCTGATGCGCGAGCACGGCGGTGGCAGCATCATCAATGTGGCCTCGATCAACGGAGTTTCACCGGGGCTGTTCCAGGGCATCTATTCGGTGACCAAGGCGGCCGTGATCAACATGACCAAGGTGTTTGCCAAGGAGTGCGCGCAGTTCGGTATCCGCTGCAACGCCCTGCTGCCCGGCCTGACCGACACCAAGTTCGCCTCGGCGCTGGTGAAGAACGACAGTATCCGCAATGCCGCGTTGCAGCAGATCCCGCTCAAGCGCGTGGCCGACCCGAGCGAAATGGCCGGGGCGGTGCTGTACCTGGCCAGCGACGCCTCCAGCTATACCACCGGCACCGCGCTCAATGTGGATGGCGGATTCCTGTCCTGACGGTGCCCCTGGCCTGACTGGCTTGTGGGAGCGGGTCAGCTCCCCCAAGCCCGCTGCCTAGACCTTCATCGCCTGCAACGTATAGCTCAGCGGCAGCCGCCAGGGTGCCTCGACCAGGCGCCACTCGCCGTCATCGCCCAACGCCATCTGCCCAGGCAACGCCTCCCAGGGGATGCTCTGGTGCTCCTCCAGGGCGGTGATGCGCAGGCCATTGCGCAACAGCGCGGTGATCACCTCGCCAAGGCCATGGTTCCATTCATGGGTTTCGGTCTGCGTCAGGGCCTGGTCGGTATCGACGTAGGTCTGGTCGCTGATCCACACGGTCGGTGCCTCGCACTCGAAGTACGGATACTCCAGTTGCAAACGGTCCTCATGGTCTTCGTTGACCGCCATCAGCATCGGGTGGCCATCGCGCAGGAACAGGCGTCCGCCCGGCTTGAGCAATGCCGCCACCGCCTGCGCCCAGCGCTCGATGCTCGGCAGCCAGCACAACGCGCCGATACCGGTGTAGACCAGATCGAAACCAGCGGCCGGCAGTACCTGAGCCGCCTGGTAGACGTCCGCCTCGACATAGGCAATGCCAGCGCCGCAACGTTCGGCCAGGTCACGCGCCTGGGCCAGCGAGGCGGCGGAGAAGTCCAGGCCACAGATATCCGCACCCAGGCGCGCCAGCGACAAGGTGTCGGTACCGATATGGCATTGCAGGTGCACCGTGCGCAGGCCATGGATATCGCCCAGGCGTGGCAGGTCGAAACGCACCACTTCGGACAGGTGGCTGGCTTCGGCGACAAAGCGTCCGACCTCGTAGTCCTTTGAAGCGGCGTGCAGCGGCGCCCGTTCATTCCAACTGGCGCGGTTGAGTTCCAATGATCGGCTCATGCGGTGCATCCCTGTCCTTTACAAGTCAGGCGCCACGTTAACCGGCGCCGCCGGGCGCGGCAACCGAGCTGTCAACCTCAAGTTGACAGCTCAGGTATACTGGCTGCCTCGCCCACGCCCAAGGATCCAGCACCCATGATGGAAAACAGCTTCGCCTTTCGCCTCAAGGAACTGCTCGAACACCACAAGCTGACCCTGCAGGCGGTGGGCACGGCCTTGGGGATCTCGCGCACGGCGGTGCACAAGTGGACCCGCGGCGGCGAGATCGACTACGCCAATCTGCGCAAGCTGGCCGACCTGCTCAAGGTCAACTGGATCTGGCTGCGCTATGGCGAAGAGGCCCTGCACAGCGTGCAGCAGGCCGAGGTGGTCGAGCTGCCGATGACCGACGTGCGCCGCCGCTACACCGCCGAGATAATGGAGAGCGAGACGCGCATGAAGCTGGCCCAGGAAGGTGCGCGCATCGTCACCTGGGAATGGAACCTGGTCACCGACGAAGTGACCTACTCGCCCAACGTCGAGGCGGTATATGGCTGGCCACTACGGCGCAATGAGGACTTCTGGGAGCACATCCATCCCGAGGACGCCAGCCACATGCAGGACATGTATGCCCAGGCCGTGGCTGACGGCACCGGTTGCGAGTGCGACTTTCGCATCACCCGCCCCGACGGCGACCAACGCTGGATCGCCTCGCGCGCCACGGTGCTGAGCGACAGTGCCGGGCGCCCGGTAAAGATGGTCGGCATCAGCATGGACAACACCGAGCGCAAGGTGGCCGAAGAGGAATTGCGCCAGAGCGAGGCGCGCTTTCGCACCATCTTCGAACTGGCCTGGGGCGCGCTGGCCTACATCGACCCGGATGGCAGTTGGCAGCGGGTCAACGGCAGCCTCTGCGAATTGCTGGGTTACCGTGAGGACGAGCTGTACGGCACGACGTTCCAGCAGCTCACCCATCCCGACGATCTGCCGGACAACCTGGCACTGCTGCGGCGTATGCTGGCCGGCGAGATCGAGCGATACGAAGTGCAGAAGCGTGTGCGCCACAAGGACGGGCACTACCTCTGGGTGCGGGCACGTACCTCGCTGGAGCGCCGCGCCGACGGGCAGCCGGAGCATCTGATCAGCGTGTTCGAGGACATCGGCACCGAACGCGAGGCAAGCCCGCGTTCAATCTGATACCTGCCCAGCGTCCAAGCCTGGCAGGTACGGGTGAACGTCAGCGCTGGACGCCGTGCTGGATGACGATCGAATCGGTGCCCAGCTTGGCCATCACTTCGGCCTTGCGCGCATCGGCCTCGACCTTGGCCGGGAACGGCCCCATCAGCACCACCGGCTTGCCGTCGCGGTATTCGACCCAGGACGGGATGCCCTTTTCGATCAGGCGTGCGGTCATGTCAGTCAGGGCGCCCATGTTCGGCCCCTGGATCACCTCCACGTCCCAGCCTTCCGGTGCCGGCTGGTCGGCAAGCGCCTCGGCGCGGCGCTGCAGGTCGGCGCCACCGCAGACTTCACGGATACGCAGGTTGTTGCCGGTCTCGTCGATGAGGATCTCGTACTGACCGTCGTGCTTGATCGCCACGTAGCTGCGATAAGGCTCGTACTGACCGGCGTCATCCTTGCCGCGCACCTGGCCACAGATGGAACCCTGGGTGTCGAAGCGCACGTTGGCGAACTTGGCCGTCTTGGGGTTGTTCAGGTGTTCGGCCACCTGCTTGTGCACGCCTTCGACCTCGTTGTTACAGCCCGCCAGGGCCAACACCGCCATTACCACCGCCAGTTTGCGCACGCCTGTACCTCCAGATTCGAAGGGGCGGATTCTAGCATGGCCCGGAACATCCCCTCATGGCACTTCTGTCGCAGGCTTTGTCTGTTGCCTTCGGTAATCGACCTGGCCGAAGATGTTGCCGCACCACAATGGACAGACAGCGATACAAGGACTCAGGTTGGAACCTTCAAACGCCACAGCCACCACTGCAAGCATGCCCGAACTGCCGCAGGAGTGGCCCTCGCACCTGCAACCCGAAGCCAGCATCACCCCCGACACGCGCATCTACCCGCGCACGACTTTCGTGCTTGATTTCGCGATGCCGGCACAATCCTTCGAACAGCTGTGCTGGTGGCTGCTGAGCAAGGAACAACCACTTGGCGGCTGCCACCGCCTCGGGAAAAGCGGCACCCGGCAAGGCGGCATCGACCTGTTCGCCCAGGACGAGGAGAGCCCCGACCAGCTGAACGTCTTCGAATGCAAGGCCTGGAAGGACTTCACCGGCACCGAGCTGACGGGAGCCATCGATGCCTTCCTGAATGGCCCCTGGCCTTCACTCACGCGCTCGTTCACCCTGATCCTCGCGCAGCGCGAGATCGGCACGCTGGCCAGTCGCTGGATCGGCGAGAAACAACGCCTGAAAGCGGCAGGTATCGAAGGGCAGCTGTGGACCGCCCACGACCTGACGCAGAGACTGCAGCAGCATCCCGACGTGCTGTCGAAGTTCTTCCCTGGCGCGCATATCGAGACGTTTGGCAACCTGTGGATGGAACGCGTGGGGTTCACCGAGCTGGTTGCCAAATCCATCTTCGACCCGCGCCCCTACGTGGCACGCAAAGCCAGGGCATTCGTAGAACGCCCTGGCAGGCTGAGCGACCACCTGGCCGCCGCCAGGCATGCGCCCGACAGCGGCTGCAGCCCCGATGCCTTCACCCGCATCGGCCATCACGGCCGTCACTGGTACTACCGCGGGCCTTGGTTTTCGCTGAGCGTGTTCCTGCCGGACCTTACCGCGTCCCGCGCCACCGCCGCCTTCGACTTCCACCAGCACGACCTGCGCGGCGTGACGATCACCGTCAGCCACGAATGGCTGCTCGAGCGCTTTCTGTTTGCCAGCGGCGCGCCACTGGACAGCCAGTCGCGCCCGTTCATCGTCGGGCTGATGCCAGGCGACAAGGACCGTTACCTGATCGACCTGCCCAGCAGCCGGCTGATACTCGAAGAGCCCGTGGTGCAGGCACTTGCCGATGTCGCCGACGAGCTCACCGTGGTGATGCGCGACACCTTGCAGGCACTGGAGCGCAGCCTGTCCGCCAGCGGATTTCCGTTTATCGCCCATGGTGGCTCGCACCGGGTGAAAATCGGCTCGCTGCGCAAGCGTGCCTGGAACTACATCGCCCGCTTCTGCGAGGCGCACGATTACGCCGCAGGCACAAGCCCCTGGCACATGTTCGACGCCCACCCGAGCATGCTCAAGCCCTTCCACCCACAGGCAACCGACCGTCACGACAGCGGATACCACGCACTGATCACCACCCGCACGTCGACCGACGCGTTTTCCAGCGATTGGCTGGACCTGCTGTGGACGCCCCACGACCTCAGCGAGCGCGAACCGTCAGCCAGAGGCTGGTGGCCCTGCCAGGACACCCTGGACTGGCTCAACCAGGAACTGCTGCCCGAGGTCAGGCGCTGGACCTGGGCGTGCGAATTCGGCTCACGCTGGCGCCGATTGCGCTACGCCAGGGAGGCTCGCAACTTCGCAGGCTATCTGGATTATCTGCTGACGATCAAGGATGTGCACGAACAGGCACTGGTAGAACAAGGCAGCTGGCAGACGGACCTGCCGCACGCCATCAACCGACTCGAGCGCTACTATGCAAGCCGCTCGGCAGGGCACATCGACAAGCAGGATGTCGTCAACCTGTA
Source organism: Pseudomonas sp. FW305-96 (assembly GCF_058783825.1). Lineage (NCBI taxonomy): Bacteria > Pseudomonadati > Pseudomonadota > Gammaproteobacteria > Pseudomonadales > Pseudomonadaceae > Pseudomonas > Pseudomonas sp. FW305-96. Next base: position 30,296 of record NZ_JBYSYW010000001.1, read on the forward strand.
CCGCGCAGTCGCCATGATGGCAGGCCACAAGCGAGGGCTGCCCAGGTATCTTGCCCGGTCGCTGAGCCTCGAACCGACAGAGGATCACGACACGCTGATGGCATCGATTCACCACCACATCGAGACATCAAAAACAGTCGTCAACAATACAGTGGTCGAATATGCGCTAAGGGCCCTGGGCGCTCAGTTCGAGGGGGCAGACAGTCCTTTGCAGGCCAATGAACGCCAGCAGATGCTGGACTGGCTGCTGCCGTTGGCACATACGTGCGATGACGGTGCGCTGGTGCGACGCCACAGCAGCAAGCGCTAAGGCCGTACCAGGGCGACCGAGGAAAAACACCGCCAGCATCTTTCATTGCGCAAACAAAAAGGGCGATCCTTGCGGATCGCCCCTTTCTGATTTGGTAGGCACAATTGGACTCGAACCAACGACCCCCACCATGTCAAGGTGGTGCTCTAACCAACTGAGCTATGTGCCTGTCGTGTGGGGCGCATTCTACCCGATCCAGATACCCTGTCAACTGTTTTTTTCACGCTAAGCTACTGAATCTTAAACTATTTATAGAAAGGCCAAGACTCAGGGAGGCGTAAAGGATTTTCACCGGACGACTAGCGGGTGTTTATTATTATTGATAGCATCGGTACATTCGTTAAAAATATAAAACACGAGGTCCCTCGAGCATGGCTAACACCCCCTACCCCCAGTCCTACTACGCCGCCTCGGCCAACCCGGTGCCGCCACGTCCGGCGCTGCAGGGTGAGGTGGAAACCGATGTATGCATCATCGGTGCCGGCTACACCGGCCTGTCCAGCGCGCTGTTCCTGCTGGAGAACGGCTTCAAGGTGAGCATCGTCGAGGCCGCCAAGGTCGGTTTCGGCGCCTCGGGCCGCAACGGTGGCCAGATCGTCAACAGCTATAGCCGCGACATCGATGTCATCGAGCGCACCGTCGGCCCCAAGCAGGCGCAACTGCTCGGTCAGATGGCCTTCGAGGGCGGGCGCATCATCCGTGAGCGCGTGGCCAAGTACAACATCCAGTGCGACCTGAAGGACGGCGGCGTGTTCGCCGCGCTGACCAGCAAGCAGATGGGCCACCTGGAATCGCAAAAACGCCTTTGGGAACGCTTCGGCCACAACCAACTGGAGCTGATGGACCAGAAGCGCATCCGCGAAGTGGTGGCCTGCGACAGCTATATAGGCGGCATGCTCGACATGAGCGGCGGCCACATCCACCCGCTGAACCTGGCCCTGGGCGAAGCCGCCGCGGTCGAGTCGCTGGGTGGCATCATCTATGAGCAAACCCCGGCCGTGCGCATCGAGCGTGGCGCCAACCCGGTGGTGCATACCCCGCAGGGCAAGGTGCGCGCCAAATTCATCATCGTCGCCGGCAACGCCTACCTGGGCAACCTGGTACCGGAGCTGGCTGCCAAGTCGATGCCCTGCGGCACACAGGTGATCACCACCGAGCCGCTGGGCGAAGAACTGGCCCGCACCCTGCTGCCGCAGGACTACTGCGTCGAGGACTGCAACTACCTGCTCGATTACTACCGCCTGACCAGCGACAAGCGCCTGATCTTCGGCGGTGGCGTGGTGTACGGTGCGCGTGACCCGGCAAATATCGAGGCGATCATCCGCCCGAAGATGCTCAAGGCCTTCCCGCAGCTCAAGGACGTCAAGATCGACTACGCCTGGACCGGCAACTTCCTGCTGACCCTGTCGCGCCTGCCGCAGGTTGGCCGCATCGGCGACAACATCTACTACTCGCAGGGTTGCTCGGGCCACGGCGTCACCTATACCCACCTGGCCGGCAAGGTCTTGGCCGAGGCCCTGCGCGGCCAGGCCGAGCGCTTCGACGCGTTCGCCGGCCTGCCGCACTACCCGTTCCCGGGTGGCCAGATGCTGCGTGTGCCGTTCAGCGCCATCGGTGCCTGGTACTACAGCCTGCGCGATCATTTCAACCTCACCGTCCGAGGCTGATGACAGCCTGCTTCGCCGCGATCTCCTGCCCCGAACGGGCCAGTTCATCCGCTGCCTGCAGCCAGCGCTGGCGATCCACCTGGGCCGGCAACTGTCGCGGCGATTGCACCAGCACCGCCCAACGCCCCTCCTTGCCCCACGCCGACTCGAAATCGTCGAAAGCCATCAACTGGCGCCGGTGCATGCCCGAGCGCAGCAATACCCGCTGCTTGTAGCGGTCATAGCCGATCAGCACGGCATAACGCGGCTCGCTCCACCACGCCGAACCTTCCTGATAACGCAGCAGCACCGGGTAACCGGCCGCCACCTGGGCGAGCAAGGCATCCAGGTGTTTGTCCAGCGGGTAGACGACCCTGCCGTATTCACGGGCAACCCGAGGGATGCCGGTTTCCAGCGAATCGGCGGCGGCAGGCAGGCCCAACGACTTGTCGAGCAGGCCCGGCGTGATCGGTGCGTTCTGCTGCGACAGCACGGCGGCCAGGGCCATCGAGCCACTGTGGTTGGCGTTGCCGCCGTAGAAGGGAACGCTGCTGATCTCGACCCGCTGCGGCAGGCCCTTGAGCGCGGCCGGTGGCGTGCCGGCGCAGCCGGACAGGGTCGCCGCCACCAGGCAGGCGGCCAGCAGGCGACGTGGGCCCTGGGCCCGAAACTTGGAGAGCTTTTGCAACGTGGACACTCGCTTGTTCCGCGGCCAGGCAGGCAGCGCCCGGCCAAGAAGCCGATCATAGGACGCCGGCGCCTGCGGGTATAGCCCGATGCGGGCTTGGAACGAAACGGCCCAAGGACTAGACCTTCGGTCAATGGAACGTCACAGCCGACAGGCTAGACTAAAGCAGTGTCTGGATGGCGAGCCTGGCTTGCCAGAGAGAAGGAGGCACGCATGAGCCTGACAATGGCGATTCTAATGCTGGTCGGCATGTGGCTGAGCGTCGCGGCCGCCATGCTCTGGGGCGTACTGCGCATCGTGCGCCGGCATGCACACCCACATCACCTGCCCCCTCAGGCCCTGGTCAAACCACAACCTGTGCGCCGTGCGCGTCGGCATGCCGGGGCCCATTGAGCTGAAGCTTTCCTGAAACACATCGCGGGGCCAGCCCACCACCACAAGATCCATGTCCTGTGGCGGCGGGCTGGCCCCGCGATGGTTCACGCCAGATCAGCCCTCGGCAGCCTCACGCTTCAAGCGCGCCCGGCGGGCCATGATGTTGAGGATCTCGATCGCGGTCGAGAACGCCATGGCAGCGTATACGTAGCCCTTCGGCACATGGGCACCGAAGCCTTCGGCGATCAGCGTCATGCCGATCATGATCAGGAAGCCCAGGGCCAGCATCACCACGGTCGGGTTGTCGTTGATGAACTTGGCCAGCGGGTCGGCGGCCACCAGCATCACGATCACGGCACTGATCACGGCGATGATCATGATTGGCAGGTGCTCGGTCATGCCCACGGCGGTGATGATGCTGTCGATCGAGAAGACGATGTCCAGCAGCAGGATCTGGAAGATCGCCGCAGTGAAGCCGATGGTCACGACGTGGCCGGCCTTGGACTCTTCCTTGGCGCCATGTGGGTCGACACTTTCATGGATCTCTTTGGTCGCCTTCCACAGCAGGAACAGGCCACCGGCAATGAGGATCATGTCCTTCCACGAGAACGTGTGGCCGAACACCTCGACCACAGGCTCGGTCAGCTGGACGATCCAGGCCACGGTGCTGAGCAGCGCCAGGCGCATGACCAGGGCCATGCTGATACCGATGCGTCGCGCCTTGGAACGATAGGCCTCGGGCAGCTTGTTGGTGAGGATGGAGATGAAGATCAGGTTGTCGATGCCCAGCACGACCTCCATGGCCACCAGGGTGGCGAGGGCTACCCAGGCGGTGGGGCTTGCGGCGAGTTCCAGCAAATATTCCATTGGTCAGTCCTGCTCTCAGATGTCCTGGGTGTCTTTCTTGTCGTCTTCGGCCTTGGCTTTCTCGCCATCGCCACCGATGGCGTCGCTCAAGGCCTGCTGGGCGGCGTCATTGGTCTTGTCGATGGCCTGCTTGGCCGTTTCAGCCGCCTGGTCAAGCATCTGCTGGGCGGATTTCTCGGCCTGGTCGCAGCCGGACATGGCAAACAGGGCCAGTGCCAGCACCAGCGGCGTGCCAATGGATTTGAGTTGTAGCATGAGGTCCTCGCTTGTCGAATGCCGGGCGGCGCGTCATGCGCCTGATGGGGTGGCATTCTAGAGGGACTGAAACATCCGGAAAATTCGTATTTTCAGGGTGTATACTTCGATTTTTCCGAATCGAGGCAGGCATGCTCAATTATCGCCAGCTCCACTATTTCTGGGCGGTGGCCAAGACCGGCAGCATCGCCCGCGCCAGCGAACAGCTCAACCTGACGCCGCAGACCATCAGTGGCCAGATCAGCCTGTTCGAGCAGACCTGGAATCTGGAGCTGTTCCAGCGCGTCGGGCGTCAGCTGGAGCTGACCGAGACCGGGCGCCAGGCCCTGGTCTACGCCGAGCAGATGTTCCAGATCGGCGGCGAGCTGGAGGCCATGCTGCGCGCCGGGCCGCAGGAGCAGATCCTGTTTCGCGTGGGGGTGGCCGATGTGGTGCCCAAGTCCATCGTCTATCGCCTGCTGGCACCGACCATGGAGCTGGAGGAGGTATTGCGCATCAATTGCCGCGAGGACAAGCTCGAACGCCTGCTCGCGGACCTGGCGATCCAGCGCCTGGACCTGGTGATTTCCGACAGCCCCATGCCCAGCCACCTGGGCATCAAGGGCTACAGCCAGAAGCTCGGTGAGTGCGGCCTGAGTTTTTTTGCCACTCAGGCATTGGCCGAGCGCCTTGATCGCCCCTTCCCCGCCTGCCTGGACGACGCGCCGCTGTTGATCCCAGGCCAGGAAACCGTGCTGCGCAGCCGCCTGTTGCGCTGGCTGGCCGAGCAGCAGGTACAGCCGCGGATCGTCGGCGAATTCGACGACAGCGCGCTGATGCAGGCCTTCGGCCAATCGGGCAGCGGCATCTTCGTGGCCCCCAGCGTGATCGCCGAGGAGGTCTGCCGCCAGTACGGCGTGCACCTGATCGGCCAGACCGAGGCGGTGAACGAGTCGTTCTACGCCATATCGGTGGAGCGCAAGGTCAAGCACCCGGGGATCCTGGCGATCACCGAAGGCGCGCGGCGGGAGTTGTTTCACTGGTAGGCCCGCGCCTACAGGAGCCAGCGCGGTCTGTGGTAAAGTCGCGCGCTTTCACGTAACTGGATTGCGCTGCACATGACCCCCATCCTCCGCCTCATCAACCGCACCGGCCTGGTGACGCAGATCTGCATCGGCCTGGTGGCCGGCATCGCCCTGGCCCTGCTCGCCCCCGCCGTGGCCCGCGACCTGGGGTTCCTCGGCAAGGTCTTCGTCAGCGCCCTGAAGGCCGTGGCGCCGATCCTGGTGTTCATCCTGGTGATGGCCTCGATCGCCAACCACCGCCATGGCCAGGAAACCCACATCCGCCCGATCCTCTGGCTGTACCTGCTGGGCACCTTCGCCGCCGCGGTGGTGGCCGTGGTGGCCAGCATGCTGTTCCCCTCGAACCTGGTGCTGAGCACCGGCGAGGCCACGCTGAGCGCCCCCGGCGGCATCACCGAGGTAATGCAGAACCTGTTGCTCAGCGCCGTCGACAACCCGATAAACGCACTGCTCAATGCCAACTTCATCGGCGTGCTGACCTGGGCCATAGGCCTGGGCGTGGCCCTGCGCCATGCCGGTGACACCACCCGCACCGTGGTCGAGGACCTGTCCAACGGCGTGACCCTGATCGTGCGCGTGGTGATCCGCTTCGCCCCGCTGGGCATCTTCGGCCTGGTCAGCGCCACCCTGGCGCAGTCGGGGCTGGACGCACTACTCGGCTACCTGCACCTGCTGGCCGTGCTGATGGGCTGCATGCTGTTCGTGGCACTGGTGATGAACCCGTTGATCGTTTACTGGAAGATCCGCCGCAATCCCTACCCGCTGACCCTGCTGTGCCTGCGCGAGAGCGGCATTACAGCATTCTTCACCCGCAGCTCGGCGGCCAACATCCCGGTCAATCTGGCGCTGTCGGAGAAACTCGGCCTGCACGAGGACACCTATTCGGTGTCGATCCCGCTGGGCGCGACCATCAACATGGCCGGTGCGGCAACCACCATCACCGTGCTCACCCTGGCCGCCGTGCACACTCTGGGCATCCCGGTCGACCTGCCGACCGCGGTGCTGCTCAGTGTGGTGGCCGCGGTCTGCGCCTGCGGCGCCTCGGGCGTGGCCGGTGGCTCGCTGCTGCTGATCCCGCTGGCCTGCAGCCTGTTCGGCATCCCCAGCGAGATCGCCATGCAGGTGGTGGCGGTCGGCTTCATCATCGGCGTGCTGCAGGATTCGGCCGAGACCGCGCTGAACTCCTCGACCGACGTACTGTTCACCGCCGCGGCCTGCCAGGCCATGGAGCGGCCCAGCACCTGAAGCCCCAGCCGTGCCAGCTCCCATGCCACAGGGGAGCTGGCTTGGCCGGCGACGCCAGCGGTGATTGCTTAAGCCCGGCGCTTTACCTAGGCTAGTGGCCTTTTCCTCGCAATGAGACAGGGCCATGTCAGAACACGAAACCACCCGCGAAGGCCGTTTCAACAGCATCGAGATCCGCGTGCTCGGTTCACTGATCGAGAAACAGGCCACCAGCCCGGAAACCTACCCCCTGACCCTCAATGCCCTGGTCCTGGCCTGCAACCAGAAGACCAGCCGTGAACCGGTGATGAACCTCTCCCCCGGCCAGGTCGGTCAGGCCCTGCGCGCCCTGGAGAACCAGGAAATGGCCCGCCTGCAGATGGGCAGCCGCGCCGACCGTTGGGAACAGCGGGTGGACAAGGGCCTGGAGCTGGTGCCGGCGCAGCTTGTGCTGATGGGCTTGATGTTCCTGCGAGGCCCACAGACCCTCAGCGAACTGCTGACCCGCAGCAACCGCCTGCATGAATTCGAGGATGTCGATCAGGTCCAGCACCAGCTCGAGCGCCTGGTCTCGCGGGGCCTGGCCTTGCACCTGCCACGCCAGGCCGGCCAGCGCGAAGACCGCTACACCCACGCCCTGGGCGACCCGGCCGAGATCGAGGCGATCCTCGCTGCCCGCCAGCAGGAAGGCGGCACGCGCGCCAGCGCGGCGGACGAGCGCATCGAGGCGCTGGAAGCACGGGTGGCGGCGCTGGAGGCGCGCCTGGCCCAGCTCGAAGGCTGACTCAGGGCTTTTCGGCGTCGGGGAAGTTACGGCAACTCTTGCGTTCGGCCAGCTCCCGCTCACTGGGTCGCTGGTCGACGAATACAGTACGGCCGTCGGCGTAGATTTCCAGGTAGCCCCAGTGCAGGTCCTGCTCGGTCTGCCCGGGCTTGGGCGGGACGAGCCACCAGGGTTCGCGGCTGATCAGGGTCATGGCGGGCTCCAGCGAATGTCTGGGGTAACTATAGACAGGCGTGCCAGGCGAGGATTGTTCCTCCAAGAGCAATTATGAAGTGCCCAGGGCACCGATTCTCCCCGCCAGCCGACCGGACTACTCTCGGTTCTGCAAACCAAGCTCACCGACCTTGAGGATTGACCACGATGTCCCGCCCACCACTGCCCCCGTTCACCCGTGAAACCGCCATCGAGAAAGTCCGCCTTGCCGAAGACGGCTGGAACAGCCGCGACGCCGCCAAGGTGGCCCTGGCCTACACCACCGACACCCACTGGCGCAATCGCGCCGAGTTCTGCAGCAGCCGCGAAGAGGCCCAGGCCTTCCTCACCCGCAAGTGGAACCGCGAGCTTGAATACCGCCTGATCAAGGAGCTCTGGGCCTTCACCGACAACCGCATTGCCGTGCGCTACGCCTATGAGTACCGCGACGACAGCGGCCAGTGGTACCGCGCCTACGGCAACGAGAACTGGGAGTTCGCCGAGGACGGCCTGATGCGCAATCGCCACGCCAGCATCAACGAACAACCCATCAGCGAAGCCGAGCGCAAGTTCCGCTGGCCACTGGGGCGCCGTCCGGACGATCACCCGGGCCTGAGCGACTTCGGCTTCTGAAGACCGACACCGGATCAGCGGGGCCGCTCCACGGCCCCGTTTCAGGTTTGGGAAACAGACTACGCGGTCTGGGGAAACAGTGAGCACAGCGCTGTGCCAGACTTTGCGGCGAATCCACTTCAGGACAGCCCTATGACCCTCCTTGATGCCTTTTTACAGCGTCGACGCTATGATGCCTCCCATGTGCGCAAGCGGTTTCGCATTGCGCGGAGGTGTCCAGCGATGGCAGCAAAAGCGAAGAAGGTCTCCGAACGGGACCTCGATACCCTTGAACAACAGATTCCCCTGCACGCCAGCGAGGCCACGCATTCGGCCTACCTGCGTGCCCTGCAGGCCAGCCAGCGCGGCGTGCTGTGTGTCGATGACGGTGAACTGGTGCGCGTCGCGGCCGATGGTGCCCGAACCGTTCTGGCCAAGGCCAGCCCCCGGCGCAAGGTCCGTGTCGGCGAAATGATCAGTGTGCGCAGGGTCGATGACCAGACGGCCGGCGGGCGTGCCTAGGCTGCGTGTTTTTGCGGGCCCCAACGGCTCGGGCAAGAGCACCATCAAGGCCAGCCTGCCTGCGGCGCTGACACGCTTTTTCGTCAATGCCGACGAACTCGAGCAAGAGGCAAAGGACAGCGGCTTCATCGACCTCGTCCCGTTCGGTATCCAGGCCACTCTGGCCGAACTGCTGACCTTCCATCTCGATCATCATCTGATTGCATCCCGGCAACTGGCCATGCACGCCCGGCAGCTGCAACTGCTCGACAACCGGATCGACTACCGTGCAGTGCCAGTGAACTCGTACTTCGCCTCGGTAATCGCCGACTTCATCCGCCAGCGTCTGCTGGAGGCGAAGCAGAGTTTCACCTTCGAAAGCGTCATGTCGCACCCAAGCAAGATCGAATTCATGCGCCTGGCACAAGCCCAGGGCTATCGCACCTACCTCTATTTCGTCTCGACCGAAAACCCGCGGATCAATATCGAGCGGGTCGCCATTCGCGTGCGGGCTGGCGGCCATCCCGTCAGGGACGATCTGGTGCGCAGCCGTTACGAGCGCTCCCTCGACCTGCTCCCGGAGGCCATCGCCGCCAGCCATCGTGCCTATGTGTTCGACAACTCCGGGCAGAGCGCGGTGTGGCTGGCAGAAATCACCGATGGCGTGCAACTGGAGTACCGCAATGAAGATATACCCGACTGGTTCTTCGAGGCCTACGTGGATGAAGTGGAGCAACCGGCGGACGTATAGTGATGTTGGCGGGCAAGGCGGATTGTTTCGTCGAGCAGTACGCTGATCTCACCGCAGCGCAGCGCTTGCCGGCCAGCGCTGCAACTCTTCCCACAGGCTGGCGTAGCGCGCCTGTACCGCAGGCGGGCAGGCCAAGGTGAACTCGGCGTTGTCCAGCACCGCCTGAGGGATATTCAGTTCGGGCGCTGTCTTCAGGTGCTCGGGCAGAAAAGCATCGGCGCCTTCGATGCCTGTGGCATAGCCGTGAAACGTCGAATTGAGCGCGGCATTGCGCGGCTCGAGCACAAAGTCCATGAACAACCGCGCGTTCTCCGCATTGCGCGCCTGCGCCAGCAGTACCAGGCTGTCGCTGAACACCTGTGTCCCCTCGCGCGGCAGGCCAAAATGGATGTGGGCATTGGCCAGGCGCTGGCGCAGGGCCGCGCCGTTCCAGTCGATGCTTGCCTGGAAATGCCCGCTGGCCATCATTGCCACGCTGCCGTAGTCCAGCGCCTTCCAGGCCGGCCTCGCCTTGAGCAAGGTCGTCCGCACCTTGGCCATCAGCACGGGATCGGCCTCGCACATGCGCCCGCCATGCAGGCGCACCGCGGCGTAGATCACTTCGTTGAGGTCGGCGCCGATATTGATGGTGCCGACCAAGGCCGTCGGTGGGTCCAGGACCACCGACCAGGTATCGATATCGCCGCTGTAGCGGTCGGCATGCACCGTCACACCCACCACACCCCAGGCCCATGGCAGAGAATGCTCGCGCCGTGGGTCGAATGGCGGATCGGCCCAGGCGGCCTGAACATGCCGGAAGTTGGCCAGGCTAGCCGCCTCGCTTGGCCGCAGCAGGCGCGCCTCGCGCCAGGCGGGCAGAAAGTTGCTGGCGACCACCGCCAGGTCCGCCTCTATCTTGCCCTCGCGCAACTCGGCCAGCGCCGCTTCACTGGTGCGGTACTCGATCAGCCGCACCTTGATGCCGTGGGTCTGCTCGAACCTGGCCAACAACTCAGGGCTGGTGTAACTCTCCCAGTTGTACAGCGTCAGGCTACCGGCAGCACTGGCCAGTCCGGTCAGCAGCAGGTTGCACACACCAGCCAGCAGGCCAGTGCACAGTGTGTTGAACATGGTGAGCTTCCTTAGCGGGGTTCATGGGTCAGGCCATGGGCAGCAGGATGCGGCCCAGCGCCACCTGCTCGGCGCGCTCGTCCGTCCCGTCCAGCGTGGAGTAGGCGATCGAGGCAGAAAACAGCATCAGCATCACCGAGGCTGTGCGCAGGAAAGTGCCAGCATGCATAGACCAGGCGCTGCGCAAGGTCAGCAGGTGGCCGATACAGGTCCACAGGCTGCCGATCGGGACCAGCACCAGCAGGAACACCCCCATGAACCAGGCAAACTGCTGCACCGACTGGAACGCCGACAGCGGAAAGACGCTACTGGCGAACAGAAAGGCCTTGGGGTTGAGCAAGGTCGCCAGGAACACCTCGAGACGCCCCGCGCTGCGTCGCTCCGCCACCAGGCGCGCCGCGCCACATCGCCATAGCTTGATCGCCAGCCACAGCAGGTACAGCGCGCACAGCCATTTCATGCCACTCAGCAGCCAGGGCCGGTCTGCCGCAACCACCAGCAGGACACTGCCCCAGGCCAGTATCGACAGGCCATAGCCTGCCGCCTCCGCACCGACCAGGGGCAAGGCGCGGCGCAGGCCGACCTGCAGGCCAGCCGAGAACAGCAAGGTATTGGTAGGCCCCGGCACCACCAGGATCAGCGCGGCAAGCAGCGCCATGGGTAACAGTTGTTCGAGCGGCGGCATCGCAAGTCCTCGCTGAACAGCCCTAGGGCGCGGTGAAAGGTAGTGAGGTACGCAGCGGCTCGACACTGTCCAGCCCCAACCCCATGCGACACAAGCGCTCGATCCCGACACCGAAACCGGCGCTGCGTGACGGTACGCTGCCGTCGCGCATCAAGGCGCACATGATCGCGTCCTCAGGGCCGAAACTGGCCAGGTGACGGGCCTGGGCCTCGAAGCGGTCCGGGTCGTCCTCGTCGGTATAGCCATGGACCACTTCCACGCAATCGATGAGTATCTCGAAACGCTCGACGATCGCGCCAGCGCCGTCACGCCGCCTGGCACGCACCTCCGGCAACAGCGGGAAGTCGGTCACCACCATGCAGCAGCCACGCGACAAAGGCTCGATCTGCTCGGTGATGTAGCGGTCGATCAACCACAGCGGCGAGATATCCGGCTCGTCATACAGCTGGCGGAAAGTTCGCACCAGCGCATCCCCGGCCGCCGGATCGGCGAACAGGTCGATACCCAGGTCATCACGCAGGTGGCTGGCGAACGAGAGCACCTGGATCGGCCCCGGATAGAAGGCTTGCACCAGCCGGCAAGCCAGGTCCAGCATTTCACCAAGGCTGGCATCCTGGCGATAGAGATCGAGCATGGTGAACTCGGGCAGGTGGGTGGCATCCAGCGCATCCGGCCGGAAGCACGCCGCCAGTTCGTAGACCGCCGGCGCGTATTGCAGGTTGCAACGCAAGGCAAAGGCCGAGGATTCCCGCAGCCAGCGACCATCGCTCAACTGCAGGCGAGGACGGTCGGCATCACCGGGATAACGCCGCAGGATGGGGGTCATGATCTCGAGGTAGCCTGCGCTGTCGAGCATCTGGCGGATACGCCGCAGCATCAGCGCCTTGTAGAGCACCGGATGGGTGTCGGGGGACATGCACACTCCTTGTGGCGGGCCGCGCACGGCCCGCAGTCAGCTCAGGGTTGGGGGTCGATCTTCCACCAGCGTGGACGGGACGATGTGAACGAGTGGGAGGTCGGGCGCAGCGCCTTGTCGCCCTTGGCGTCAAAGCAGCCCAGCAACAGGCCCACGGTGGGCGCGTCGTCGATGGCGCCGATGCTGCTGCCGCACGTGGGGCAGAACGCCCGGCTCGAGTGCTCCGAAGAGCGGTACAGGGCCGGCATGCCACCCTCTCCCACCCACTCCACGGCGTCCTTGTCGTACTCCACCCAGCACAGCGTCAAGCTGCCCGAGTGGCGTTGGCACATGCTGCACGAACAGGTATGCGGAAAACGCGGCACGCCAGTGGCGATGAAGCGGATGCGGCCGCACAGGCAGCCGCCTTTGTAGACGGTGGTTTTCATCGGGCTACCGGCTCCTTGCCATCGCGTGCCGCGTCGACCATGGCACTGAGTTCCACCCACTGGTCGACGAAGGGGTTGAGCATCTGCAGGAAGCCGTCGATCACCTGCGGCTGGAGGAAGCCGAACAGCGGAGCCTGGCGAATGAAATGGGCAATGCCGTCCTGATGCCCCTGCTCCACCGCCACCTTGCCGTTGGCTGCGGCATGCTCTTCATCCAGGTGCATGCGGTAATAATCGTGCAACCGGGGGAGATCGTCGCCGCAGCCACGCCCCAGCACTACCCCGAGCCGGTCGGTGATGGCCTGCAGCAGGCGGGTCTCGGCGATAGCCACCGCCTCGGTGGCGTAGTACATGCCAAGGATGGTCGAGGGGCAGTGCGACCACGCCAGCACGTCGATCAACGAAACCAGGCTGCGGGTGGAGGCCGCCCTGGGCATCCAGCCGTTGACACGCAGACCAAGGTCGGCGATCAACGCCCCACTGAACACCACATAGTGTGCCGGCAGCTTGCCGCGCTCGCCGCCCTCCTCCAGGTAGTTGCGCGTCAGTTCCTGGGCCAGCTCCGGACAGAAGCCGCGCACCGTGTCGGCCGCCCGCAACAGCAAGGTCGAATTGTAGCGGGCGAACACCGACAGTTCGCCGATGTACAGGCGCGCCTCGTCCGCACTCAGTTGCAACGGGCCGACCCGCTGCCAGATCTGCTGGTAGACACGGGCAATCAATGGGTCGAAATGTTCGCTGATAAGGCTTTGCCCGGTGATGACTGCATGGCCTTGGCCAATCGCTTGCTCGAACACCTGGCGGGTGGCGCTTGCCTGGTCGAGGTCATCATCCACCAGGCTGGGAAAGTCTCGGTACATGCTCAACGCTCCTTGTTCATGTTCAGAACGCTTCCAGGCAGCCGGTGCGCGAGAGCACCTGGCCGACCACACGCTGCTGCTCGGTAAGCACCTGCAGGGCATCATGGTTGTTCAGTTGCTCCAGCCATGCCCCATGGCTGCCGTCAGGGTCGTCCAGCACCACGCTGCGCGCGGCAGCGAAGACCCGCCGCTGTCCAACAGCACAACCTAACGCCGCCTGCTGACTGATGCGGAACGGTTCGCGCAACCGAACATGCTGCCCTATCGTGAGCGCCAGCGGCTCGTGCAATGCGCGTTCCTCGCGCACCTGCGCCGAGATGGCCCGCGGCAGCTCCCAACCACCATTGCTGACCAGGCGATGCCAGTGATAGCCGAGGTACTCCGGCAGCGCACCGTCGCTCCAGCGCCGCAATGTATCGTCGAGCAGTTGCCCGAGCGGTAACAGCAGCGGGTTGCGACTGCCGAATGGCAGCAGTGCCGAAATGCCTTCCTGATCGAACGGCAGGCTTTGCTCACTGAGGTCGGGGATCACCCGGCGAGCGAGAAACCGGGTCAGCGGATAGGTATAGAACGGCAGCGCCACCGACACGGAATACTGGTCCTGCCGGCCAATGTGATAGACCGAGGCAGGCAGATACAACACGTCACCAGGCTTGAGCACGAACAGCTTGCCGGTCTTGAGCAACGCCTCGTAGGCGCCGGCATCGGCAAAGGTCGGTGCACGCCCTCCGGCGAGGGCCAGGTATTCTTCACGGGTCCAGCAATAGAAGTCCTTCACCCCGGGGCCGAGGTGGCAAAGGAAGGCATGCTCGAAGCCTTCATGGATACCGAAGGCCGTGCCGGCATAGTTGCCACAGAATGCGGCCTGTTCCACGCCGCCAATCGGCATGCCGCGGAACTCGAAGAACGAGCGGATGAAGCGACCGAAGTCTGCCGCCAGTTGCGGGCTGATTTGTTCAAGGTTGTTGATCACCAGGCTGAAGCGTTGCTTGCCGGTGAGGCGCTGCATGAAGGCGACCAGCGACTCGTTGTCGAGGCGAGGCTGCTCATGGGCCTGGTCGATAAGTTCATCCCGGCGTGCTTCGCCATCATAGACCCGAATACGGCAGTCGGTACTTTCGCGCAAAGTCTGCTCGGCCAGGGCATAAAACGCTTGCTCTACTGTTTGCGGCCCGGCAAAGCCTTCACTCAATGGCAGGACCGATTCAAACAAGTAAGGCGCCCGCCCGTTTGCGGTCTTCTGGTCAAAACCATCCCACAACTTTACGTCAAACATAGACAGACATTCCCTTGCGCCAATGAATAACAACGTTACGGTTGCATAAGCCGGTCACCGGCGGTTCCCGGTGGCCGGCTCTGGCAGCAATCAGGCGTCAGGACGCACGCCTGCCTTCATCGCGTCTGGCCGAACACCAGCCTTCATGGCATCCGGCCGCTCCCCGGCCTTGAGCGCATCCGGACGAACACCGGCTTTCAGGGCATCAGGGCGTACACCAGCTTTCATCATGTCCATTTCGAAAGTCATCATGCATGTTCCTTCTTGATGATTGGCAAACTAAGGTTGCCCGCACGCACAGGTACAACACTGGCCCCGGCAAAACTTGGAAGTTGCATCCAGTTCCACCACGCCAACTTGCTCAGGCCATTTGTTTTTGTACTTGCTGGTACAGACAGTGGTTTCAAACACGCTGTCGAAGTGGGGTTCGGCGGCGTCGGAGAAAAACTACCTTTTGCGTAGGAAATTACCAGAGCGGAAAGTGTTTCGACTTGTTTTAAAGTGCTCAACACATTGATTCAGCATTGAAAAAAGTCAAAAAAAGATAAAAGTCGACAGGGCATCGGCAGGTGTCGAAGATGAGCGTTGCAGGTCTGTTCCAGGGTTTGTACGCAAAGCCGCTCGGGCACTTTTCGTATAAACCCTGAAACGCGCCTGCTGTCACGGGCATGGCTGGTCTTGCAGGAGCAGGCATGCCTGTGATGTGACACACCATCTTCAGGACGTCAGGATAAAGTCCGCCGCCGTCACGCTGGTCGCATCCCCCACCCCAACCAGGCGGATGGAGTCAGGCCCACCGAAACTCACCAGCGTATCGGCACCCACATCGGCAATGCTGACACTGACGGCAAAGGTCGCCGCGGTAATGCTCAGTGCCGTGATATCCAGCCGGTCCTGGCCGCCTGCCGGGGCGGCGTCGAAACCGAACACCTGATCGGTGCCGAAGCCCGCCGCGAACTGGAAGATATCGTTGCCGTCGTTGGCGACCAGCGTGTCGTTGCCAGCCCCGCCACTGACGATGTCGTCACCGGCACCGCCATCGACGAAGTCATTGCCGTTGCCACCCTGCACCACATCGTTGCCGCCCCCACCCAGTACCGTGTCGTCGCCATCGCCACCGGCCAGCACATCGATGCCGACACCACCGTCGAGGTTGTCGTTGCCGGCCCCGGCCTGCAGCGTATCGTTGCCGACGCCGCCATTGAGCGTGTCGCTGCCGTCACCGCCGTCGAGGCTGTCATCACCACCAGCACCGTTGAGGCTGTCCGCGCCAAGGCCACCGATCAACTGGTCGTTGCCGGCATCGCCATTGAGCGTGTCGTTGCCCGCGTTGCCGATGAGGGTGTCGTTACCACCGTCGCCCGTGAGCGTATCGTTGCCGACACCGCCGGTGATGACGTTGTTCAGCCCGTTGCCGGTGCCGACGAAATTGCCGACGCCGGTGAAGGTCAGGTTCTCGACGTTGGCACCCAGGCTGTAGCTGGCCAGCGCGGTCAGCACGGTGTCGGTGCCACCACCGCCTGCCTCGACCACCACATCCGAGGCTGAGTCGACAATGTAGGTGTCGTTGCCGGCACCGCCTACCATTCGGTCACCACCTGCCCCGCCATCGAGCCGGTCGTTGCCGGCAGCACCCGTGAGGGTGTTGGCCAGTGCGTTGCCGGTGCCGGTAAAGTTGCCGCTACTGGTGTAGGTGAGGTTCTCGACATTGGCGCCCAGTTGGTAGCTGAGCAGGCTGGTCTGCACCAGGTCGGTGCCGCCACCGGCCACCTCGATGACACTGTCGCCGGCATTGTCGACCACGAAGGTGTCGTTGCCGAGGCCGCCGTCCATGGCATCCGCGCCAAGGCCACCGTTGAGGGTGTCGTTGCCGTCCTCACCGAACAGGAAGTCATCGTCGTCGCCGCCGTTGAGGATGTCGTTGCCCACCCCGCCGAACAGCTGGTCGACGGCCCCCAGGCCATTGAGCGTGTCGTTGCCGCCCAGGCCACGCAGCACATCGTTGCCGACGCCACCGGTGAGCGTGTTCGCCGCATTGGTACCCACCAGCGTGACGCCACTCAGCAGGCGCACCGCGTTGGTCGCCGCGGAGGTCACCGTCTCCTGGGCGCCGAAGCCGTCGGTGTAGCGCACGATCACCCGCAGTTGCTGGTTGCCCTGGGCGAAGCCCGGGGTGTAGCTGGCTGCGGTGGCGCCGGCGATGTTGACGAAGTTGCCAGCCACGCCCTGCTGCCACTGGAAGCTGAAGGCCCCCAGCCCGTCGAGGTCGGCGATGCCGGCGGTCGACGCAGTCAGCAGTTGCCCCTGGTCCGGCGTGGTGTCGCTGATCAGCACCGCGCCGGTCGGCGCGTCGTTGACGTTGGCCACCGGGCCGAGGATGTCGCTGGCGGCGCGCTCGGCCACGCCGAAGGTGTCCACGTAGCCCACCTGCACCCGCACATGCTGGCCGACCTGGGGCTGGCCGAGGGTGAAGGTGCTGGCGGTGGCTCCGGCGATATCCACCCAACCCCCACCGTTGTTCATCTGCCACTGGAAGGTGAACGGCGCGCCGCCGATGCCGTCGGCGTCGACGATGGTCGCCGGGTTGGCGCTCAGCACCTGGTTCTGCACCAGCAGCCCGGCCACGGCGGGCCCGCTGCTGGGCGCGCTGTTGGTCGAGGAGTCGACGATTTCCAAGGTGCCCTTGGCGTCCTGGTACACCGCCCGCACACGGATGTTGAGGCCGGCGACATCGTCCGCCACTCGATAGGTGCTGCCGGTCGCCCGCGACGCTTCGCCGGCGGCGACGAAGGTGATGTCCTCATACACGCCCGTGCCGGGGATGCTCTCGACCTGCCAGTAGTAAGCCACCGGCCCGTTCAGCGCACCGCTCGGGTTGGCCGCGCCCTGGTTGTCGGCATCGTGCACCGCCAGGTTGCTGACCCGCAGCAGTTGGCCCGCGACCGGCGTGTCGTCGCGCAGACCGCTGGCATCGTCGACAATTGCCAGGTGACCGGTCGGGCCGTTGTTGACGGCGCTACCCACGCCCGAGGCCTGGGCACCGTCGGCGAACTGCAGGCGCTCGATACCGGTCAGGCGATCGACGCCGTCGCGTCCGACCACCGTGTCGGTGACGATCACGGTGTTGCCCTCGACGACGATGCGGTAGTCGGTGGCGATGCCGGAGAACAGCGCGGTATCGTACTGGTCGGTACCGCTGAGGATCTCCCGCACGATCACCAGCTGTCCGGGGTTGTAGGTGCCCTTGAGCATCAGCGGCACCATCGGCTCCATGCTGTCGAACGAAGCGATTTCCGCCCCGCTGCCGTCGTTGTTGGCGCGCACGCTGATGCGCACGTTCAGCCACTTGTCGCCATCGAGGATGTCGTCGCCGCCACGCCCTTCGATCAGGTCGCTGCCACTGCCGCCGAGGATGATGTTGCCGCCATCGTAGAAGGTCGCGCCGGCGGGCAGCAGCCCGGCAAGGCCGTTGATCAGGCTGATGTTGGTGAGCACGCTGCCGGTGGCCCCGGCAGTCGGCAGCGAGGTGGCGTCCTCGTTGTCGCCGCGCAGGAAGTCGCCATGCGCCGAGCCCGACAGGCCTTCCATGATGTCGAAGCGCACCAGCGCCGAAGCCCCCGAGCCCGGAACCGGCGGCACATCGAAGAAGCGGTCGCTGTAGTCGATGCTCACGCCTTGGGCCAGGCCCTTGAAGGTTGCCCAGTCATAGCCCGAGCCGCCGATATAGCGGTCGCCGAAGCCGAGGCTGCCGACCATGATGTCGTCGCCGCCCTCGCCGTTGAACTTGTCGTTCTCGTTGCCGCCAACGAACACGTCGTTGCCGATCACCGGATCGTTGCCGAGGGGGTCGAAGTTGTCGCCGGGGGCGCCGTCCGAGGTGCCCTTCTCGATCCAGTCGTCGCCTTCGTTGCCCATGTCCTGCTCGTTGGCCTTGCTGCCGAGGATGAAGTCGTTGCCCTGGCCGCCGATGGCTTCGGAGGCATCCTCGCCGGTGACGATGAAGTCGTTGCCGAAGCCGCCGATGATCAGGTTGACGCCATTGCCGCCATGCAGCACATCGTTGCCGTCGCCGCCTTGGATGTTATCGTCGCCGCCCATGTCGCTGATGATGTCGTCGCCAGCGCCACCGCGCAGCTGGTCGTTGCCATAGCCCCCTTCGATACGGTCGTTGCCGCCATCGCCCCAGACCGTGTCATCGCCTTCGCTGGAGACGAGGATGTCGTCGCCCTGGGTGCCACCCAGCACAATGTGCTGGTCACCGGCATAGCGGATGTAGTTGCTGTCGGGACCATCGGTCAGCGGGCTGTCGCGGAACACCACCTGCTGGCCGTTTTCCCCCAGCGGGTCGGCGTTGCCCAAGCCATCGTTGTACTGCTTGCCGCGGTCCAGTTCCAGGTAGAAACCAGGGTCGGAGAACACCAGCCCCGGCAGGTGGGTGGCCGAGGTGTTGGCCATGATCAGCTTGGCGAACGAGTTGCTCTCAAGCTCCGCGTTCATCGACAAGCCGGCGGTGCGCTCCAGGTAGTAGAAGCGGTCGCCGTCCTGCAGTTTCTCCAGCTGGTTCTCGAACACGAAGTTGAAGGTACTGCCGAGCATGCCGCCGAACGGCGTCTTGGCCTCGGCCAGGCCGCCGATCCACAGGTCGATGGCATCGACGCCGGTCACCGTCACACCCTTGAGGTCATCGGCGGTGCCCATCACCCCATCCTTGCCCGCCAGGGTCACGTTGGCCCAGGTACCGCTGCCGTTGAGGAAGTCCAGGCGGTCGCTCGGCGCGCCGGCGCCGCCGAGCACCAGGGCCAGCGCCGCGGCACGCTTGTCGTCCAGGGTATGGGCCGAAGTGATGCTGCCGTGGGTGCCATAGGCCGCGATGAAGTTGATCAGCGATTCCGGATGCTTCAAGTGCTGCACCAGGTCGACCCAGCTGGTATAGGGTTTGAGCTGGGTGTCGCCGGTCTGCCCGAAGATGTCGCGGCGCACGGCGTTGAGCGAGGGGATGCCGACATCGCGGCCCCGGACGATGTTGATCGCGGGCAGGTCCAGTGGCAGGCCGAGCAGGTTGTTGCGCAGCGCCTCGGTGACGAACTCGTCGATCTCGTTGCCGGCCTGGCGGGTCACCCCACGTACGATGGCGCTGGTCGCCTCCTCCGGTGTCACACCGCTGGCGGCATACGCCAACGGGTTGAGGAACGCCGCGATCAGGCCTATCTGCTGCTCAGGGTTGGCGCTGGCCGGGTCACCGATGACCTTGAAGTCGATGTCGAAACGGTCGACTGTTTCGGTCAGCATCGAGTGACCGAAGCGGTACACGGTGTGCGCGAACTCGGCGACGATCGAGGCATCGAGGTCGACGTCGTAGACCTGGGTCGGGGCGAAGAACAGGTCGACGCGCGGCTGGATTGTGCGGGCGAACTCCTCGAACACCAGGTGCTGGTACTGCATCTCGGTGCCGAACTTGGCCGCCTGGAACAACCGCTCGCCGTTCCACACCAGCGCATCGATCTCGGCCTGGTTGACTGGCAAGGTGCTGACCGGGGTTAGCAGCCACTCGTTGAGGAAGGCCAGGTCGCCCGAGTCGAGCACGGTGTCCTGGGTCTGCGCCACCAGTCGGTTGTGCTCGGCGTGGAAGATCGCATGCACGGCGGTCAGACCGATGTTCTCGTTGACCCGGCCATCCCCGGCGATGTAGTGCGCGTCCAGCAGTTCGTTGTCGTAGGCCAGGTTGGCGCCGGTATGCGGGTTGACCGGGACGGCGTTGCCGGTGGCAGCGTCGGCGTCGGGGGCCAGCACTCCACCGGTGAGCACTGGCACGGCATTGTGGGCGATATCGGCAAGGAACTGGTGGCCGGTGCGCACGGCGTTGGTCAGGTCGATCGGCGCCAGCGGGTTGCCTTCGACCAGCACGTCGTCAGCAGTGCCGCCCAGGCCGTCGGCGCCCTTCATCACCACCATCGGATAGCCATGCGGCCCTTTGATGAAGTTGCCATAGGCGTCGGTGGCCAACAGCGGCACATTGTCGACGTCGGCGTCGGTCAGGCGGAGGCCGAGAACATCGTTGGCCTGGGCCTTGACCACCTTCCAGGTGGCCATGCCACCGATCTCGCTGTCATCGCCGGTACCGAACTTGCCGTCGGCGCCCAGGTCACGATTGGTGATCAGCCGGCCGGTGGCGATTGGGCCACTGGCGGTGAGCTGGTAGCCGCGCAGGAACACCTGGTGCGAGGGGTGCGAGCTGTAGGTCTGGTTCTGGTCCACGAACGGTGTGGTGGTGTTGCTGTGCTCATGGATGTCATCGGCGTTGCCGAGGATACCGTCCGGCCCTGGCAGGTTGGTGGCTCGGGTCAGCACCATGAAGTTGGCGGCGCCGCCTGGCACGTACAACGGATCGTCCGGCTGCAGGGGGATGAAGATGGTCCCTGAACCGCCCTTGGTGACCAGGTCCAGGCCGTGGTCGAAGAACTGGCCGAAGAAGGTCATCCAGGCGTTGAACGGCGCCGACAGCCCGGCATCCGCCGAGGTGTTCTCGAACAGGAAGACATCATGGTCGTCGCTGGTGCCGAACTGGCCGTCCATGCCCGGGCTGGCGACCACCCGCACACCGTCCTTGAGCTGGTCGTCGTTGCCGGGGGTGCCGAAGTCCAGCACGCCGTTGGCGCCGGGGTCGTAGGCGCTGGCGTAGGCCGCCGGGTTGTTCGAGGTCTGGTCGACGATCAGGTTGCTGATGGTGCGTGGCTGCGAGTC
This sequence comes from Pseudomonas sp. FW305-96, assembly GCF_058783825.1. NCBI lineage: Bacteria > Pseudomonadati > Pseudomonadota > Gammaproteobacteria > Pseudomonadales > Pseudomonadaceae > Pseudomonas > Pseudomonas sp. FW305-96. The sequence continues at coordinate 51,581 of NZ_JBYSYW010000001.1, forward strand.
GAACACGTAGCCGCTGGTCTGCTGGTAGGACGAGCCGGGAATGGCCGGCGAACCCGGACCGAAGAACCCGGCGGGCGCGCCCTCGGCAGCGTTGAACACGGGGTCGGTCAGGCGCGGGAAGACATGGTCGGCGGCGCCATAGCCAGTGTGGTCGTGGCCATTGAGGTTCATCAGGTTGTTGTTCGAGCCATCGACCGCACGCAGGCCCAGGGGCGCGCGGATGTTGGGGATCAACGAGAGGATGTCCTGCCCGGCGGCGTCCGCCTCGGCGATCTTGATCTGGGCCAGGATGAAGTTGAGGTCGGAGCGGACCATGTGCAGGCCATCGCCCCCCGCGCTGGCATCGACCACCGGCGTCGGCGTGGTCGGCACAACGGGAGCGCCGGCCTCGACCACGCTGGTGGGCGCGCTGAACAGCACCTCGGTGGTGCCATGTCCGTCCTGGTAGATCGCCTTGACCCGCAGCGACAGCCCGGCCAGGTCCGGCGACACCTTGAACGCGGTGCCATCGGCGCTCTGGAACGCCAGGTCGCCGGCCGGCAGCAGGATGATGTCCTGGAACACGCCGCTGCCGGGATCGGCCTCGAACTGCCAGTAGTAGGACACCGAGGCATTGGCCAGGGTGCCCAGCGGGTTGCCCGCCGTGACATTGTCGCCGTCACGCACGCCAGCCATGCTCACGCTGAGGATATCGCCGACGGTGATCGCACCACCGTTGCCGTCGCTGAGGCTCGGGCTGCCGGTCGGCTGCGCGTTCAGCCCCGGCACCAGCACGCGCTGGGCATCGGCGAACTGCAGGCGCTCGATATGCAGCAGGGTATCGGTGCCGTCTCGCCCGGCCACGGTGTCGGCCACGGTCCACACATCATCTGCCAGGTCGGCGGTGCCACGGGTATCCTGGGTCACCACATACTCGGTCTGCACCCCGGAGAAGACCGCGGTGTCGAAGGCGGCGCCGCCGGTCGAGGTGCCGGGCAGAATCTCGCGGATGGCCTTGAGCTGGCCCGGGTTGTAGGTGCGATCGAGCATGAACGGGATCATCTCGACCATGCTGTCGAAGCTGGCGATCTCGGGGCCGGTGTGGTTGACGTCGTCCGGGGCATACACCGCGATGCGCACGTTGAGCCATTTGTCGCCGTCGATCAGGTCGTCACCGCCACGGCCTTCGATCAAGTCGCTGCCATTGCCGCCCAGCAGAATGTTGCCGGTGGCAAAGCCGGTAGTCGGCAGCCCGGCGTCGGCGAGGAACTGCGCCAACCCGCGGATCAGCGCAACATTGCTCAGAGCACTGCCCGTCGTGCCGCCATGGTTGAGGATGGTCACCGCATCGACGTCATCGCCCTTGAGCACGTCGGCGAAGCGCGAACCGGACAGGCCCTCGACCTCGGCGAAGCGGTCGAGAATCGACGCCGGCGAGGCGCCGACCGGGTTGAACACCCCGGTGTTCTGGTTCGGCGCGTTGCCATGGGGCTGCGCCAGCGCGGCCAGGCTCAGGTCGGCGGTGACGCCGACCTGGTCGTTCTTGTAGGTGACCCAGTCGAAGCCGGACATGCCGTCCATCTTGTCCTGGGCATCGCTGCCGACGAAGATATCGTCGCCGCCCTCACCGATCATTTCATCGAAGCCGCCGCCACCGACAAAGATGTCGTTGCCCACCACTTCATCGGTGAGCAGCGGCGCAAAGTTATCGCCCGGCGCGCCGTCTTGGGTGCCCTTCTCGATCCAGTCGTCGCCCTCGTTGCCGGTGGGCGGCAGGTTGGTCTTGGCGCCAAGGATGAAGTCGTCTCCCTGGCCGCCGAAGGTGGTGCTGATGTCTTCGGTGGTGATGATGAAGTCCTGGCCATCGCCCCCCAGGATCAGGTTGCCGGCGGCGAGCATGCTGCCGGCCACGATCACGTCGTTGCCAGCGTTGCCCTCCAGGCGGTTGTCGCCGAACGCATCGGTGATGATGTCGTCGCCTGCGCCACCGAGCACGGCATCGTTGCCGGCGCCACCTTCGAGGTAGTCGTTGCCGCCGTCGCCATACAGCGTGTCATCACCTTCGCCGGAGATGATGATGTCGTCGCCCGCAGTGCCGCCGAGCACCACATGGTCCTCGCCGGTGTAGTGCAGGTAGTTGCCATCCGGCCCCACGGTGTCGGGGTTGTCGCGAATGACCAGCGGCACGACCTCCACGCCGTTGATCTCGATTCCTCCGGTGGGGTCGGCGCGACCGTTGCCGCCCAGCCCGGTGAACTGGTTGGCCTGGTTGACCTCGAGGGTGAAGGTCGGCGTCAGGAACACGGTGTTGGACAGGTGGGTGACATCCGAGTTGGCCATGATCAGCTTGGCGAACGAGTTGTTTTCCAGCTCCGCGCCGAAGTTCAGCCCGGCGGTGCGCGCCAGGTAGTAGAAGCGGTCGCCGTTCTGCAGGGCCTCCAGCTGGGTCTCGAAGACGAAGTTGAAGGACGAGCCGAGCATGCCGCCGAAAGGCATCTTCTGTTCGGCCAGGCCGCCGACCCAGAAGTCGATGGCGTCGACCCCGGTCACCGTCACCCCGGTCAGGTCGTCCGCGGTGCCCAGCACGCCGTCCTTGCCTGCCTTGGTCACGTTGGCCCAGGCACCGGTACCGTTGAGGAAGTCCAGCCGGTCGGAAGGCGCGCCGCTGCCGCCCAGCACCAGGGCCAGCGCTGCGGCGCGCTTGTCGACCAGGGTGGTCGCCGAGGTGATCGAGGCGTGAGTGCCATAGGCGGCGATGAAGTTGACCAGCGACGCCGGGTGCTTGAGGTGGTCGGCAAAGTCGACCCAACTGATATAGGGCTTGAGCTGGCTGTCGCCGGTCATCGCGTAGAACTCGCGCCGCGCCTCGTTGAGCGAGGGGATACCGGTATCACGACCACGCGCCAGGTTCAGTGCCGGTAGGTCCAGGGGAAGGCCGAGCAGGTTGTTGCGCAGTGCCTCGGTGACGAACTCGTCGATCTCGTTGCCGAGCTGGCGGGTCACGCCGCGGATGATCGCCCCGGCCGCTTCATCAGCGGTGGCACCACTGCCGGCGAACGCCAGCGGGTTGAGGAAGGCGGCGATCAGGCCCAGTTGCTGGTCCGGGTTGTCCGGGTCGCTGAGAATCGGGTTGAACGCCGGATCGAAGCGGTCGACGGTCTCGGTCAGCATCGAGTGGCCGAAGCGGTACACCACATGGGCGAACTCGGCGAGAATCGCCGGGTTGATCGAGGTGTCGTAGCCGTTGGGCGCGAGGAACTCGTCGATCTGCGGCTGGATGGTACGGGCGAACTCCTCGAACACCAGATGCTGGTACTGCATCTCGGTACCGAACTTGGCGGCCTGGAACAGGCGCTCGCCGTTCCACACCAACGCGGCCACCTCGGCGGGCGTAGCGGGCAGTGCGACCACGTCGATGGCCAGCCACTCGTTGAGAAACGCCAGGTCGCCAGAGGCAAGCACAGTGTCCTTGGTCTGCTGGACCAGGCGGTTGTGCTCGGAGTGGAACACGTGGTGCACGGCGGTCAGGCCGATGTTCTCGTTGACCCGGCCGTCACCGGCGATGTAGTGGGCGTCAAGCAGCTCGTTGTCGTAGCTCAGGTTGTTGCCACCCGGGCCCATGGGCTGGGCATTGCCCACGGTAGTATCGGCATCGGCCTGCAATACCCCGCCGACCAGCACCGGCTCGGCGTTGTGGGCGATGTCGTCGAGGAAGCCGTGACCGGTGCTCACGGCATTGGCCAGGCTGATGGGCGCGGCGCGGTTGCCTTCGACCAGCTGGGTGATGTCGTCGGCGGTCCCGGCAATGCCGTCGGCACCATTGCCCACGCGGATCACCACCTGCGGCATGCCGTTGGGCCCGCGCAGGAAGTTGCCGTAGGCGTCGGTGGCCAGCAGCGGCACCCGATGCACGTCGGCGTCGGTCAGGTTGATGCCGAGGATGTCGCGGGCCTGGGCCTTGACCACGGCCCAGGTAGCCATGCCGCCGTTCTCGGCATTGCCATCGTCGCTGGTGCCGAACTTGCCATCGGCGCCCAGGTCGCGATTGGTGATCAAACGCCCGGTCGCCACCGGATGGCCGCTCGCGTCGAGGGCGTACTCGCGCAGGAACACCTGGTGCGAGGGGTGCGAACTATAGGTTTGACTCTGGTCGACAAAGGGCGAGGTGGTATTGGGCTGGCCATCGTCGGCGGTACCCAGCACGCCATCGGCACCGACCGTGCGCACGGCGCGCGGCAGCACCATGAAGTTGGTCGGGCTGTTGGCCACGTACAGCGGGTCGTCCGGTTGCAGCGGGATGAACACCATCTGGCTGCTGCTCTTGGTGACCAGGTCCAGGCCGTGGTCGAAGAACTGGCCGAAGAAGGTCATCCAGGCGTTGAAGCCGGCGGTCAGGCCAGCGTCCGGCGACTGGTTGGGGATGAAGAACACTTCTTTGTCGTCAGCGGTGCCGAACACCCCGTCGATGCCGGGGCTGAGCACCGGGGCGGCGCCACCGTTGGCATCGACCGCGGCCGGGTTGTTGGCGGTCTGGTCAACGATCAGGTTGCTGATGGTACGCGGCTGGCTGTCGCTCACCGTGCCGGTGCCGGCATAGGCCGCCCGGTACTGGGCATCCATCAGGCGCAGGAAGGCGTTGTCGGCGGCGCCAAACTCGCTTTGCCCGGCCACCAGGTTGTTGTAGCTGCCGTCGACGGTGCGCAGGCCGAACGGCACCTGGCTGTTGGGCAGCAGGTCGATGAGGCTGGCGCCGTTGGCATGGGCCTCGGCGATGAAGATCTGCTGGAGGATGAATTGCAGGTCGGACTTGCTGAAATTGGCCATGTTGGCTGACCTCGATCTGTCGGGCGGCGGGCAGGCGCAGGCGCTCGCCACGCCCGGTCATTGGCGTGCACGGTTATGCGGTTCGATTGTTAGTGGCGAACACGGGCGCAGCCCGCCGAGCGGGATGCGAACCTGGAATTCGCGGGGTTCAGGGCTCGCCGACGATCAGGCGCGGCGCACCCGGACCCTGGGGTGGGCCATGGTTTCGCGAGTGGGAGGGGAACTTCCTGTAGAGCCCATTCACTCGGTACAAGAACAGGAAACGAGTCATGTTCTGCTCCTACAGGAATGTCGACGGAGGATTCGCGGAGGGGTCGGGGCGACAGCAGGCCTGCGGCGAAAGTTCCCACGAACTGATTAAGACTAAAGTTGCGCCGCAAAATCTTGTCAATATTTCGTCAGCAAAAAAACCTTGCCACCGATAATGGTTATCAACCCACTGTTTTTAATAGGAACTTGAAGGAATCCATAGAGCAAAAAGATATTACAAGATGTTTCTGATGCACCTACTCTGCTGCTTGTGGGCTGCTTGCACTGTATTCGGAAAACGCGCCAAAAGAGCGACCAACCTTTCTGCAAACCAGCAACCACGAGGTTTCTAGCCCGACCGCCGCAACGGCGGGCGGCTTTTGCGCAGAGGGAGGCTCCCCCCGATGACCAGGCATCCAGGTACCCGCTCCGAGCTGGCCGAGGCACTGTTTCATTTGCGACGCAGTTTCTATGCCCTGGCGGTGTTCAGTGGGGTGATAAACGTCATGATGTTGACACCTGCGGTGTACATGCTGCAGGTGTACGACCGCGCGCTGGTCAGCCGCAACCTCACCACCCTGGGCATGCTGACGGTGCTGGTGACGGGCCTGTTCCTGCTGATGAGCGCTCTGGAGTTGCTGCGCAGCCGGGTACTGGTGCGGGTTGGCAACCGCCTGGACATGGCGCTGAACCGGCGCCTGTTCAGCGCCGCCTTCGAGCGCAACCTCAGCCGTGCCGGTGGCAGCCCCGGCCAGGCTCTGCAGGACCTGGCACAGGTGCGCCAGTTCCTCACCGGCAATGGCCTGTTCGCCTTCTTCGACGCCCCCTGGACGCCGATCTACCTGCTGGTCGCCTACCTGATCCACCCGTTGCTGGGGCTGGTCACGCTGGTTGGATCGCTGATCCTCGCGGCCCTGGCCTGGCTCACCGAGAAAGCCACCAAGCAGCCGCTGTCCGAAGCCAACCACGCCGCCCTCGCCTGCGCCCACTACGCCAACAACAACCTGCGCAATGCCGAAGTGATCGAGGCCATGGGCATGCTGCCGTCGATCAGCCAGCGCTGGTTCCAGAGCCACCTGCGCATCCTGCAGATGCAGACCCTGGCCTCCGACCGCGCCGCTGTCATCGGCAGCATCGGGCGCTTCGTGCGTATCACCTTGCAGTCGTTGATCCTCGGCACCGGCGCCCTGCTGGCCATCGAAGGCAAGATCACCCCCGGCATGATGATCGCCTGCTCGATCCTCACCGGCCGTGCGCTGGGGCCGGTGGAACAGGTGATCGCCGCGTGGAAACCGCTGCTCGGCTGCCGTCTGGCCTGGAGCCGCCTCAACGGCCTGCTGCAAGACTACCCGCAGCGCCCGCCGAGCATGTCACTGCAACGGCCCGTGGGCATGCTCGCCGTGGAAAACGTCTACGCCGGGGCGCCCGGCACCAGCAACACCATCCTGCGCGGGGTCAGCCTGAGCCTGTTGCCGGGCGAAAGCCTCGGCGTCATCGGCCCCTCGGCCTCAGGCAAGTCGACCCTGGCCCGGCTGCTGGTCGGGGTATGGCCGGCCCAGGCCGGCAAGGTGCGCCTGGACGGCGCCGACATCTTCACCTGGAACAAGCGCGAACTGGGCCCCTGGCTCGGCTACCTGCCCCAGGACGTGGAGCTGTTCGAAGGCAGCATCGCCGACAACATCGCCCGCTTTGGCGAGGTGGACAGCGACGCGGTCATCCGCGCCGCCAGAAGCGCCGGCGTGCACGACATGATCCTGCGCTTCGCGCAGGGCTACGACACCCGCCTGGACAGCGACGGCAGCCCGCTGTCCGGTGGCCAGAAGCAGCGCATCGCCCTGGCCCGCGCCTTGTACGGCGAACCCAACCTGATCGTGCTGGATGAACCGAACGCCAACCTTGACGACGTCGGCGAAAAAGCCCTGGTCGACGCCCTGGCCGAGCTCAAGGGCCGCGGCGCGACCGTGGTACTGATCTCACACCGCCCCAACGTGCTCTGCGCCGTCGACAAGGTACTGATGCTGCGCGATGGCGGCGTGCAGATGTTCGGCAGCCGCGACGAAGTGTTCGCCGCCCTGCGCACGGCCAGCGTCATCCCCGCTGGCACCGCGACCCCACTGGCCGCCGTCAAGGCAAGGGAGTGACCGATCATGTCCACCACCGCGCATACCGAACTGCTTGCCGCCAACACCGAGCTGCTCGACCTGGACGTTGGCAAACCCGTGCGCTGGGGCCTGTGGCTGGTGCTCGCCGGCTTCGGCGGCTTTCTCCTGTGGGCCTGGCTGGCGCCGCTGGACGCCGGCGTGGTCGCCACCGGCACGGTCAAGGTCACCAGCAACCGCAAGGCCGTGCAGCACCTGAGCGGCGGCACCGTGGAAGCGATTCTCGTGCACGAAGGCGAGCGGGTCGGCAAAGGCCAGCCGCTGGTGCGCCTGGATGCCCTGCATGCCGTGGCCGAACATGGCGCGGTCAGCGCCCAGTACATCGTCAGCAAGACCGTGGAGAACCGCCTGGAAGCCGAGAGAGATGGGCGCGACACGGTCATCTTCGCCCCCGAACTGCTCAGGCAATACGCAGGTGACCCGCGCCTGCTGGCGGCCATGGACCTGCAACAGCGCCTGCTCGATACGCGCCGCGCGGGGCTCGCCGGGGAGATCAGCATCCTCGAGGAAAACCTCGCCGCTTCGGCGGTGCAGCTCAAGGGCCTGCAGCAGGTGCACGGCGCCCGCGCCTCGCAGATCGGCTTCCTCGGCCAGGAGCTGCAAGGCACACGCATGCTCGCGGCCGAAGGCTACGTGCCGCGCAACCGCTTGCTGGAGCTCGAGCGCAGCAATGCCGACCTCTCCGCCGGCCAGGCGGAGAACCTCAACAACATCGCCCGGGTGCGCAGCCAGGTCACCGAGCTCAAGCTGCGCGTCCTGCAACGTCGCCACGACTACCTCAAGGAAGTGCAGTCGCAGCTGACCGACACCGCCAAGGAGAGCACCACCCTGGCCGACCGCTTGCGCGCCCTGGACGACGAGGTGACTCACACGGTCATCCGCGCGCCCATCGACGGCATGGTCCAGGCCCTGGGCATCGCCACCGTTGGCGGGGTGGTGCAGCCCGGCGCGCGGATCATGGAGGTGGTCCCGCTCGACGAACCGCTGCAGGTCGATGCGATGATCCCGGTGCAGGCCATCGACAAGATGACCCCGGGGCTGGCCGTGGACATCGCCTTCCCCGCCTTCAACCACGCCAGCACGCCGAACATTCCCGGGCGCGTGCTGACCGTCTCCGCCGACCGCCTGCTCGACGAAGAGAGCAAGCAGCCGTTCTACCTGGCCCAGGTGGAGGTCACGGCCGATGGCATGGCCTTGCTCGGCAGCAACCATATCCGCCCCGGCATGCCCGCCACCGTCACCATCAAGACTGGCGAGCGCAACCTGCTGAGCTACCTGCTCAAACCCCTGCTCGAACGCGTCGACGCCGCGTTCAAGGAGCAATGAGATGAACCGCCACTGCCTTGGCCTGTGCCTGCTGGCGCTGGCGTTGCCGGCCGGCGCCATGGACCTGAGGCAAGCCTGGGACCTGTTGCAGTACCAGGGGCCGATCTACCGCGCCGCGGTGCATGAACAGCAGGCCGGCCTGGAAAACCGCGCCATCGGCCAGGCCGGCCTGCTGCCGCAGGTCAACGCCTCGGCCTACGCCAACCGCATCGACGGTAGCCAGCGCCAGCACGGCATCGACAATGACCTCGACTACGACTCCACCGGCGCCAACTTGCGCCTGCGCCAGCCGCTGTTCAACAAGCAGAAGATGGCCGAGTACCGCCAGGGCCAGCAGCGCGCCGACTACAGCGTCGCTGTGTTCGATGCCAAGAGCCAGGACGCCGCCGTGCGCCTGGCCGACAGCTACTTCGACGTGCTCCTGGCCAGCGAGACAATAACCCTGGCCCGGGCCAAGCTCGGAGCCTTCGAGGAGCAGCTCAGCTCGGCCAGGCGACGCATGCAGCTGGGTGCCGGCACCATCACCGACATCGACGAGTCCCTGGCCCGGCGCGACCTCGCCGAAGCCGAACTGATCGAGGCCCAGGACAACCTGGCCAATGCCAGCCGCAAACTGGCCGAATACATCGGCGAAACGCCCGCATCGCTGACCACCCTGCAAGCGGACTTCGCCACCCCGCCGCTGCTGCCGGACAACCTGCGCGACTGGCTGACCCGGGCCCAGGCCGACAGCCCCTTGATCCATGCGCGCCAGCACAGCTACGCGCTGGCTGAGGAAGAGGTCAAGCACGCCAAGGCCGGCCACTGGCCGACCCTGGACTTCGTTACCGGCTACACCGCCGGCAAGAGCCAGTCGATTTCCGAGCTCAACCAGCGTAACCACTACAGCTCGATCGGCCTGGAATTGAACATCCCGCTGTACAGCGGTGGCGGTGTCAGCGCACTGAGCCGCCAGGCCAGTGCCAACAGCGCCAAGGCCTTGGACGAACTGGACGCCACGCGCCAGGAGGTCATCACCGGCACCACCCGCGAGTTCCGCGGCGTACAGAGCGGCGCCCTGCGCGTGCACGCGCTGGAAAAGGCCGTGGCCTCAAACGAACGCTCGCTGCTGTCGGCACGCAAGGGTTTCAGTGCCGGCGGCACCAGCACCAATGCCGATGTGCTCAACGCCGAGGAGTTGCTGTTCGTGGCACGCCATGACCTGTTCGAGGCCAAGCTTCGCTACCTGATGTCGCGCCTGCGCCTGGCCTCGGCGGTGGGCAGCCTGGGGGACGACGACATCGACCAGATCAACCGGTACCTGGGGCCAGAGCTGTTGGTGAACAACTAGGTTGAGCTACACCCCCACGACATCCGCCCTCGGATTGGCGATACTACGCGGCCCTCATCCCTGAAAAGGACTTCGCTGATGAAGCGACTGCTTGCCCTCACCCTCCTCACCTTGGCCATCGCCGGCTGCGACAAGGCCGACCAGACCACCGCAGTGTCCGGCCAGTGCGCCAAGGACATCGACTGCAAGGGTGAGCGTATCTGTGACAGTGGCCAGTGCGTCAACCCGCAGCCTCAGGCCGCGCTACTGGCCAAGCCCGCCGTCACCGCGCCGCTGGCGCCGAGCATCGCCTATGAGCCGCTGCCGATCAGCGACGAAGGCGCCGGTCCGTTCACCGTCCAGAGCATGGAGCTGGGCACCGCGCTCAACTACCAGTCCCGGGCAGGGGTGATGAACGTCATGGAGTCCATCGTCGCCGACGCCGAAGGCACCGGCTACGTCGCCATAGAGAAGGCCTATGCCTTCGGCCCGAGCCGCTATGTGCTGGTGGTGTCCACGGGCGAAGGCGGCAATGCCTGCCCAGCGTCCACCTATGTCTTCAGCTTCGACACCAGCGGCGAGTACGTGGACGGCAAGACCGAGGTGGACGGTTGTTCGGAAATGGTCGAAAGCATGGCCGAGGGCAACAAGCTGACCATCAAGAAGGACGGCGCCGCGACCGTGGTGTACAACGGCCAGGTGAAGTGATCAAGGGCGGTCAGGTGGCCCGGCTCGCGCCAGCCGCAACGCACTGAAGTCGTTGATGATTCCGGCATGGGCCCGGCAGAACTTTTTCCGTTTTGCCGGTCTATTGGGTGAGTGCGCCACGCGGCTGTCCTGGCATCCGCTGGCCACATGCTCAATTGCCCACAGAGGTCGTCTTCACTGATGAAAATCCCTGCCCCATGCATGCTGCTCGTTGGCCTGTTCGCACTCGCGGCCGCAGGCTCGGCATCCGCCGCACCGATGAAGACTGTTGCACCTGCCGCCCAGGTCCTCGACGCGGCGAACCATCCCGCAGCCGCAAACCCCTGGCCAAGCCTGGCAAGCGCGCCATCGGCACCGCTGCTGGCCCATGACGACCGCTATCGCCACGACGAGCGCTGGCATGACCACCGCGACGACTGGCGCCGGGAGCAGTGGCGTCGCGAACAATGGCGCCGGGAGCAGCACCGCCGGGCAATGGAGCGGCAACGCTACTGGGACCGTCACCATGATCGCGCCCTGCACCACCGCTATGACGACGATCGCCGCTACTATCGCCGCTGATCAGCACTCCGTGTATTCAGCCCCGCGCTGAAGTTTCACTGGGGGCTGGAGGCCACCGCAGCGCTTCGCTGGAACATCTTGAAAAGTCGTGCAGGCCCGACCGGTTGAATGGCAATCTAGGGCGCGCAGCAAACCCTCTTCAGGATATTCAACGGAGTCATGCACTCATGGCAGCAATGGATCGCGTTTTTCATGACCTTCACCAGCAAGGGCTGTTGCTGCTGGCCAATGTGGCGGACGCCGGCGGTGCACGCCTGGTCGAGCGCCAGGGCAGCAAGGCAGTTGCCACCAGCAGCGCCGCCGTGGCCTGGTCCCATGGTTACCAGGATGGCGACAAGCTGCCCCTGGCGCTGCTGGCCGGCACCGTCGAGTCGATGGCAAGGGTACTCAACGTGCCGCTGACCGTGGATATCGAAGGCGGCTACTCGGACGATCCCGAACAGGTCGCCAAGGTCGTCGACACCGTCATCGCCGCCGGCGCGGTGGGCATCAACATCGAGGACGGCACACAGCCCCCCGAGCAGCTCCTGCGCAAGATCGACGCCGCCAGAAACGCCGCCAGCCAGCGCGGGGTCGACCTGTTCATCAACGTGCGCAGCGATGTCTACCTGAAGAACCTGCTGCCCGCCGAGCAACGCCTCGAAGAGCTCCTGCGTCGCGCCACGCAGTATGCCGCCGGTGGCGCGAACGGGCTGTTCGCCGCCGGCGTGGTCGAGCCCGGCGAGATCGCCACGCTGTGCCGGGAGGTGACGCTGCCGGTCAACCTGCTCTGGCGCGCAGGCTTGCCCGGCCCTGCCGAACTGCAACGGCTTGGCGTTCGCCGCCTGAGCGCCGGTTCGAGCATCGCCGAGTTTCTCTACGGTGCCATGAGCGGCCTCACCCAGCGCTTCCTGGAAAACGGACAGCTCGACACCAGTGGGTTGAAGGCCCACAGCTATGCAGAACTCAACGCACTGATGGCCAGCCAGGCTGATCGTACCTGAACGAAGCAAAGGCTGCAGTGCTGAAGCTGAGGCGGCACGTGCAAACCTGCGCTGCTCCACGCGCCGGGTCGCAACACATGAGCGTCATACCGGTAGTGCCCCGCCCCCGACCCTGTGTATGCTGCACGGGCGCGGCAAGCGGCCCAAGGCGGCTTGCAGGACATCGCGCGGCCGCCCTGCGTGATCGGACCATGACCGGGCTACCCGTATCGGATACCCCCGCCCTATGCCCGTCGACCTGCAAGCGCTGTACCCCAGGCTGATCCACCTGATGCTGGACACCGTGTTCGTGGTCGACCAAGACGACACCATCGTGTTCGTGAGCGATGCCTGCGCGGCCTTGCTCGGCTACCGCGCCGACGAGCTGACCGGCACCCCGATCACCCGCTACATGCACCCGGACGACCTGGAGGCCACCCGCGCCTCGATCGTGCGGGTGATGAACGGCAACGCCCACTGTGACTTTCGCAACCGCTATGTGCGCAAGGATGGCGAGATCGTGCACATTCTCTGGGCGGCCTCCTGGTCCGACGAAGTCGGCGCGCGGATCGGCGTGGCCCGCAACATCACCGCCCTCACCCAGGCCGAGCAGGAACTGCGCTTCCTGGCCCATCACGATCCGCTGACCAAGCTGACCAACCGCTCGCTGTTCAACGACCGCCTCGCCACGGCCCTGCGCATGGCTCGCCAGCAGCAGCGGCGGCTCGCCTTGCTGTTTCTCGACGTCAATGATTTCAAGGGTATCAACGATGTGCATGGCCATGCTGCTGGCGACCGCGTGCTGTGCACCATCGCCCGTCGGCTGCAGGACAGCGTGCAGGCGGCGGACACCGTGGCGCGGATCGGCGGCGACGAGTTCATCGTGCTGCTGACTGACGTGCCCTCGGAGGATGACGTGTACGAGATGGTCGAGCAGATCGCCAGGGTCATGGAGCAACCGCTCGGCGCCGAATTCGGTGAGGTCAGGATGCCCTCCTGCAGCATTGGCGTGGCCTGCTACCCCAGCGATGGCGAGGATGCCGACACCTTGCTCAGCCATGCCGATGGCCAGATGTACCTCAAGAAACGGCGGCGCGTACGCGTGGGGTGAGCCGACCTCATCGCGGGGCAAGCCCGCTCCCACGCGTTCGGATAATGGTCCGAGCGATTGCTCAGCCCTGCCAGGCGTCCACCACCACCCGCGTGGCTGCCGCGATCGTCTCGCTGTTCCAGGGTGCATCCGCCTTGGCGCCCCGGCTGAACACCACCAGGATCCACGGCGCCCGGCCTTTGGGCCAGATCACCGCGACATCGTTGGCCACGCCATAGTCACCCGACCCGGTCTTGTCGCCCACCACCCAATCCTTCGGCACGCCGGCGCGGATGCGGGCATCGCCCGTGGTGTTGCCCTTGAGCCAGGCCTGCAGCTGTTGTCGCTCGGCAGCGGCCAATCCGTCGCCCAGCAACAGACGCTGCAAGGTCACGCCCATGGCCAGGGGCGTGGTGGTGTCACGCGGATCGCCTGGCAAGGCGGTATTGAGCGTCGGTTCGTTGCGGTCGAGGCGGAACGTCGGGTCACCCAGGCTGCGGGCAAACGCCGTAAGCCCCGGCGGGCCACCGACCAGCTCGAGCAACAGGTTGCCGGCGGTGTTGTCGCTGTACTGCACCGCGGCGGCGCAGAGCCCGGCGACGGTCATGCCGGCGCCCACGTGCTTTTCTGTGACCGGGGAATACACCACCAGCTGTTCGGCGCCGTAGGCGATGCGCCGCTCCAGCAAGCCCGGCTCGGCCTGGCTGCGGTGCAGGATGGCGCCGGCGAGGACGGCCTTGAAGGTGCTGCAGAACGCGAAGCGCTCCTCGGCGCGCCAGGCCAGTTGCTGGCCGCTGCCGGTGTCCAGGGCCCACAGGCCGATCGTGCTGCCGGTGGTGGCCTCCAGTTGCTGCAATGGCTTGCGCAGCGGGTCATCCGCCCAGGTTGGCAGGGCCAGCAGGGCCGAGCAGCCGAGCGCGCCCTGGAGCACGCGACGGCGGCTGAGGGTGGGAGTCATGCGGGTATTCCTTACGGCAATGAGCAAAACGCGAAGGCTAGAACGTTTTAGCATGCACGCCAAGCAGAGGAAGCGGCCAGGCCTGCCTACGCGGCGCATGGCACGCGCTTGTGCTGCGAGCGAGCCTGGCCAACTGTTTTTCGCGCCACCGCCCTGGCTACCCTTGCGCTGACCGGCAAAAGGCAGGACAGTAACCGGGTATTCCCGCAAAGAAACGGAGATTCGCCTTGACTACCGATCGCCTGAGCCTGCTCCAGTTCGAGCACCTCAGCCTGAAACCCGCCGCCGCCAGCCAGTTCGCCCTCTCGTTGAAGGAGCTTGAACAGCTGACCCTCCCCGAGCGCTACGCCTTCCGCGCAGCCCACTACCTGGGCGACCTGGCCGAAGCGGAGAACAGCCAGCAACTGGCGGTTGCCAAGGACCAGGGCATCGGCTTTACCCAGGGCCTGCTCACTGCCGCGGCAATCGAAGACGCACTGGCGAAAAGACTGATCGAGGTCTTCAGTAACGCCAGCGAACGCGCCCACAAGCTGTTGCCTCAGTAATACCTTCAAGAGCCCGGCGCCATGCCGGGCTCTGCCCTGCCCCGATCTTGCCCTAGTGTGGTGTTTTACAAATACGACCAATAAATCGCGAGCGTTTTTTGCGCTCAGGCAAGGCGTCGCGACGAGTCGTAGCCCAGCTACGGCGAGGAGCGACAACGCCGCATGAGCGCAAAAAGCGCCGCGAGTTATGGTCGTTATTTGTGAAACACCACACTAGCGATCAACATCTGCCCCAGTAACTGAGGTCACCGTGCAGAAAGAACGTCCTGTTTGGGCATGAGGAACCGAGCGAACAATTCCGATTGTGAACGGACATTCAACTTGGCATAGAGGTTACGCCGATGAACCTTGATGGTCTCCACCGAGAGCGCCAGCTTGCCGGCCACTTCCTTGTTGGAATAGCCACTGAGCAACAACCTGAGCACATCGCTTTCGCGCGAGGTGATCTGCGTGGCCAGCTGCGCAACCGTTTCAGGCCATGACAGTGGCTCGGCGAGGTGTTCGTTCGCGTCGACTTCAAAGGCCATGCGCTGGTGCATGAGCGCAGTTACCCAGGGCTTGATGATATCGAGCAGGGTAATTTGCTCCTGGCTGAAACGTACCTTGCTCCCGATGGACATGCACAATGTTCTATCGGGGTCGAGCTGGACATTGTATTGGACTTCATCCGCCGAAATATAATGAGCGAAATACTGCTGATAGTATTCAGTTTCGACGAAGTATTCCGGCGCTATGTCCAGCAGATGAAAGAAGCCACTCTGCGGGTTTTCCCGATTGGCGATATAAAACGGGTCCAGCAGGTAAAGCCCCTTCACATAGCGATGAATGAACGCATCGACCTCCTGCGCATCCGCCACCTCAGGAAGAGCCACCACGTCCACCTGCTGCTGGCTGAAGATCAACACCACCCAGTTGTCGATCTGCACGTACTCATTCAATACCCGCACCAACGAACTCCAGAACGCGGGGCGGTCCAGCTGCATGATCAGCTTGCCGATCGAACGGTGCCACGCCAGGCCATGAAGGTCGAACGGCATTTTCTACCCCTTTTGGGTTAGGAATCAGCAGGTCAGCGCTACGTAATCGGAGGTATTTACTATCCGGGCCTGCCCGGTATAGTCGCTGTCCGGGCTCAGGACGGGCCAGAAGATACATCGTTTCGATAAGGATGTTGCATGAGAACGTCACGTTTGCGAACCCTTTTTGCGGCCTCGCTGCTCGGTGCGGCAATCAGCACCTCGGTGGCCGCGGCCCAGCCCGGCATGCACCTGTACAACTGGTTCGGGCTGCTCGCGCCAGAGACCCCCAAGGCCTTCGAGCAGGCAACCGGCACGCGGATGCGCATGGATGCATTCGACAGCGCCGACATCATGCAGAGCAAGGTAATGGCCGGGCGCACGGGGTATGACGTGGTCGTGGCCACCTCCAACGTATTGCCCAGCCTGATCCAGGCGGGCGTGCTGCAGCCCTTGGACCGTGAGCAACTGAGCAACCTGGCACATATCGACCCGGCGCTGCTGGCCCAGGTCGCGGTCAATGACCCCGGCAATCGTTACGCGGTGCCCTACCTGTGGGGCACCACCGGCATCGGCTATGACGTCGACAAAGTCAAAGCGGCATTGGGTGAACAGGCGCCGGTGGACAGCTGGGACCTGATCTTCAAGGAAGAGAACATCAGCAAGCTGCAATCCTGCGGGGTGGCGATGCTGGATTCCCCCAGCGAGATCATCTCGATTGCCTTGCATTACCTGGGGCTGCCCAGCAACAGCAAGAACCCGGACGACTACCAGAAGGCCCAGGCGCTGCTGTTGAAAATACGCCCCTACGTCCTCTACTTCGATTCCTCGCGAATCGACACCGACCTGGCTGACGGCAATATCTGCGCGGTTGTCGGTTGGGCCAATGGCGCCCTTGCGGCACAGGCCCTGAACGAAAAGACCAACACCGGGCGCCGGATTTCCTACAGCCTGCCGCGCGAGGGCGCGCTGGTCTGGTCGGAGAACCTGGTACTGCTCAAAGACGCCCCTCACCCCAAGGAAGGCATGGCGTTCATCAACTACATGCTGCGGCCAGAAGTCATCGCCAAGACCTCGAACCACACGCTGTACCCCAACGCCAACAAAGACGCCACCGCGTTTGTCGAGCAGAAGCTGCGCGACAATCCCTGGATCTACCCGGACGCCACGACGATTTCCACGCTTGTCCCACTCGAACCACTGCCGTTGAAACTGGAGCGGATCCGCACCCGGGTCTGGACCAAAGTGAAGAGCGGCGTGTGATCTGAGGTGATGGGGTGGCTGCTGCCCCCTGCCAGCCCTTGATTGTGTCCATTGGCGTGCAACGCGCTGCGCGCCAATGCCTGTTGCTCAATTGAGTCCGACCTTGAAAAGAGAACAGTGGATGTTCAGCCCAGCCCAACAAACTCGATTCAGTTTGACGATCGACGGTATCGATCACGCTTTCCACGTGCTCGCATTCAATGGGGAGGAAGCGCTCGGCAGGCCGTACTACTTCAATGTGGAGCTTGTCGGCGAGCGGGCTGACATGGATCTCGAGTGCCTTTTCGACCGTGAGGCTTTCCTGTCCTTCGACAACAATGGCAACGGCATCCATGGCCGGGTCTACCACATCGCTCAAAGCGGTAATGCACAGTGCTCGAAGCACTACAGCATGACCCTGGTACCGCACCTCTCCTACTTGCGCCATCGCATCAACCAGAGAATCTATGAACAGTTCTCGGTACCGAATATCGTTGCCTTGATCCTGGAAGAGCACGGAATCGTCGGCGACGCTTATCGGTTTCATCTAGGCTCGACCTACCCCGAGCGCGACTACTGCACCCAGTACCACGAAACGGATTTGCACTTCATTCAGCGCCTGTGCGAGGAAGAAGGCATCCACTTCCATTTCCAGCACAGTGCCCAGGGCCATGTGCTGGTGTTCGGTGATGACCAGGCGGTGTTCCCCAGGTTGGGGCAACCTGCCGCCTGCAACCAGGACGGCGACAATCCGCTCGATATTCGTGGCCTGGCAGATCATCAAGCCGAAGGGCACAGTGACCAGACCCATTTGGCCAGTGGCCATGTACTGGACGTTTGCGGGCATCCGCGCCAGGCGTTGAATGCCCCGTGGCTCCTGACGCGGGTCATTCACCAGGGCAGGCAACCACGGATAGCCAGTGAGCGCGGCGCCACTGACCACGTGGATGACATTGCTCGGGGATACCGCAACCACTTCATGGCTATTCCCTGGGAAGCGCCCTACCGCCTGCCTCTGACTCACCGCAAACCTGAGCTACCCGGCAACCAGACCGCTGTCGTCATCGCGGTGGAAGACGAGATGTCCCAGCGTGACCGGCGCCTGGCAAAGATACAGGTCAAGTTCCCCTGGGACCGCGAAGACTGGTTCGACGACAAGAGCAGTTGCTGGCTGAGCGCGTCCTCCAGTTGGAGCTGTGCGAGCACGCCACCGCACACGGGCATGGAAGTCATGGTCACCTTCGTGGAAAACGACCCCGATCAACCGCTGATCAGCGGTTGCCTGTGTTGCCGCTGACCGCACGCCTGCCCGAGCCAGCGACGATTGGTGTACCGTTGCCGCGCCGAACCGATGTTCAGCCCTTACCCTGATCGATGGAGCACGCTCGATGGCCAACGCGCCGTTCTTTCCCCTGCAGCCCCTGGCGGACGAACTGCTGCCCTGCCTGCCCGGCGCCTGTACCGACGGCTCCCACGACCTCGCCCATGTGCAGCGGGTGTGGAGCAACGTCCGGCGCATCCAGGCCAAGGAAGGTGGCGACCTTGAAGTGCTGCTGGCCGCCACCGTGCTGCACGACTGCGTGGCGGTGGAGAAGAACTCGCCTCTGCGTAGCCAGGCCTCGACGCTCTCGGCCAAGCGGGCCGCCGCGATCCTCACCGACAAGGGCTGGCCATCGACACGCGTCGAGCAAGCGGCCCATGCGGTGCAGGCCCACAGTTACTCGGCGGGCATCGCGCCGCTGAGCCTGGAGGCGAGGATCCTCCAGGACAGCGACCGCCTCGATGCCCTCGGCGCGGTGGGCGTCGCCCGTTGTTTCTATGTCGCAGGGCGCATGGGCTCGTCACTGTACGACTTCGAGAATCCCACTGCCGAAGGGCGGGACCACCAGGACAACCGGTACGCCATCGAGCATTTCCACACCAAGCTGCTAAAGCTCGCCTCGGGGTTCCAGACCACCGAGGGGGCTCGCCTGGCGACGCTCCGGCATGAACGGCTGGCGTCGTTCCTGGACGACTTCATGGATGAGATCGGCGTGGCCTGAGCTCAGGTCGCCGGCACCTGCAACCCGGTCTTCACATTGCTCATCGCCACCAGCGTCTTGAAGTGCTTCACATTGTTGCTCTGGAAGAACAGCTCCCGCGTCAACTGGGTGTACTGCGCCATGTCCCGCACCAGCAGGATCAGCACGAAGTCGCATGCCCCCGCCACGTAATAGCACTGCTGAACCTGCGGGCAGGCCATGAAGGTGCGCTTCATGGCCTCGAGCAGTGCGCGGTCGAAGGGGCCAAGGTTCATGGGAGCGTGTGTCAGCGCCACCGACGGCAACAATGGCCGCGCCCTGGCCGCCGCCGCGCAGAGCGTGGGTTGTCGCTGCGTCATCGTCCTGCACACCCACGTCAGCGTGGAGCGCGATCACGGCAGCAGGCGTGGAACTGAGTATCCCAGGCATGCAAACGTCAGAACCATGAAGGCCGGCAGTCGTCTGGGGTTATCATGCCGACACGCTGAACCCGCCCCAGGACATGGAGTCGCCATGAACATCGAAAAACTGCAGAACCGCCTGGACTTCCTGCGCCAGGCCGAACAACTCAAGAGTGTGCTGCGCAGCGCCCATACCTCCACCGGCCGTGCCGAAAGCACCGCCGAGCACACCTGGCGGCTGTGCCTGATGGCCATCACCTTCGCCGACGAACTGGGCGACCTCGACCTGCTCAAGGTCCTGAAAATGTGCCTGGTCCACGACCTCGGCGAGGCCATCAGTGGCGACGTGCCCGCCGTCAGCAAGCAGGGCTTTCCCGACAAGAGCCAACAGGAACGCGACGACCTGCTGCAACTGATGTCGAGCCTGGATGCAGCCCTGCGCGAGGAGATCATGGGGCTGTGGGAAGACTACGAAGCCGCGACGTCCGCAGAGGCCCAGGCGGTCAAAGCCCTGGACAAGCTGGAGACCCTGTTGCAGCACAACCAGGGCCGCAATCCGCCGGGCTTCGACTATGCCTTCAACCTCGACTACGGCAAACGCTACACCGCCGCCACACCGCTGTTCGAGGCCCTGCGCGGCCTGATCGACGCCGACACGCGCAGGCACCTGGACAATGGCATCGCCCTGCGCGACGAACGCCCTGAAGACATCGACGCCATCGGCCAACTGACCGAAGCCGCCTTCGCCAACGCCGAGCACAGCAGCCACACCGAACAGTTCATCGTCACGGCGCTGCGTCGGGCGGGGCAGCTCACTGTCTCGCTGGTGGCCGTGGAAGCCGGCACCGTCGTCGGCCATGTGGCGATTTCCCCGGTCACCCTGTCGTCGGGCGCCAGCGGCTGGTTCGGTCTCGGGCCGGTTTCGGTGTCGCCGGCACGCCAGGGGCAAGGCATCGGCTCGGCGCTGATCAATGCCGCGCTGGCCCGGTTGCATGGGTTGGCCGGCCAGGGCTGCGTGGTGCTGGGCGACCCGCGCCACTATGCCCGCTTCGGCTTCAAGGCCCAGCCGGGCCTGACCTTGCCGGGCGTGCCTGCCGAGTACTTCCAGGCCCTGGCCTTCACTGGGGACGTACCGCAAGGCGACGTGCAATACCACGCCGCGTTCGAGGCAACCTCCAACGCGTAAAACGCGGTCACTGCAGGCGCGGGGCAAGCCTGCGCCTGCAGGTCACGCATCATCACAGGAATCAACGCCGGCAGATGTGCTCCGCAGCCAGCGACCATCGTCTACCTGAACGTTTTCGACCGCGTCTTTCCTCCGCACCAGGTTTTCCGATGCAAGCACTCCTGCAAGAGATCCTCGACCACGTCCGCCCCCTGCTCGTCCAGGGCCAGGTGGCGCAGTACATTCCCGCCCTCGCCCAGGTCGACCCCAACCAGCTGGGCATCGCCGTGCAGAGCCTGGACGGCCAGTTGCACTGCGCCGGGGATGCGCGCACGCCGTTCTCGATCCAGAGCATCTCCAAGGTGTTCAGCCTGGTGCAAGCGATCAACCACAGTGGCGAAGACATCTGGTCGCGGCTGGGCTACGAGCCTTCGGGGCAGGCGTTCAACTCGCTGGTGCAGCTGGAGGTGGAAAAGGGCCGGCCGCGCAACCCGTTCATCAATGCCGGGGCGCTGGTGATCTGCGACATCAACCAATCGCGCTATGCCACCCCCACCCTGTCGATGCGCGACTTCGTCCGCCGCCTGGCGGCCAATCCGCGTATCGTCAGCGACACGGTGGTGGCCGAGTCGGAGTACCAGCACCGCGCACGCAATGCGGCCATGGCCTACCTGATGCAGGCCTTCGGCAACTTCCACAATGATGTCGACGCGGTGCTGCGCAGCTACTTCCACCACTGCGCGCTGTCGATGAGCTGCGCCGACGTCGCCCGTGGCTTCGCCTTCCTGGCCAACAGCGGCTACTGCCCGCACAGCGGCGAACAAGTGCTCAGCCCGCGCCAGGCGCAGCAAGTGAATGCGATCATGGCCACCAGCGGACTGTATGACGAGGCCGGCAATTTCGCCTACCGCGTCGGGCTGCCGGGCAAGAGCGGCGTGGGCGGCGGCATCGTCGCGGTGGTGCCGGGGCGCTACAGCATCTGCGTGTGGTCGCCGGCGCTGAACGCCTCGGGCAACTCGTTGGTGGGGTTGCGGGTTCTGGAGCTGTTGAGCGAACGGATCACCGGGTCGGTGTTTTCGGCGGTCTGAACGTTCGCGGGGCAAGCCCGCGCCTACAGGGATAGCAATCGCCTGTAGGCGCGGGCTTGCCCCGCGATGGGCCGCAGAGCGGCCCCGTCAGCCTTTGTTGGTCAGATCATCAAGCTGCCCCTCGACCGTCACCGGCCCGACCTTCAGCTTGCCGTCATCCAGCGACACGCTGGGCAGGCCGGTTTCAGGCAGCTTGGGCAGGTCGAGGGTGGCCTTGACCTGGTAACCGAGTGGTTTCACCTCGGCCCCGACCGTGTTCCCGCCCTGCTCCACGCCCTTGACCTGCAGCCCCAGCTCGCGCTGCGCCGCGATCCCCGACGTTTCCTGGACCCCGGCCTTGCGCACGAACTCGCCCTGCGCGTTGAACGACGGCGTGTAGCCGAAGGCGGGCTTGGCTTCGCCGTCCTTGGCCTCGCCCGGTTTGCCGACAAGGCCGGCGCCCAGGTCGAGACGCACCGAGGTGGTGGTGTCCTGACGCTCCTGGATGCTGAGCCCGCCGGCGAGCTTGCCGCCGATGTGCTGGCCTTCGACACGGGCGCCGCTCAGTTGCGCCGCGCCCGTGCTGTTCAACGCCACCGTGTCGGCGGCAATCCGGCTGTTCTGCTGGGTGGTGCCCTGCAGATGATCCACATGCACCTTGCCGCCGAGGTCGAAGTCATGGGACGCAGTGGCCTGCTGGCCGGCGTCGGCCGGGGTATTGCGGCTCAGGTTGCCGCCGGCCTTCAGCTCGACGCCCCAGTTGTTGCGGCTCTGGGTGGACTGCGCCGACTCCAGCGCCAGGCCACCCTCGCCTGCGCCGACGTTGACGCCCCTAGCTGCGACCTGCGTGCCCTGCAGATGCACCGACTGGCCGGCCAGGTCCACATTGGCGCGGCTGTTCAGCTGGCCGCCGCTCAGGGTCTGCGAGCGTTCGTTGGTCTGGCCCACATTGAAGTTGCCGCCCAGCTTGCCGCTCAGGTCGCGGCCCTGCTCACCGGTGGCTGCCTTGCCGCCGAGATTGAGGCCGCCGCCCAGGTGGCTGCCGCTGACGGTCCGGGTGTCGCTGGCGGCCTGCAGGTCAAGAGCGCCACCGGCCTTGAGTTCGACCGGGCCCGCCGCGTCGATGCGCGTACCTTGCAAGGTCTGGTCGCCACCGCTGCCCAACCGCACCGGGCCGCTGCCGCTGATGCTCGCCACCTGGGCCTTGCTGTCGGCACTGTGTTCGCCGGCATGGTCGAGTTGCAACCCGGCGCCCAGGTCGACCTTGTCACCCACCGGCAAGGTGCCCACGGTCAGCGAAGCGCTGCCACCGAGGCTGCTGGTGTCGCGACGCTCATGGTTGCTGGCCTGCTCCAGGGCCAGCTTGCCGCCAGTGTTGACGGCCACCGCGCCCTGGCCACCGTCGAGGCGGCTGCCTTCGAAGCGGGCATCGCCGCCGACCTGGATGTTAAGGCCCTGATTGCCACTGAAGGTGCCGACCACGGCAGTGGGACGGTCTTCGGCCAAGCTCTTGCTTCCCCCCGAACCACTGGCGGTCACATTCAGGTCCTCGCCGGTCTTGGTGTAGACCCGGGCGGATACATCGGCATTCACCTGCTGCTCGCTGCGGCTGTGGGTGTTGCTGGCGGCCTCGGCCTGCAACGCGCCGGCCTTGATGTTCAGCGCGCCGCCGTTGGCGTTGTACTGGGTGCCCTGGTCCTTCAGCGCACCAGCCACATCCAGCTGGACGCCCTGGCCGTTGAACTGGCTGACCACCGCGGTGCCGGTCTGCTCACCCTGCTGCTGGCTGGCATGGCCCACGGCCAGGTCGACGCCCAGGTTCGGCGTGCCGAGCTTGCCCAGGGCGTCGGTCAGCGAGGTCTTGCCGGCAAGCACGTCCTTGACATCGCCCAGCGGCAGCTTGCCGTCGAGCGCGTCTTTCACCGACACCTTGCCGTCCACCACATCCTTGACCACCCCGGCGATCGGCCGGGCGATGTCCTTGTATTCGACATTGACGCCGACATCCGCCGTCCAGTTGCTCTGCTGGTGGCTGCTGCTGGTGGTGTCGCGAGCCGCGCGGTTGTCCACCTGGTTGGCGCTGACGCTCAGGGTGCCGGCGCTGTTGACCTGGGCGCCTTCGCTGGCCAGGGTGTCGGCCTTGATGGTCAAGCTGCCGGCGCTGTCGATGCCGGTGGTCTTGGCAGTGCTGCTGCTCGCGGTGTCCTGCTGGGTGCCATGGGCGAAGTCGACCCCGGCGCCGGCACGGTCGAGGCCGGCGGTGAGGTAGACGCCACCCCCGGTGTGGCTGCTGTCGCGGGACTCGCTGCGGCTGTCCTGCTCGGCCAGCAACGACACCTGCTTGCCGGCCAGGGTGGTGTCGCCTGCCGTGGACTTCACCGCTGCGCCCTTGACGGTCAGGTCAGCGCCGGCGGTCAGCTGAACCTCGCTGCCACTGAGGCTGGAACCCTGCTGGCTGACCTGGCTGCCAGTGGCGCTCTGGCGATCGCTCGCATAGCCGACGCCGGCGCGATACTGCCCCGAGCCCGGCGCGGTCTCCTTGGCCGAGGCCACGAAACCACGGCTGCTGCTGGCGCTGCCGTGCTCGCGGGTGTCCTGGGCCGAGGCGACCTTCAGGTCGCCCGCCGCGTCAGCGCTCAACGCGCCGCTGGCCTTGACCGTGGAGCCGACCACCTCGATGCCTTCGGCGCTGTTCAGGCCAACGCTGCCACCGGCCACCAGCTCGCTGCGCACGGCGGTGCTTTCCCGGCTGTTCTGCTTGGCTTCGTTGTGGCTGACGCCGAAGAACTTGCTCTGCTGGTTCTGGCTGTCGCGCTGGTCGGTGCGCGAGGCGTTGCTGATCTGCACCTGCTTGCCGGCGATGCGGATGTCCTGGCCGCTGGTCAGCTGGGCACCTTCGGCCAGCACCGAAGCCTTGGCCCGCAGTTCGATATCGCCGCCCTTGAGCTGGCTGGTGACGCTGCGCTGGGTTTCGCTGCGATTGTCCCAGTCGGCCTTCCAGAAGCCCTTGGTGTGCTTGCCCTGGTCGCTGTTGACCTGGCGTTCGGTGGCAGCGGTCAGGCGCAGGTCGCCACCGCTGTTCAGGCTCAGTTGGCCGGGCGCCTCCATGCTGGCAGCATTGACGGTGACATCCTGGCCGGCGTTCGCACGAGCATCACGCTGGGCCACGACCTGCACCCCATGCTCGCGGGTATCGCTGTCGGTCTGGGTGCGCTGGTAGGTTTCCCAATCGATGCCCAGTGCGCCGCTGCGCCAGTTCTCGCGTTTTTCCTGGAGCTTGCGGCTTTGCACGGTGCTCAGGGTGAGGTTGCGCCCGGCGTCGAGCTTGACGTCGCGCCCGGCCACGTCGGCGGCGGCCAGGGTCAGGTCCTGGGCACCATGCAGTTGCACATCGCCCTGGCTGCTGCGCACGCCCGCACGGGTCGCTTGCAGCGAGTCGGCCACGGCGGCGCCGCTGATATTCAGGTTACCCGCCGAGTCGATGCGCACGCCGTCGCGGCCTTCGATCTGCCCTGGCCCGACCCGCACCCCGGCACCCTGCGCGGTGCTGACGATATTGATGCGCCCGGCCTGCATCGCGCCGAACAGGCTGGCGTCGATACGCTGCTCGCCGCTGGCCGCGCCGCCGTCGAGCACCTTGACCTGGCCGCTGGCGTAATCCACCTGGTTGCGGCCCACGGTGAGGTTGAGCTGGTCCCGGGCATCCAGGCGGCCCTGGCTGTCGATGCGCGGGGCGATCAGGTTGACCGAACCGCCGTCGTTGCGCAGGCCGGCGCCCTGCACCTGCAACTGGCCGCTGGCGTCCTGGGTGCCCAGGGCCTTGAGCCGGCCCGCTTCCAGCTCGGGGCGGCCCACCACCAGGCTGGCGTTGGGCGCGTTGATGAAGCTGGCGCCGTTGACCGAGATGCCGTTGGGGTTGGCCAGCACGTAGTCGGCGGCACGGCCGAAGATCTCCTGGGCGCCATTGATGGCGGAGGCGTTGCGGCTGACCACTTCATTGAGGATCACGCTCGCCGCTTGGCCCTGGAACTGCGGGTTGGCCGCCAGCTCGCCGGCCAGCTGCGAGTGCCCGGCCTGCAGGGCGTTGTTCAGTACCAGACCCTGGCGGTCGACGTTGTAGTCAAGGAACTGGTTATGCGACAGGCCCGCGCCGTTGGGGGCAACGATATTGACGATGGGCACGCCGCCCTGGGTCTGCAGTTGCGCCGTGCCCCCGGGCCCGGGGGCGACCACCACGCCGCCGGCCAGCGCCTGGGGCAGGCTGGTGGCCAGCAGCAGGCTGGCGATCGCCCAGCGCAGCTTGCCTTGCGGGGACAAATTGAAGGTAAAGGGGGTCTTGGGCATAGGTCACTCTCCATGTAGGTACTGCTAAATCGGTGCGCTCAGATCTGCACGGCGGCCCTGAACAGCCAGACTTCAGGCTCGCGCTGGTAACCGCGGGGCGTGTTGAGGCTGCGCTGGTAGTCGAGGTCCAGCTGCAGCGCCTTCCAGCCCAGGTTCACGCCCAGGCTCGCGCCGCTCAGGCGCTGGCTGGCGGCGCCGTGGTCGGCCTTGATCCAGCCATGGTCCAGCCCCAGGCGCGGGGTGATGGTCAGCGGTCCCTCTGCCCGCAGCGGCAGGCGCAGGGTGTTGCGCCACACCGCCCCACTGGCGCCGGACAGGCTGCTGATGCGGTAGCCGCGCACGGCCGAATCGTCGGTGCCGAGCAACTGCTCGATGGCCGGCAGCGGGTCGGGGCTGTACTGCAGGTTGAGCTGGCTCTGCCACTGCCAGGCCTGGCCCAGCAGCTGGCCGTTGCGCCACTGGCCAAGGCCGGCGCGGTACTTGCGAAACTGCGCCATGGGCAGGTCGGGCACCGGGCGATCAGCATCGTCGTCGGCACCGAACCAATGCAGCCCCTGGGCATAGTTGAGGTCCAGGTTCCACACCGCGTGGTCGAGCCAGAACAGGTTGAGCCCGGCCTCGGCCACGGTCAGCGTCGGGCTCTGCACGTCCAGGCGCACCTTGGCG
Organism: Pseudomonas sp. FW305-96; assembly: GCF_058783825.1. Lineage (NCBI taxonomy): Bacteria > Pseudomonadati > Pseudomonadota > Gammaproteobacteria > Pseudomonadales > Pseudomonadaceae > Pseudomonas > Pseudomonas sp. FW305-96. The sequence goes on from NZ_JBYSYW010000001.1 coordinate 78,173, forward strand.
AACTCGCTGTCGACATCCTTGTGCGCCAGTTGCAGGCTGGCGCTCAGTTGATGGCGCTGGTCGCGCCACAGCACACGCTCGCCGCGCAGGCTGAGCTGGTCGGTGATGCCGCGGCTATGCAGGGTCAGCGTGCTGAGCTTGACCGGCGAGCGGTACTCGGCATGGCTGGCGAACAGGCTGAAGGTCCAGTAGCCATAGGGGATCGCGTAGTACAGGCTGGCGTTGCGGCTGTAACGGTCGCCCTGGTTGAGGGTATCGCTGGCCGACAGGCTGAGCAGGTCGTTGAGTGCCAGCGGGTTGTCCAGGCCCAGGCTGAGCACGCGACGGTCGCGCCCGGTGCTGGCGCTGCCGAGGTTGTCCAGGCCCAGGCCCACGGCCACCCGTGGCTGGCCGGCGCTGCGCGGGCGCAGGATGATCCGCGAGGCGCCCGGCTGGCTGCCGGGGGCGATGTCGGCGGTCAGGTCGACCGAGCGCAGGCGGTTGAGCTGGTCCAGGCCCTGCTCCAGGTCACGCAGGTTCAGCGGCTCGCCGAGCATGCCGGGGAAGGCCCCGGCCAGCGACACCGGCAGGCGCTGGTCGGCCAGTTCGATGGCCTCCAGGTAGCCTTCGTCCACCAGGATGTCCAGCGACTGCCCGGCTGCCGGGGCGCTGCTCAGGTAGGGCCGGCTGGCGATATAGCCCTTTTCCAGGTACAGCGCGGTGATACTCGCCAGCAGCTGGTTGATCTGCCCCACGCCCATGCACGCCGCCACCAGCGGGTCGATGCGCGCATCGAGGGTGGCACGGTCGATCAGGGTGACGCCGCCCACCCGCACTCCGGCCAGCGGCCAGCAGTGCGTATCCGGGGCCGCGGCCTGGGGGACCTGCGCGGAAGTATCGGGCCCGGTGAACGCACCGCGCTGCAGTTGGCGGCGTCGTTGCTCCAGTTGCAGTTGCTGCAGGTCCTGTTGTTGCTGTTGCTGTTGGCGCAACACTTCCTGGCCGGGCGTAAATGTCTCGGCATGCAGGTTTCCGGCGCACAGGCAAGCCAGTGCGACAGACAGCATTAATTGGCGACGATCAACAGCAGACAGGTACGGCATACAACACCCATTCGCAGGCAAAGGCACAGCGAGAATCGCAGTACTTGGAACTTCCCAGCACGGTCACCGAGGGTTATCGGCACACGCGCAATAACTTTAGAAAGTTGAGCGTTGTTTGTTGAAACGCTCACGGAAAAGTTAACGACTGCTAATTACCACATGGCGCCGGGCATGACCGCATGGTCACTTGATAGCCCGTGGTAAAGCGGGTACGGGGTGGAGGGATCGAATTGTCCAACAATCGAACTTGATGACTGTCTAGCCCCACGGTACTTGTAGACACGAGCAGCAGACACCGGACTTTAGTCGCATGCCGCCTACGCACAGCAACTTGAAAACACACAAGAGGACTCTACTTCGGTGAAACGCGCCGAAACTAAGCCGAATAATTGGCCCGTGCGGCGACGATTCGTGCTGAACTTTCGACTCTATTGAAGCGACTGCCCTCGAATTTACTTGCAACTCGAGTACGCGTTAGAGGCCTGGTGTATGCTCGCGACATCACAGCCCACCGCACTGAAATGCCCCTCGACAAGGACAACAGCATGCCCCGCCTGGACTGGCTTGAACACCACATGGCCCACAGCGATACCCTCGCCAAGTGGCTGCACCAACAGTTCCACTACGAGTACGCGGACGTGCCGCTTAGCGACTGGCAACGCGAATTCGCCGAAGGCCAGCGCAACGGCCAATGGCGATGCCTGGTCGCCCTCGACGGCGACCGCCTGCTGGGCAGCGCCGCCCTGGCCAGCGACGACCTGCCCGGGCGCAGCGATCTTGGCCCATGGCTGGCCTGCGTGTTCGTCACCCCGCAAGCACGAGGGCAAGGCCTGGCGGAACAACTGATCGAAGGCATCTGCGACCATGCACGCAGCAGCGGAGTCTCCACGCTCTACCTGCACACCCACGACCAGAGCGCCTACTACGCCAAGCGTGGCTGGGCACCGCTGGAACCCTTCGAGGCTTGGGGGCAGCAGCACTGGCTAATGTCACGCGCGCTCTGATCGGTTGCCTGATGGCCTCTGTAGAAGCGGGCTTGCCTCGCGCCAGGGCCATCCGTGCCGCACACAAATGATCCAGCAGGGAATTATTTAGCGCGCCGTTGTATCTGACCCTAGGTACAAGGCTGGCCAAACCATGGCCATGCCCCACAGCCTCCAAGGACAACGGCCCATGAAATCACGCAGGAAACCCGTCAAGCCCATCGGCTTGAAGGACATCACCATCGTCGACGACGCCAAGATGCGCAAGGCCATCACCGCAGCCGCCCTGGGCAACGCGATGGAATGGTTCGACTTCGGCGTCTACGGCTTCGTCGCCTATGCCCTGGGCAAGGTGTTCTTCCCCAACGCGAGCCCCGGCGTGCAGATGATCGCGGCGCTGGCCACCTTCTCCGTGCCCTTCCTGATCCGCCCGCTGGGCGGGCTGTTCTTCGGCGCCCTGGGCGACCGCTACGGGCGCCAGAAAGTGCTGGCCGCGACCATCGTGATCATGTCCCTGAGCACCTTCGCCATCGGCCTGATCCCCTCCTACGCCAGCATCGGCATCTGGGCGCCGATCCTGCTGTTGCTGGCGAAGATGGCCCAGGGCTTCTCGGTGGGCGGTGAATACACCGGCGCCTCGATCTTCGTCGCCGAGTACGCCCCGGACCGCAAGCGCGGCTTCCTCGGCAGCTGGCTGGACTTCGGCTCGATCGCCGGCTTTGTCCTCGGCGCCGGCGTGGTGGTGCTGATCTCGACGCTCCTCGGCGAGGAACAGTTCCTCGAATGGGGCTGGCGCCTGCCGTTCTTCCTGGCCCTGCCGCTGGGCCTGATCGGCCTGTACCTGCGCCACGCGCTGGAAGAAACCCCGGCCTTCCAGCAACACGTCGAAAAACTCGAGCAAGGTGACCGCGAAGGCCTGGCCAGCGGCCCGAAAGTGTCGTTCAAGGAGGTGGCGACCCAGCACTGGCGCAGCCTGCTGACCTGCATCGGCGTGGTGATCGCCACCAACGTCACCTACTACATGCTGCTCACCTACATGCCCAGCTACCTCTCGCACAACCTGCACTACAGCGAAGACCACGGCGTGCTGATCATCATCGCGATCATGGTCGGCATGCTGTTCGTGCAGCCGATCATCGGCCTGCTCAGCGACAAGTGGGGGCGCAAGCCATTCATCATCATCGGCAGCGTCGGGCTGTTTGCCCTGGCGATCCCGGCGTTCATGCTGATCACCAGCGGCAAGCTGGCGGTGATCTTCGCCGGCCTGTTGATCCTCGCCGTGCTGCTGAACTTCTTCATCGGCGTGATGGCCTCGACCCTGCCGGCGATGTTCCCCACGCATATCCGCTACAGCGCCCTGGCCAGCGCCTTCAATATCTCGGTGCTGATCGCCGGCCTGACCCCGACCCTCGCCGCCTGGCTGGTGGAAACCACCGACAACCTGTACATGCCGGCCTATTACCTGATGGTGATCGCCGTGATCGGCCTGCTCACCGGCCTGACCATGAAGGAGACCGCCAACCGTCCGTTGCGCGGCGCCGCCCCGGCCGCCTCGGATATCGACGAAGCCCGCGAACTGCTGCAGGAGCACCACGACAACATCGAACAGAAGATCGAAGACATCGACGCGCAGATCGCCGAGCTGGAGGCCAAGCGCAAGACCCTGGCCCAGCAACACCCACGCATCGATTGAGGAGGCTTGCGCATTCCGCCGGATTGCTTGCCTGATCCTCTGAACCTGCGGGGTGCATCGATTGCGCAACGGGGCCATGTGCTAGCGTTTCTGGATTGGGGAACAGCGTATTCCCCGCTTCCAGAACCGATGATCAGCAGGTGAGCCCATGGAACTAAGAATCAACCAGCAGACCTACCAGGTCGAGGCTGACGCCGACACGCCCTTGCTCTGGGTGATCCGTGACGACCTCGGCCTGACCGGCACCAAATACGGGTGCGGCCTGGCCCAATGCGGCGCCTGCTCGGTGCTGGTGGACGGCAATGTGGTGCGCGCCTGCGTCACCCCGGTGGCCGGCGTGGTCGGTCGTGAAGTCACCACCATCGAGGCCATCGAAGCCGACGCCGTGGGCAAGCGCGTGGTCGCCGCCTGGGTCGAGCACCAGGTGGCCCAGTGCGGCTACTGCCAGTCCGGCCAGGTGATGGCGGCCACCGCGCTGCTCAAGCACACCCCCAAACCCAGTACCGAACAGATCGACGCGGCCATGGTCAACCTATGCCGCTGCGGCACCTACAACGCCATCCATGCCGCCGTGCACGAACTGGCCCAAGGGGAGAACGCCTGATGAACGCGCGTATCGACACCCCTGACGACCTGGCACGGCTGCGCAGCGGCGAAACGGTCAACCTGTCGCGTCGGCGCTTTCTTGCCGGCAGCGCCATCGGCGCACTGGTGCTGGGCTTCGGCCTGCCGCTGGGCTCGGCGCGGGTACAGGCCGCCGCCGCGACCACTGAGCGCGGCACCCAGGTGCCGGCCTTCCTGGAAATCCGCGCGGACGGCAGCGTGCACCTGCTCAGCCCGTTCATGGAGGGCGGGCAAGGGGTCAACACGGCCATGGCGCAGATCATCGGCGAGGAACTGGACGCCGACCCAGCCACCTTCGTGGTCGAAAGCGCGCCAGCGGGCGAGGCCTACGTGGTGATGGAGAACGGCCTGCGCATCACCGGCGGCAGCATGTCGGTGCGCATGAGCTACCCGACCATGCGCCGCCTCGGCGCCCTGGCCCGCGCCATGCTGCTGCAGGCCGGCGCCGAGCAGTTGGGCGTGCCAGTTGGTGAACTGAGCACCGAGCCTGGCAAGGTGGTGCACGCGGCCTCGGGCCGTGCGCTGGGCTACGGCGAACTGGCCGCCAAGGCCATGGACCTGCCGGTGCCCGACCCTGCCAGCGTCAAGCTGCGCGCCCCCAGCCAGTTCCGCTGGATCGGCAAGCCGGTGCAGCGCCTCGACGCCTACGACAAGTCCACCGGCAAGGCCGTCTACAGCATCGACGTCAAGGTCGACGGCATGCTCCACGCCGCCGTGCAGCATGCCCCGCGCCTGGGCATGACCGTAGGCAACCTGCGCAACGAGGAACAGGTCAAGGCGATGAAGGGCGTGCACTCGGTGCATCAACTGCCCGGTGCGGTCGCCGTGGTCGCCGAACGCTGGTGGCACGCCAAGCGCGCGGTGGAAGCGCTGCAGGTGGACTGGAAGGAAGTGGCCGCCGACAGCCAGGTGCGGCCTATGCCTGCCGATTTTTCCAGCGATGGCTGGCGCGAACACCTGGCCGCCCAGACCGGGCCGAGCCGCGACGAGGAAAACCAGGGCGATGTCGCCGGCGCCCTGGCCGGGGCCAAGACCAAGGTCGAGGCCACCTACCACAACCAGTTCCTCAACCACGCGCAGTTGGAGCCGCCCTCCGCCACCGCCCGTTTCAACCCCGACGGCTCGCTGGAAGTGTGGCTGCCCAACCAGGCCCAGGACATGTTCCGCGCCGACATCGCCAAGCGCACCGGCCTGGACCCGGCGCGGATCACCCTGCATTCGCCACTGCTCGGTGGTTTCTTCGGCCGGCACTTCCTGTATGACTCGGCCAACCCCTACCCGCAGGCCATCGCCCTGGCCAAGGCGGTCGGCAGGCCGGTGAAACTGATCTGGAGCCGCGAGGAGGAGTTCCTGCGCGATGCCATGCGCCCCATGGCCGTGGTCAAGTTCCGCGCCGCGCTGGACGAGAAAGGCCTGCCGGTGGCCATCGAGGCGATCAGCGCCACCGAAGGCCCGACCGAGGCCATTGCTGGCAAGCAGGGTGACAAGGTCGATCCCACCGCCCTCGAAGGGCTGTCGGGCAAGGCCTACGCCATCGCCAACAAACGCATCGCGCAGATCTATGTCAAAGGCCCGGCCATGCTCGGCTACTGGCGCTCGGTGGGCAATTCGCTGAACGACTTCTTCTACGAGTCGTTCCTCGACGAGCTGGCCGACAAGGGCGGCCACGATCCCTTCGAGCTGCGCCTGCAACTGCTGCGGGACAACCCGCGCCTGACCACCCTGCTGCAGGCGGTGGGCGAATTGTCCGGCGGCTGGAAGCGCGGCCCGTTCACCGCCGAGGACGGCAGCAAGCGCGCCCGCGGCGTGGCCATGGCCTCGCCGTTCGGCTCGGAGGCGGCGGTCATCGCCGAAGTGTCGCTGGAGGGTGGCCAGGTCAAGGTGCACGATATCTGGCAGGCCATCGACCCGGGCAGCATCGTCAACCCGGCGATCATCGAGGCCCAGGTCAACGGCGCGGTATCCCTGGGCCTGTCCCAGGTGCTGCTGGAAGAATCGGTGTGGCTGAACGGCATGCCACGGGCGCGCAACTACGACCTGTACCCGGTGCTGCCGCCATCGCGCATGGCCCGGGTGCATGTGCGCATCGTCGAGAGCGGGGCGAAGATGGGCGGCATCGGTGAACCGCCGCTGCCGGCGGTGGCGCCCGCGGTGGCCAACGCCGTGGCGCAGCTTACCGGCCAGCGCGTGCGCAGTATGCCCCTGAGCCGCCATACCTTCAGCTGACACGACAAGGACAGCCCATGAACAACAGCCGATTCGCAAGAACCGCAGGCTGGCTGGCCTTGCCGTGCCTGGTCGCGGCAGGCCTGCTGGCCTGGTACGTCACCCGCGAGCCTGCCTCGCCCTTCAGCGCCTCGGACAGCGCCGACGCCGCCCTGGTCAGCCGCGGCGAATACGTCGCCCGCCTCAGCGACTGCGTGGCCTGCCACAGCCTGCCGGGCAAGGCGCCCTTTGCCGGAGGCCTGGAAATGGCCACGCCGCTGGGGGCGATCCATGCCACCAACATCACCCCGGATCGCGACCACGGCATCGGCGCCTATAGCCTGGCCGACTTCGACCGTGCCGTGCGCCAGGGCGTGGCGCCGGGAGGGCGACGGCTGTACCCGGCCATGCCCTACCCGTCCTATGCCAAGCTCAGCGATGACGATGTGCGGGCGCTCTACGCGTTCTTCATGAAGGGCGTGCAACCGGCAGCCGAAGCCAATATACCCAGCAGCATTCCCTGGCCATTGAACCTGCGCTGGCCCATCGCCCTGTGGAACGGCCTCTTCGCACCGACCACCGCCTATGCGCAGAAACCCGACCAGGATCCGCTGTGGAATCGCGGCGCCTACATCGTCCAGGGCCCCGGCCACTGCGGCAGTTGCCATACGCCTCGGGGCCTGGCCTTCAACGAGAAAGCCCTGGACGAAAGCGGCGCGCCGTTCCTCGCCGGGGCCCTGCTCGATGGCTGGTACGCGCCGAGCCTGCGCCAGGACCACAACACCGGGCTCGGGCGCTGGAGCAAAGCCGAGATCGTGCAGTTCCTCAAGACCGGGCGCAATCGCCATGCGGTGGTGTACGGCTCGATGACCGAGGCGTTCAACAACTCCACGCAGTTCATGAGCGACGACGACCTGGGCGCGATCGCCCGCTACCTCAAGGCATTGCCCGGTGACCCTCGGCGTGATGGTGCGCCCTGGCAGTACCAGGCGACGGCCGCCGCGCCTGATGCGCCCGGCGCGCACACCTACGCGACCCGTTGCGCCAGCTGCCATGGCGCGGATGGCAAGGGCCAGGCCGAGTGGATGCCGCCGCTGGCGGGGGCCACCTCGATGCTGGCCGCAGAGAATGCCTCGGCGATCAACATCACCCTCAACGGCTCGCAGCGCATCGTCGCCGCCGGGGTGCCGGACGCCTACCGCATGCCGGCGTTCCGCGAGCAGCTGTCGGACCGGGAGATCGCCGAGGTGCTGAGTTTCGCCCGCAGTGCCTGGGGCAATCAGGGTGGCGCGGTGCAGGCCAAGGCGGTGGGCGAGCTGCGCGGGCATACCGACCCTGCCAGCAGCAGCCCGATCATCCTGCATATGCGCTGATACCGCCATCGCGGGGCAAGCCCGCTCCCACGTGTGAAGCGTGGAGCACAGACAACCGAGGACACCATGGAAAGCATCGACCTGCTGGTCCTGCGCACCACCCACGACTGGCTCCAGGCCGGGCACCGCGTGCTGCTCGCCACTGTCGCCCGCACCTGGGGTTCCTCCCCTCGCCCGGTCGGCTCGATGATGGCGCTGCGCAACGATGGCCGGGTGGTTGGCAGCGTGTCCGGCGGATGCATCGAAGACGACCTGATTCATCGCTACACCACCGCCTATGGCGGCCCCGGCCTGCCCCAGGGCAGGCCCGAGGTGATTCGCTATGGCGTCAGCGCCGACGAGGCCCACCGCTTCGGCCTGCCCTGTGGCGGCACCCTGGAGCTGATCCTGGAATTCGAACCGGCCGCATTGCCCCTGCTGCAACTGCTGGAGCACCTCGACCAGGGCCGGCTGATGCGCCGCCGACTGACCCTGCAAAGCGGCGCGGTGAGCCTGGCAGCCACCGCCACCCCCGAGCAGTTCAGCTTCGACGGCCAGCACATGGTCAACACCCTCGGTCCCGGCTACCGCATGCTGCTGATCGGCGCCGGGGCACTGGCCGAATACCTGGCGACCATGGCCTTGTTCAACGGTTTTCGGGTGGCGGTGTGCGACCCTCGCCCCGAACACATGGCCACCTGGGCGGTGGCCGGCGTCGAGCACCTCAAGGGCATGCCGGACGATGCGGTACGCGCCTTCAACGCAGACCTGCGTACCTGCATCATCGCCGTCAGCCATGACCCCAAGCTCGACGACCTGGCGCTGCTCGAGGCCCTGCACAGCCCGGCGTTCTACATTGGCGCCATCGGCTCGCGGCGCAACAGCCAACTGCGCCGCGAGCGCTTGATTGAACATTTCGGCGAGAGCGAGGTTTCGCTGCAACGCCTGCATGGCCCCATCGGCATCTACATCGGCAGCAAGACCCCGGCGGAGATCGCGGTGAGCGTGATGGCCGAAGTGCTGGCCGCCAAGAATGCCGTGACACTGCCCGGGGCGGTGAGCGTATCCGGCGCCAAGGCCCTGGAACAGCCAGCCTTGTAAGCGGGCCACACACCGGCCAACTACTGTCTATGCTTGCTCAACGCGAACCACCCATCGGTATCGACCACAAGGAAGACAGGCCAATGAACTCGACTCTCGCCCGCGCCATCGCTTTCACCTCGCTCATCGGCGCGGCCAGCCTCACCGCCCACGCGGCCGAACTGCCCATCGCCAGCGAGGCGCTGGAAAGCCATATCACCACCGAAGTGACCAAGATCGACCTGCCCAACCGCCAGGTCACGGTCAAGGGTCCCCACGACAAGGACGTGACCTTCCAGCTCACCGAACAGGCCAAGGCCCTGCCCAACCTCAAGGTCGGCGACCAGGTCGACATCAAAGTCACCCGTGCCATCGCCTATGTACTGAACACCAATGTCGGCGGCGCGCCCAAGGCCTCCGAGGAATCGGGCACCATCCGCGCCACCGCGGCCAACCCCAACCCAGGTGGCGAGGCTTTCCGCCAGGTCAAGGTCACCTCGCAGATCAAGAAGATCGACCTGAACACTCATGAAGTCACCCTGCTGCCGCCCGAAGGCAAACTGCAGGTGGTCAAGGTCGAGAATCCCGAACTGCAGGCACGGATGAAAAACCTCAAGGTCGACCAGACCGTCGAAGCCATCTTTACCGAAGTACTGAGCGTGGAAACTTCCCGCCCAGCCCAGTAAAACCTTTGGCCGGCCCGCGCATCGAAAGCCATGTGAGCCTTTCCCCCCTTCAGGAGGTTTCCCATGGCGATGCGCCTGGCCGTGCCGTTTTGCTGCTGCCTTACCCTCGCGCTCACGGGCTGCACCAGCGCCCGCGACGAGCAGCCACCGCCCACCACGCAACAGGTCGAGCTCCAGCGCTATCAGGGCACCTGGTATGAACTGGCGCGCCTGCCGATGTTCTTCCAGCGCAATTGCGTGCAGTCCGAGGCCCGTTATGGCCTGCGCGAGGACGGGCGCATCGACGTCACCAACCGCTGCCTGGAAAAGGACGGCCAATGGAACCAGGCCAATGGCATCGCCGAGGCGCAGGTGCCCGGCCGCACCGACAAGCTCTGGGTGCGCTTCGACAACTGGTTCAGCCGCCTGGCACCGGACCTGACCAAGGGCGAATACTGGGTGCTGTATCACGACGCGGATTACCGCGTGGCCGTGGTCGGCCACCCGAACCGCGAATACCTTTGGCTGCTGTCGCGCACCCCCACTGTCAGTGACCAGACCCGTGACCAGCTACTGGCGCTGACGCGCAAGCAGGGTTATCCCACCGAGCAATTGATCTGGCGCCAGGCCAAACTCTAGTGTGGTGTTTCACAAATAACGACCATAACTCGCGGCGCTTTTTGCGCTCATGCGGCGTTGTCGCTCCTCGCCGTAGCTGGGCTACGACTCGTCGCGACGCCTTGCCTGAGCGCAAAAATCGCTCGCGAGTTATTGGTCGTATTTGCAAAACACCACACTAGCTGCCCACGCCCACGCCCTGTAAGGTGAGCCACCCGGCTCACCCAAAGGATTGCGTGCAATGATCACCTGCCACCTCAAGTACATCATCGACCCCTACCAGGTCCCCGCCTTCGAAGTCTACGGCAAGCTGTGGATCGGCCTGGTCAACCGCATGGGCGGCAGCCACCATGGCTACTTCCTGCCCAGCGAAGGCGCCAACAATGTCGCCTATGCCCTGTTCAGCTTCCCCAGCCTGGCGGCCTACGAGCAGTACCGCAAAGCTTCGGAAACCGACCCCGAGTGCATCGCCGCCTTTGCCCTGGCCACCGAGCAGCGTTTCATCCTCAGCTATGAGCGCAGCTTCCTGCGGCCCGTGCTCGACTGAATTTCCCAGGCAAGACCCAGGCTCCTGCAGGCGCCGGCAAAGCCAACGGCAAACGCCACTGAACTATTGCACCTCGATCACGATCCTCACCTAAGCACCCTCGACCCAGGATCGTCGATCGACAAGGAGCCTAGCCAGTGACCACTACCACCCTCCCCCGTTGCACCCCAGGGCCGCTGCACGCGACCCTGCTCGCCGGCAGCGTGCCGCTGTTCCTCGGCGCCCTGCTCAGCGACATTGCCTACTACCAGAGCTACCAGATCCAGTGGAGCAACTTCGCCGCCTGGCTGATCGCCGGGGCCCTGCTATCCAGTGGCCTGGCGCTGCTGTTTGCCCTGGCCAACCTGATCCGGGCGCCACGCAAGGCCGGTCGCCCGCTGCTGTACGTGCTGTTGCTGCTGGTCACCTGGGTACTGGGCCTGGTCAACGCCTTCGAGCACGCCAAGGACGCCTGGGCCGTGATGCCCGCAGGCCTGGTGCTGTCAGTAGTGGTCACGGTGCTGGCCATGATCGCCACCTGGGCCGGCCTGACCCGCCTGCGCACGGAGGGCGAAGCATGAAGCACGCATTGAGCGCCCTGAGCATGGCCCTGCTGCTCAGCGCCTGTGGCGGCGACGGCGAGAAGACCCAGGCCCATGGTCCGGACCCGAAATTGCCAGCCCCCGAACGCGGGCTGCTGCCAAGCATGAAGATCGCCCAGCCGGCCGCCTGGGGTGAGCAAAAACCCCAGGTGCCCCAGGGCTACCGCATCAGCGCCATCGCCACCGACCTGAAGATCCCGCGCCAGACCCTGGTGTTGCCCAATGGCGACATCCTCGTTGCCGAGGGGCGTGGTGGCAACGCCGCCAAGCTCAAGCCCAAGGACGTGATCGCCAGCCAGATCAAGGCCAAGGGCAACACCCAGGTCAAGGGCGGCAACCGCCTTACCCTGCTGCGCGACGCCGACGGCGATGGCCGCTACGAACTGCAGACGGTATTCGCCGAACACCTCAATGCCCCCTATGGCCTGGCCTATGCCAACGGCAAGCTGTACGTGGCCAACCAGGACGCGCTGGTGCGCTTCGATTACCAGGACGGCCAGACACAGGCCGGTGGCCCGCCGACCAAGGTCACCGACCTGCCCGCCGAGATCAACCACCACTGGACAAAGTCACTGGCTATCAGCCCCGACGGCCGCTACCTGTACGTCGGCATCGGTTCCAACAGCAATATCACCGAGCGCGGCATGGAGGCGGAGGTCGACCGCGCCATGGTCTGGCAGGTGGACGCTGCGACCGGTGCCCACCGGCCTTATGCCACCGGCCTGCGCAACCCGACCGCGCTGGCCATCCAACCGGGCGACGGCAAACTGTGGGCAGTGGTCAACGAGCGCGACGAACTGGGCCCGGACCTGGTGCCGGACTACCTGACCTCGGTGCAGGAAGGCGCGTTCTATGGCTGGCCATACAGCTACTGGGGCCAGAACGTCGATGACCGCGTGCGGCCGCAGAACCCGGACAAGGTGAAAGCCGCGATCAAGCCCGACTACAGCCTGGGCTCGCATGTGGCGGCGCTGGGCGTGGCCTTCTCCAACCCGGCCATGGGCGACACCTTCGCCGACGGTGTGTTCGTGGGTGAACACGGCAGCTGGAACCGGCCGAACCCGGTGGGCTACAAGGTGATCTTCGTGCCGTTTCGCGACGGCAAGCCGGCCGGCGAGCCGGTGGATTTCGCCACCGGTTTCCTCGGTGAGGACGGCAAGACCCGTGGGCGCCCGGTGGGCGTGACGGTCGATCCGAAAGGCGCGCTGATCATTGCCGACGACCTGGCCAACACGGTTTGGCGGATTACACGCAATCAGTAAACCCCGATGCTGAACAGCCCCTCTTGCGCGCAAGTCGCGCGGGAAAGGGCTCGGCTGCGAATAGCGCTGGCCAAGGTTCACAAAACAACAGTATTTCCTAGCAGAAGCGGTATTTTTTCTGTAACGAAAATGTAAAATTCGTTTTCGCATACCTATAACAAGCTGGGAGCTTCACATGTTTGCCTTCTTCCGCCCTGCCGCGCACCAGGCGCCGCTGCCCGACGAGCGCGTCGACAGCACCTATCGCCGCCTGCGCTGGCAAATCTTCGCCGGGATCTTTTTCGGCTATGCCGGCTACTACCTGCTGCGCAAGAACTTCTCCCTGGCCATGCCCTACCTCATCGAGGAAGAGGGCTACACCCGCGGCCAGCTGGGCCTGGCGATCTCCGCCATCGCCATCGCCTACGGTTTGTCCAAGTTCCTCATGGGCCTGGTTTCGGACCGCTCCAACCCACGCTACTTCCTGCCCTTCGGCCTGCTGATCTCGGCCGGGGTAATGTTCATTTTCGGTTTCGCGCATTGGGCCACGTCCAGCGTGACGATCATGTTCGTGCTGCTGTTCATCAACGGCTGGGCCCAGGGCATGGGCTGGCCGCCAAGCGGCCGGACCATGGTGCACTGGTGGTCGCAGAAGGAGCGCGGCAGCGTGGTGTCGGTGTGGAACGTCGCCCATAACGTCGGCGGCGGCCTGATCGGCCCGCTGTTCCTGCTGGGCCTGGCCTGGACCAACGACTGGCACGCGGCCTTCTACGTGCCTGCCACGGTCGCCGTGCTGGTGGCCGTGTTCGCCTTCGCCACCATGCGCGACACTCCGCAGTCGGTCGGCCTGCCGCCGGTCGAGCAATACAAGAACGACTACCCCGAAGGCTACGATGAGAGCCACGAGCAGGAGTTCAGCGCCAAGCAGATCTTCGTCCAGTACGTGCTGTGCAACAAACTGCTGTGGTACATCGCCCTGGCCAACGTGTTCGTCTACCTGCTGCGCTACGGCGTGCTGGACTGGGCGCCGACCTACCTGAAGGAAGCCAAGCACTTCAGCGTCGACACCACCTCGTGGGCCTACTTCTTCTACGAGTGGGCAGGCATCCCCGGCACCCTGCTGTGCGGCTGGATGTCCGACAAGATCTTCCGCGGCAACCGTGGCCTGACCGGCATCGTGTTCATGGCCCTTGTGACCGTGGCCACCCTGGTGTACTGGCTCAACCCGCCGGGCAACCCGACCATCGACATTATCGCGTTGTTTGCCATCGGCTTCCTGATCTACGGTCCGGTGATGCTGATCGGCCTGCAGGCGCTGGAACTGGCGCCGAAGAAAGCCGCCGGTACCGCAGCAGGCTTCACCGGGTTGTTCGGCTACCTGGGCGGCTCGGTCGCGGCCAGCGCCGCGATGGGCTACACCGTCGACCACTTCGGTTGGGATGGTGGCTTCGTGATGCTGGTCAGCGCGTGCGTGCTGGCGATTGCGTTCCTGATTCCGACCTTGCGTCATACCAAGGTGGCGAGTGCCGGTCGCGAGGCAGTGGCCTGATAGCCTCGGCTGACGCTCAAGTAAAAGCCCGGGGCCTGCACCTCGGGCTTTTTTCAAGCGGCTTGATGCAACCGCGTGATCACCGGTTGCTGACGCTGGCGCGCCTGCCAGATGTCGTAGTCCACCTGGATCGTCAGCCACAGCCGCGCCCTGCTGATGCCGGCCATTTCCAGGCGTACCGCCAGGTCCGGAGAAACCGCCGCTCGGCCATGAAGGACCCGCGACAGCGCCTCACGCGAGAAACCCAGATGCTCGGCGAACGCCTTGACCGTCAGGCCCAAGGTCGGCAGGACATCTTCACGCAGGGTTTCGCCGGGGTGAGGCGGGTTGTGCATAGCCATGATCTTGCCCCTTGTCAGTGGTAGTCGAGATAGTCGACCAGTTCGACATCAAAGCCTGTGAAACGGAATATCAGGCGCCAATTGCCGGACACGCTTATCGACCAGAAACCGAGCCGCTCTCCTTTGAGCGGGTGCAACTGCCAGCCAGGCACATTCATGTCCTCGGCGACCACGGCACTGTCGAGGAACTGCAACTGTCGCCGCAGTCGCTGGACATGGGCAGCCTGAATGCTGCGGGTATTACCCGTTTCGTGGAAGAGCCGCAGGCCTCTGTGGCGAAAGCTGATGATCATGGGGCACGCATCCGTTCCATGCGACGAAACCAGAGTGTGACCCCACGCGTCACACATGGCAAAGTATCATATGTGACCCCATGCGTCACACCCTGCCGATGAAAATGTCGTGCCCCTCCTACGTGGAGCTACCAAAGGCTGTGAAGCGTCGAAGGATCTCGCCATACTCGCACTATCAGCCGTTCAGAAAGACAAGACGCTCCAGGGATAGCCGATCCGGCGTCTATACATGGAAGCAAGATTTCAGGAGCCACAGTTGACCGCCCCAGCCTTCACCCCGGAGTACCTGGCCAGGCACGTTGGCAATGGGCCAGTCGACAAACAGGTCAGAAACTGGCTAGCCACACTCCCCAGCCTGGAGCGCATCGCCTTTCTGAAGGACCTGTGGTCTATCAATACCCGCTACGCCCTGTTGCTGACACAAAGCGCCAGACTCTCCCGGCAGGAAAATGCAGCATTGCTCCGCCACTGGCTGGAGTCAGGCAACCATAATGCAGCGCAGGCGCTGATAAGCTATTTGGAACCCGTACTCGGCAGACGGGTGTTCTGGCGCATCGCCGCACAATCGGCACTCACCGAGGCGATGGGCGACTTTCTCAACTATCACAGCCAGGGTCGGCTGGACGCCGAGCGCTCATCGCCAACGGTTTGCACATGAATACCCGGGAGAAACCATCTACCTCTGCGCGATGGGTTTCGCGGTAGCCGAGCCTCTGATAGATCCCGATGTTCTCCGTCATCCGCTCATGGGTGTAGAGCCTGATCGCCGCACACCCTGCTGCACGTGCATGGGCCTCGGCAAAATCGAGCATGTGTCGACCGATACCCTGCCCTTTGCATGCACGTCGTACGGCAACGTTCACCAGTAGCAGGTCGCCCTTTTCACGGCGTACAACAAGAACAACAGCGATACTCCTGGCCTGCATGGCCACGAACACATCGTCGTCACGTATGACCTGCGCATAGTCATCCAGCATGGGGGCTGGCTTACGGCCGATTCGTGCGATATAGGGGGTGTACGCTTCAGCGACCAACTCTGCTATTTCGCCAGCATCTTCGATACGGGCCGGACGCAGGGTGACCACAGTGCGCATCATGTCACCCTTGAGAGGCGGCGCCATGGACTGGCCACAGTACCGCCTGCGCAGCCACTACATATCCCTTGCTGCTATCGAAGGTCACGCTGGGTGAACCGTAAAGCTGATAGCCCAAGGCCAGGCTCTCGGAAATGCGCTGGCAGAAACTGGCGTCGTCCTTGCCGGTGATCAGGCGATAGACCGGCAGGTCGTTTGGTGGGGTCGAGGGCATTCGAGTGATCCTTTTGAGGCAGGCGCCAATCGCGTGCGAGGTGGGCATCATGCCATAGCTGCACTATTTCCCAGACGCGGCCTGCGCTGTTGCTGTGCGGTATCGCGCCATGAAGGCTTGCCCGCGCTGTAAACGAGACCATGGATGGTGCCAGAGACGCTGGTGATCGCGGCCGAGCCCGCTCCTACCAAGATCAAACCACCTGACCTCAGTCACCGCACCGTGCCCGATCCCGCACCGGACACTGCGCCCGGTGCAGGTTCAACGCCGTATTGATGATGCCGATATGGCTGAACGCCTGCGGGAAATTCCCCAGCATCCGTTTGCCCACCGGGTCGTACTGTTCGGCCAGCAATCCCACGTCATTGCACAAGGCCGTGAGCCGCTCATAAAGCGCCTGCGCCTCCTCCTGCCGCCCCAGCAGCACGTAGACATCTGCCAACCAGAACGAACACACCAGGAACGTCCCCTCCCCTGGCGTCAGGCCGTCGCTGCAACTGTCGCTGTCGTAGCGCAACAGCAGACCATTGCGCAGAAGGCGCGTTTCGATCTGTTCGAGGGTGCGCAGGAAACGTGGATCATCGGCGGGCAGAAAGCCGGTCAGGGCGATCTGCAGCAGGCTCGCGTCGAGCTCGGTCGAACCGTAGGCCTGGACGAAGTGGCGCCCGTCGGCATCCAGCCCGCGGCGGCAGACCTCGTCACGGATCTGGTCCGCCACCTGGCGGTAATGTCGCCCCCGTTCACGCCCTTCCTCGGTGGTGTCGGCCAGGCTCGCCGAGCGGTCGAAGGCAACCCAGGCCATGACCTTGGAGTGCACGAAGTGCTGGCGACCGCCGCGCACCTCCCACAGCCCCTCGTCGGGCTCGCGCCAGATGCTTTCAAGGTACGGCAGGATCGAGCGGGCGATGGCGGCGCTGCGCGGATGCCGCGGCAGCCCGCCCTTGATGGCCTGGGTCATGGCGTCGGCCAGTTCGCCGTAGATATCCAGCTGCAACTGCTCGGACGCGGCATTGCCGACCCGCACCGGCTGCGAATGCTCGTAACCGGGCAGCCAGGGCAGGCTGAACTCCGGCAGGTCGCGCTCGCCGGCCAGCCCGTACATGATCTGCATCTGCTCGGGGTTGCCCGCCACCGAGCGCAGCAGCCACTCGCGCCAGGCCTGGGCTTCGTCGAAGTAGCCGAGGTTCATCAGCGCCAGCAAGGTCATGGTGGCGTCGCGCAGCCAGCAGTAGCGGTAGTCCCAGTTGCGCTCGCCGCCGACACGCTCGGGCAGCGAGGTGGTGACGGCGGCGACCATGCCCCCGGTGGGCGCGTAGGTCATGGCCTTGAGGGTCAACAGCGAGCGGCGTACCCGCTCGGTGTACGGGCCAACGTCGGGGCAGCGGGCGGCGAAGGCCTGCCATTGGTCGATGGTCTGCTCGAGGTCGTGGTCGACATCGCAACCGGGCTGCACAGGCAGGTGCGAGGGCTGGTGGCAAAGGCTGAACACCTGGCGCTCACCGGCGCGCACGCGAAACCGGGCGACGCTGTGGTGGTCCCGGCCATGGGTCTCGGTGCTGCTGCGCAGGATCAGGCGATCGGGGCCGGCAACCGCGCTCAGGGTCAGCGGGTCGAGCTTCTCCACCCAGGGCACGCTGCGGCCATAGTCGAAGCGCAGCACCAGGTCCATCTCGAACGCCGTCTCGCCGGCCAGGCCCTCGACAATGCGCAACACAGCATTGGATTCGCCCAGGGGCATGCAGTCGAGCACACGGGCGCGACCGCTGGCGGTGGTCCAGGTGGTTTCCAGTACCAGGGTGTCGTCGAGGTAGCGGCGGGCGCTGTGTTCGACCGGGTCGCTGGGGGCGATGCGCCAACGGCCGTTTTCCTCGTTGCCCAGCAATGCGGCGAACACCGCGGGAGCGTCGAAGCGTGGCAGGCACAGCCAGTCGAGGGCGCCGTCGCGGTTGATCAGGGCGGCACTGCGACAGTTGCCGATGAGGGCGTAGTCTTCGATCAGGGCGGGCATCTCGGATCCTCAGGCGGTGGGCGTGAGTTTGGATGCCGAAGCGGGATTGCAGGTTCCGTTGAGCTGCACTCTGTGCAGGTTACCGAGGCGTTCGAATCGATGCGCAAGAACATTGATCCACGGCACAGACCCACTGTTGCGCTGTGTTAGAAATACCGGGCCAGTGGTTGCTTTTCAGGATGAATAAGCTTCTACCCCTGCGCAACCAGTGCGCTGAGTCTCTACTTTCAACAAGGACGTTATATGAAGATTGTCGGTTTATCCGGAATACTGCCCTCACGCTGCGTCAGCAACCAGGACGTGATCAACCTGGTGGAAGAACACTCCCGCGACACCTTCCAGGAAGACTTGCCGAAAACACTGAAGACCATCGGCAAGTTGCTGGAAAAAAGCGGCAGCGACACACGCCATTGGCTGGCGGCTGACGAGACGCCGATGCAATTGATGGAGGCGGCGTTCGATGCGGCGCTGGCCCAGGCCAACATCGGCAAGGCCGACCTGGACCTGCTGATCTATCCCAATGTCACCCGTGGCTTCATCGAGCCGGCCAACAGTACCTTCATCGCCAAGGCGCTGGGCCTGAACTGCCGCAACTTCGATGTGGTCGACGCCTGCAACGGCTGGGTGACGGCAATGGACGTCATCAACAGCAAGATGCAAGCGGGTGAAATCCGCTACGCCGCCATCGTCAACATGGAGTTCGGCATGTCGGCGGGCGGGCCGGTGATGCCCAAGAACTTCTCGCTGCAGTCGCCGGCCGAACTGGCCTACAAATTCCCGAGCTTTACCATCGGTGAAGCCGCCGTTGTCACCATCCTCAGTAACGAGGCAGCGGATAACTTCAAGTTCTCGTACATCAACCGACCTGACCTGAGTGACTTGTCGACGATCTCGTTGCCGGACTGGAAACTGTTCTGCAACGAGGAGGATATTGCCAGGATCGAACCTACCGGCGGCCAGTATCAGTTCAACTCCTATGCCGCCGCCTTGCACGAAGACGGTCGCAACGAAGCGATAAAAGTCTTCAACCTGCAGAAGCTCACTGCGGACGACGTGCACAAAGTGTTCATCCATACCGGTTCGCCAAAGATGTGGGAACATATTGGCCAGATGATCGGCGTCGATCACAAGTTGCATCACGTCGGGCACAAGACCGGCAACATCATTACCGCATCGATTCCCTTCGGCATCTTTGATGCGATGAGCCGGGGCGAAGCCGAGCAAGGTCAGTTCTGCATGGGCTGGGCGGGCAGTGGCGGGATGGTGTTCTCGGCCCTGTCGTTCACCTTGTAGGGCACACCTGCGCGCCTACCGCCAACGGCGGTAGGTCGCTGCAGGCTCACCCCAGCTTATGCCACTCGCGCTTGTCCCGCGCCAGCAGCTCGTCGCCGGCCTCGGGGCCATCCTCTCCCGCCGCATACTCATGCACCTGGCCACCCTCGGCCGCCCAGGCATCGAGGAACGGCTGCACGGCACGCCAACCGTTCTCGATATTGTCGGCGCGCTGGAACAGGGTCTGGTCACCGGTAAGGCAGTCGTAGATCAATGTCTCGTAGCCGGTCGCCGGGGTCATCTTGAAGAAGTCCTTGTAGGCGAAACCCAGCTCGACATTCTCCATCACCAGCTCCGGCCCCGGGCGCTTGGCCTGCAGGTCGAACCACATGCCTTCGTTGGGCTGGATCTGGATCTTCAGGTAGTTGGGCTTGGGCCGCTCCAGTTCGCTTTCGCGGAACTGCGCGTAGGGCGCCGGCTTGAAGCAGATGGCGATCTCGGTGTCGCGCACGCTCATGCGCTTGCCGGTACGCAGGTAGAACGGCACCCCCGCCCAGCGCCAGTTATCGATCATCACCTTGAGGGCGACATAGGTCTCGGTCTGGCTGTGCGGGGCGACATTGGCCTCCTCGCGGTAGCCGGGGAGTTTCTTGCGGCCCTGCTTGCCGGCGCCGTACTGGCCACGCACGGAATTGCGCAGGGCCATTTTCTGCGACCAAGGGCGAATGGCG
Source organism: Pseudomonas sp. FW305-96 (assembly GCF_058783825.1). NCBI lineage: Bacteria > Pseudomonadati > Pseudomonadota > Gammaproteobacteria > Pseudomonadales > Pseudomonadaceae > Pseudomonas > Pseudomonas sp. FW305-96. The sequence goes on from NZ_JBYSYW010000001.1 coordinate 98,346, forward strand.
CCGATCACCTTGGCCTTTTCACCGCGTACCGCATCGGCGCCGAAGGCCGCCGGCGGCTCCATGGCGACCATCGCCAGCAGCTGGAACAGGTGGTTGGGCACCATGTCGCGCAGGGCGCCGGTATTGTCGTAGAACGCCCCGCGCGTCTCGACGCCGACGGTTTCGGCGGCGGTGATCTGCACGTGGTCGATGTAATGGTTGTTCCAGAACGATTCGAACAGGCCGTTGGAGAAACGGCTGACCAGGATGTTCTGCACGGTTTCCTTGCCCAGGTAATGGTCGATGCGGTAGATCTGCCGCTCGTTCATCACTTTGAGCAGGCAAGCGTTCAGCGCTTCGGCGCTGGCAAGGTCAGTGCCGAAGGGTTTCTCCACCACCACCCGGCGAAAGCCGCCGCCCGACTCGTCGAGCAGGCCGGCGTCGCCCAGGCGCTGGGCCACCTCGGGGAAGAAGCGTGGCGAGGTGGCCAGGTAGAAAATGGCATTGCCATGGCCGGTTTTAGCGATGCGCCGAGCCAGGGCCTGGTAAGTCTCGGGGTCGAGGAAGTCGCCGGTCTGATAGTCCAGGCGCTTGGCCAGTCGCGCCCAGCGCTTCTCGTCCAGGCACTTGGCACGCCCTTCCACGCCCTTGTCCCGCGCCTGCATGAACGCATGCAGGCCCGCGGCAAAGTCCTCGGCCGTGGCCGGGTTGTGGTCGACCCCGACGATACGCAGGTTGCGGTCGAGCAGGCCGTCACGGCTGAGGTTGTACAGCGCCGGCATCAACAGGCGCTTGACCAGGTCGCCGTTGGCGCCGAACAGGAACAAGGTGCATGGCGGCGCCGCGGGGATGGTCGATCTAGTCATCTAGTCCTTCTTTTTCTCGACGTGGCCGCCGAAGCCCAGGCGCATGGCGGAGAGGATCTTGTCACCGTAGGTGCCCTGCTGCTGGCGCGAGCGGAAGCGGGCAAAAAGCGCGCTGGACAGCACCGGCACCGGCACGGCCTGTTCGACGGCGGCGTCGATGGTCCAGCGCCCTTCGCCGCTGTCCGATACCGAGCCGCTGAATTCGGTCAGTTGCGGGTCGGCGACCAGCGCGTCGGCGGTCAGGTCCAGCAGCCAGGAGGTGACCACGCTGCCGCGGCGCCACACTTCGGCGATCTCGGCGACATTGAGGTCGAAGCGCTGTTCTTCCGGCAGTTCCGGGCCACCCTTGCTGCGCAGCAGGTCGAAACCTTCGGCGTAGGCCTGCATCAGGCCGTACTCGATGCCGTTGTGCACCATCTTCACGTAGTGACCGGCGCCGGGCGGGCCGGCGTGGATATAGCCATGCTCGGCGCGCTCGTGCTCGCCGCTGCGGCCCTGGGTGCGCGGAATGTCGCCGACGCCCGGGGCGAGGGCCTTGAACAGCGGCTCCAGGCGCTCGAACACCTCTTTCTCGCCGCCGATCATCATGCAGTAGCCACGGTCCAGGCCCCACACGCCGCCCGAGGTGCCGACGTCGAGGTAGTGCAGGCCACGCTTGCCCAGCTCGGCGGCGCGGCGCACGTCGTCCTTGTAAAAGGTGTTGCCACCATCGATGATGGCGTCGCCCGGCTCGAGCAGGTCGGCCAGTTGCGCGATGGTCTGCTCGGTGATTTCGCCCGCGGGCAGCATGACCCACACCGCGCGCGGCGCCTTGAGTTTCTGCACCAGCGCACCGAGGTCGTGGGCGCCGACGGCCCCCTCGCCTTCCAGGGTGGTGATGGCTTCGCGGTTGCGATCGTGGACCACAGTGCTGTGACCTGCGCGCATCAGGCGCCTTGCGATATTGCCGCCCATGCGGCCAAGCCCGATGATTCCCAGTTGCATGTGCCGACGCTCCCGTTGGTTTTGCTTTACAACAATTGAAGATTTCAGATTAGTCCAGCGTTCTGGCGTAGGGTTCACCGACGAACGGGGCGACAACGATAAACAAAAAAGTTCCCAAGGACCTGCAAAGAATTCAGAATGCGCGCCGCGTGAAGCGTCTACGCTTCAAAATGTCACCAGCCATGCGAGGTGTGCCCATGGGAACCCTGATGCCTGCCACTCCCACCCAGACCCTCTATGTCACCGTGCGCCGCGATGAGCTGCGCCAGTTGAAGGATGAGCGCGATCACCTGCGCCAGCAAGTCGCCCAACTGAACCTGCTGCTCGAACAGGCCCGTTTGCAAGGCAAGGCCGCTGGCCTCTGACTCACCGCCCCTCTGCGTGGGAGCTGCCAGGCTCCCACCTCGCCTCAGCTTCCCTTCCTGATTACGTTGTGCCGCGTCTGTCGCGAATCCGCTGCGCCTACGCTGGCTAGCCTCATATTTTGCAACAACTCGCCAACGTTTGCGCGTCTAAACAGTCGCGACAAAAATGACCAACGGGTCACTTTCATGCCGCTTCGTCTCCTACACTCCAGATTCGGCCCGCGTTTTGCTCGGAAAAAGTGACGTAAAAAAGTCGAACTTTCCAAAACACGGGCAGGTCAGGACTTAAGTAGGGCCGACGCAAGGACTGCCTGACGCCAGGCCCGCACACCCCAACCAGTCCATACGTCTTTCGGCGGGAATGCCGAGCGTGCCGTGCCTGCGCGCACGAATCTGGGGCAAGGAACGCACTACGAAGATGCAACAACGATCAGAGAGCAGACCCACGAGCCAACGCCAAGCAAACAGAACAAGGGACGGAGAGAAGTATGATCAGTGCCGCTGTCGAACCTCACGTAGAGTCATTCAACCCGGATAACCGCGAGCCGCTGCCATCGGCACTCGCCCCGACAGTCAAGGCACCCGGCGCGCAGCGCCAGCACAACCCGAACAAGCGCAAGATCCTGTTCGTCACCTCGGAGATCGCCGACCTGGTCAAGACCGGCGGCCTGGGCGACGTGTCCGCTGCCCTGCCCCGTGCCCTGGCGCACCTGCACGATGTGCGCGTGCTGATCCCCGGCTACCGCCAGGTGGTCGAGAGCGACAACCCCATTCACATCGTCGGCGAGCTGGGCGGCCACGCCGCGCTGCCGCCGTGCAAGATCGGCCGCATGGATCTGGCCGACGGCCTGGTGATCTATGTGCTGATCTGTCCCGAGCTGTACCAGCGCGACGGCACGCCCTACGGCGCCAATAACGGTCGCGACTGGCCCGACAACCACATCCGCTTCGCCCGCCTGGGCCTGGCCGCCGCGGAAATCGCCGCCGGCGAAGGCATGGCTCACTGGCGCCCCGACCTGGTGCACGCCCACGACTGGCCGGCCGGGCTGGCCCCGGCCTACATGCACTGGCGCGGCCTGAGCACCCCGACCTTGTTCACCATCCACAACCTGGCCTACCAGGGCGTGTACAGCCGCGGCTGCAGCCCGGAACTGGCGATCCCCGACCACGCCATGCAGCAGGAAGGCATGGAGTTCTACGGCAAGCTGTCGTTCCTCAAGGCGGGGCTTGCCTACGCCAGCCATATCACCACGGTCAGCGCCACCTACGCCCGGGAGATCACCACCCCTGAGTTCGGCTGCGGCCTGGATGGATTCCTCGCCAGCAAGGCCCAGCAGGGACTGCTCGGCGGCATCCCCAACGGTATCGACGAAAGCTGGGACTCGGCCACCGACCAGCACCTGGACCACAATTTCAGCATCAACGACTGGGAGGGCAAGGCGCGCAATGCCGACCAGGTACGCGCGCTGTTCGGCCTGCAAGCAAGCGAGGGGCCGCTGTTCGCCGTGGTTTCGCGGTTGGTCTACCAGAAAGGCCTGGACCTGACCCTGGGGGTGGCCGACTACATCGTCGAACAAGGCGGCCAGATCGCCATCATCGGCCGTGGCGAACCGGAGGAAGAGCAGGCCATGCGCGAACTGGCCCTGCGTCACCCCGGCCGCATCGGCGTGCGCATCGGTTTCAACGAGACCGACGCCCGGCGCATGTTCGCAGGCAGCGACTTCCTGCTGATGCCGTCGCGCTACGAGCCCTGCGGTCTGAGCCAGATGTACGCCCAGCGCTTCGGCTCGCTGCCGGTGGCGCGCAACACCGGCGGGCTGGCCGACACCATCGAGAACGGCGTGACCGGCTTCCTGTTCAACGACTCCACCGAGGACAGCTATCGCGAAGCCCTGGGCCGCGCCTTCTATGTGTACGGCAAGAAGCACCTGCTCAATGCCATGCGCTGCCTGTCGATGACCCAGCCATTCAACTGGTGCCAGGCGGTGGAACCCTATGCGCGCCTGTACGAAGACCTGGTGAAGCAGACGCAGCACGCCCATTACTGAGCGGAGAGCCGACGATGCACAAGCATGGCGCACAGTTGCTGGACGCCACGTCGGCGCGCTTCGCCCTGTGGGCGCCGGATGCGCGCAGCGTGAGCGTGGCGATCGGCCAGCAGCCACCCGTGGCACTGCTGCCCGACGACGATGGCTGGTACACAGGCGTCGCCCCTTGCCAGGCGGGCGAGCGCTATCAGTTCGTGATCGACGATGAACAGCGAGTGGCCGACCCGGCCTCGCGCTGCCAGCCCGAGGGCGTGCATGGGCCCAGCGAGCTGGTGGACATCAGCCACTACCCGTGGCACCACGCGTGGCAAGGCCGTCCGTGGCACGAGGCGGTGATCCAGGAGCTGCACGTGGGCCTGTTTGATGGCTACCACGGCGTGGCCCAGGTGCTGCCACGCCTGGCCGGGCTGGGCATCAGCGCCATCGAGCTGATGCCGCTGGGGCAGTTCCCCGGTGAGCGCAACTGGGGCTATGACGGCGTGCTGCCGTTTGCCCCCCAGCACAGCTATGGCCGCCCCCAGGACCTGTGCGCGCTGGTCGACGCCGCCCATGGCCAGCGCTTGATGGTGCTGGTGGACGTGGTCTACAACCACTTCGGCCCGGACGGCAACTACCTGCACCGCTACGCCAGCCCGTTCTTCCGTGAAGACCGCCAGACACCGTGGGGCGCGGCCATCGACTTCCGCCGCGCCGAGGTGCGCGAGTTCTTCATCCAGAACGCCCTGATGTGGTTGTGCGACTACCGCTGCGACGGCCTGCGCCTGGACGCGGTGCACGCCATCGACCAGCCGGACTTTCTCGTCGAGCTGGCCCAGCGGGTACGCGCCACGGTCGAGCCTGGGCGGCAGGTCTGGCTGGTGCTGGAGAACGAGCACAATCAGGCCATGCTGCTCGAGCAAGGCTTCGACGCGCAGTGGAACGACGATGGCCACAACGCCCTGCACGTACTGCTGACAGGCGAAACCGAGGGCTACTACGCCGACTACAAGGACCGGCCGATCGACCAGCTGGCGCGCTGCCTGGCCGAGGGTTTCGTGTTCCAGGGCCAGCCCGACCGCCACGGCAGGCCCCGCGGCGAGCCCAGCGGCCATCTGCCGCCCAGCGCCTTCGTGCTGTTCCTGCAAAACCACGACCAGGTCGGCAACCGCGCCCTGGGCGAGCGGCTGTCCCGGCTCTGCCCGCCGCAGGCGCTGAAGGCCGCCACCACCCTGCTGCTGCTGGCACCGATGATCCCGCTGCTGTTCATGGGCGACGACGACGGCAGCCGCAAGCCGTTCCTGTTCTTCACCGACTTCCACGACGCGCTGGCCGACGCCGTGCGTGAAGGTCGCCGGGGTGAGTTCGCTCATTTCGAGGCCTTCGCCGACCCGCAGAAGCGCGAGCAGATACCCGACCCCAACGCCGAGGCCACCTTCGAGACCTCCAAACCTCGGCAACAGGAGGTACTGGCCGGCTGGCACGGCCTGTACCAGCAGTTGCTCGCACTGCGCAGGCGCCATGTCATCCCGCATCTGCCTGGCACTCGCGCCGAGGGCTGCGAGGTACTCGGCGCCAAGGCGCTGACCGCCCGCTGGCGCCTGGGCGACGGCCAGCTGCTGCGCATCGACCTGAACCTCGATGCCCAACCCCGGCCGGTCACCTTGCCGGCCCTGCCCCGCCGCCTGTTCGACAGCAGCGACAACGCCCACCCCGACTCGAGCCTCGCCGCGCACAGCTGCGTGGTGAGCCTGCTGCCACCCGACCAGGAGACGCCATGAGCGCAGAGCCCCTTCACCGCCTGGCCGCCCGGGCAGGCCTGGCCCGCGACTGGATAGACGCCAATAACCGCCCGCAGCAGGTCAGCGATGACGTGCTGCGCCTGGTGCTCGCCGGCCTTGGCCACCCGGCCGGCAACGCCGCCGACATCGACGCCAGCCTGCGCGCCGTGGAGCAGGCCGAAGACAGCGAGCACCTGCCACCGCTGCTGACCGTGGACATCGACCAGCCCCTCGACCTGCAGCGTTACTTCAGCGCCGCCAGCCAGGTGCGCTGCAGCCTGGAAGACGGCAGCCAGCGCAGCCTGACCCTGGACGCCCAGGCGCGGCTGCCGGCCGGGTTGCCCCTGGGCTATCACCGCCTGGATATCGATGGCCGGACCTGCACCGTGGCCGTGGCACCGGCGCGTTGCCATGCCCTGCAAGACTGCGTGGAGCAACCCCCGCCCCGTTGCTGGGGCCTGGCCGTGCAGCTGTACAGCCTGCGGCGCCCCGGCGATGGCGGCTTTGGCGACTGCCTGGCACTGGAACAACTGGCACGCCACGCCGCCGAGCGCGGCGCCGATGCCCTGGCCATCAGCCCGATCCACACCCTGTCGGCCTTCGACCAGCACCACTACAGCCCCTATTCGCCCTCCAGCCGCCTGCTGCTCAATGTGCTCTATGCCAGCCCCGGCGTGGTCTTCGGCGAACGCGAAGTGCGCATGGCCATCGAGGCCTGTGGCCTGGAGGCGACCCTCGAAGCGCTGGAGCAGCATACGCTGGTGGACTGGCCCAGGGCCGCCGAGGCCCGTCTGCGCCTGCTCGAAGCGCTCTACCGGCACTTCAGCCAGGGCGAGCACCCCTTGCGCGCGGACTTCGACAGTTTCCGCGCCAGTGCCGGCGAGCAACTGGAACACCACTGCCGCTTCGAAGTACTGCAGGCCGAAGCGGTGAGCAGCGGCCTGGGCGCGGACTGGCGCAACTGGCCCAAGGCCTGGCACAACCCCTACGACCCCGAGGTCGAGGCCTTCGCCAACGCCTACCCGGCCCGGGTCGAGTTCCATGCCTTCTGCCAGTGGCTGGCCGAGCGCAGCCTGCAACGGGCCCAGGACGCGGCGCGCGGCAACGGCATGGCCGTGGGCCTGATCGCCGACCTGGCAGTGGGCGCCGACGGTGCCGGCAGCCAGGCCTGGAGCCGCCAGGACGAACTGCTGGCCGAACTCAACGTCGGCGCCCCGCCCGATATCCTCAACCGCGCCGGGCAAGACTGGGGCATCTGCGCGTTCTCTCCCGAAGGCCTGCGGCGCAACGGCTACCGCGCCTTCATCGAAATGCTGCGGGCCAACCTGGCCCATGCCGGCGGCCTGCGCATCGATCATGTGATGGGCCTGCGCCGCCTGTGGCTGATCCCCCGTGGTGCCCGGCCCAGCGAGGGCGCCTACCTGAATTACCCGCTGGACGACCTGCTGCGCCTGCTGGCGCTGGAGTCGGCGCGACACCAGGCGATCATCCTTGGCGAGGACCTGGGCACCGTGCCCGAGGGCCTGCGCGAGCGCCTGGCCGACAAGGCCGTGCTGGGCATGCGCGTGCTGCCGTTCGAGCAGCAGCCGCCCGGGCGCTTCACGCCGATCCTCGACTGGCCGGACAACGCCCTGGCCACCACCGGCACCCATGACCTGGCTCCGCTCGCCGGCTGGCTGGCCAGCCGTGACATCGACTGGAGCCATCGCCTGCAACTGATCGACGCCGCCACCGAACTGCACTGGCGCCACACCCGGGCCCTGGAGCGCGACGGCCTGCGCCGCACCCTGGAGCAGAACTACGGGCCACTGCGCGACGATGCGGCGCTGATCGACGCGGCGATCCGCTACGTCGGCCATACCCGCGCACCGCTGGTGCTGGTGCCGCTGGAGGACCTGCTGGGCAGCGACGAGCAACCCAACCTGCCCGGCACCACCACCGGCCATCCCAACTGGCGCCGCCGCTTCAAGGCGCCAGTACGCGAACTGCTGGACGACGAGGACGCCGCCCGGCGCCTGGAACTGCTGGCCCAGGCCCGCGAACAAGCCTGGGAGCGTGACCGATGAAACCCTTGACCGCCACTCTGCGCCTGCAACTGCACAGCGACTTCACCCTCGACCACGCGGTACCGCTGGTGCCTTATTTCGCCCGGCTGGGTATCAGCCACCTTTACGCCTCGCCCATCCTCACCGCCCGCGCAGGCTCGCGCCACGGCTATGACGTGGTCGACCCAACCCGGGTCAATCCCGAACTCGGCGGCGAGGCGGCGCTCGAACGCCTGGTGGCCGCCTTGCGCCAGCATGGCATGGGGCTGATCGTCGACACTGTGTCCAACCACATGGCCGTGGGCGGCGCCGACAACCCGTGGTGGCAGAGCCTGCTGGCCTGGGGCCGGCGCAGCCCCTACGCGGAATTCTTCGATATCCAGTGGCATTCCAGCGACCCGTTGCTGGCCGGGCAACTGTTGCTGCCGTTTCTCGGCAGCGACTATGGCGCCGCCCTGCACAACGGCGAGATCCCGCTGACCTTCGATGCGCAGCACGGGCGCTTCGAAGTCGCCCACCATGAGCACCGTTTCCCGATCTGCCCACTGGACTACCCACGCATCCTTGGCCAGGCCGAGGACCCGCGCCTGCAAACACTGGCCGCGCACTTCAGCGCCCTCGGCGAGGCGGCCGACCCTCTGGCCGAGGCCCAGCCGCTACACCGCGAACTGGCAAGCCTGGCCGCCGCCGGCGCGGATCCGCAACCCGCCCTCTCTGCCTTCGACAGCCGCGGCGAAGCAGGCTTCAAGCGCCTGCACCTGCTGCTCGAGCGCCAGACCTACCGCCTGGCCAGCTGGCGCACCGCCGCCGACGACATCAACTGGCGGCGCTTCTTCGACATCAACGAACTCGGCGGCCTGCGCGTGGAGCGTGCCGTGGTGTTCGAGGCCACCCACGCCAAGCTGTTCGAGTTGATCCAGCGCGGCCTGGTCGATGGCCTGCGCATCGACCACATCGACGGCCTCGCCGATCCGCGCCGCTACTGCCGCAACCTGCGCCGCCGGGTCGATTCACTGCTGGCGCGACGCCCCGTCGATGCCGCGCTGGCGCACTTCCCGATCTACGTGGAAAAGATCCTCGGCGCGGGCGAACACCTGCACCGCGACTGGCTCACCGACGGCACCACCGGCTACGAGTTCATGAACCAGGTGTCGCTGCTGCAGCACGACCCTGCGGGCCAGCCCGCCTTGGACGAACTATGGCGCAACACCAGCGAGCGTCCCGAATTCCCCGAGGAGGTGCGCATCGCCCGGCACCTGGTGCTCAACGCCAGCCTGGCCGGCGACTGCGAATCGGTGGCCCAGGCCCTGCTGCAGGTGGCCCGCGACGACCTGATGACCCGCGACCTCACCCTCGGCGCCATTCGCCGGGCGCTGCAGGCGCTGGTCGAGCACTACCCGGTGTACCGCACCTACATCAATGCCTGCGGCCGGCCCGCCGAGGACGAGGCGTTCTTCCAGCATGCGCTGGCCGGGGCGCGCCAGTCGCTGGGGGAGGCCGACTGGCCGCTGCTCGGTCAGCTCGAACGCTGGCTCGGCGGCCAACCCTGGCGGCACCTGCCGCCGGGCCGGCCGCGCAAGCACCTGCGCCACGCCTGCGTGCGCTTCCAGCAACTGACCGCTCCCAGCGCCGCCAAGGCCGTGGAGGACACCGCCTTCTATCGATCCGCCCGGCTGCTGTCGCGCAACGACGTGGGCTTCGACGCCGAGCGTTTCGGCGCCGATACGGCCTGGTTCCACAACGAAGCCCAGCGCCGCCTGCGCGACTTTCCCGACAACCTGCTGGCCACCGCCACCCACGACCACAAACGCGGCGAGGACTGCCGCGCGCGGCTAGCCGTGCTCAGCGAACGCGCGCCCTGGCTGGCCAGCCGTGTCGAGCACTGGCGCGAGCTGGCAGCGCCGTTGCGTGAGGAACTGGACGATGGGCAGGCGCCAAGCCCCGGCGACGAGCTGCTGCTGTTGCAGACGCTGCTCGGCAGCTGGCCGCTGGACCTCGACCTGCATGACCCGCAAGCCCTGAAACGCTACGCCGAACGCCTTCGCCAATGGCAATGCAAGGCCCTGCGCGAAGCCAAGCTGCGCAGTAGCTGGGCGGCCCCCAACGAACGCTACGAGCGTGCTTGCGCGGCCTACGTCGACGGCCTGCTGCTGGACGAGGAAAATCAGCAGCTGCGCCAGTCCCTGCATGAGACCGCGCAGCGGCTGGCCTGCCCCGGCGCCTTGAACGGCCTGGCGCAGTGCCTGCTACGCATGACCACCCCCGGCGTGCCGGACCTGTACCAGGGCAACGAGTACTGGGACCTCTCGCTGGTCGACCCGGACAACCGCCGCCCGGTGGACTACCCTGCCAGGCGCGCCAGCCTCGACGACGGCACGCCCCTGGCCGAACTGCTCGCCCACTGGCGCGATGGCCGCATCAAGCAGGCCCTGGTGGCCCGCGTGCTGGACGCCCGCCAGGCCCATCCAGAGCTGTTCCAGCGCGGCGCCTATCTGCCACTGACCGTGCAGGGCCGCCACGCCGACCAGGTGCTGGCCTTTGCCCGCCTGGGCCAGGGCGAACGCGCCATCATTGTCGTGCCACGGTTGGCCAGCGCCCTGCTGGGCCCGGCCGCCACCCCGTTGATCCCGGCACAGAACTGGGACGATACCCGGCTTGTACTGCCGTTTGCCTTGTCGCCTGCCAACTGTTCGGGACTTTTCGGCGGCGGTGCTGTCACCCCTTCAAGGGAGCTGATGTTGAGCACCGTGCTGGCAGAGTTTCCGGTCAATGTGTTGATTGATCATGCCTAACTGTATTCAGGAGCGTCGTGATGAGTGTCGATGAAAAGCGTATTCGCGAGTTCGCGTATCAGATCTGGGAGTCGGAGGGTAAGCCTGAGGGGCGCGAGGCGGAGCATTGGGACAAGGCGCGCAAGCTGGCCGAGGCCGAGGCGCTGGCCCCCAAGGCGCCACCACGCAAGAAGGCAGCGGCCAAGCCGAAGGCCGCTCCCCCCGTGGAAAAACCGCTCCCGGTGAAAAAAACCAGAGCAGTGAAGAAGCCGGCAGTCTGAATTCGTCGTAGTACCTGTACCGGCCTCATCGCTGGCAAGCCAGCTCCCACAGGGTCCGTGCAGACTTCTCAGGTACCGCTGTACCTGTGGGAGCTGGCTTGCCAGCGATGGGCCGCACAGCGGCCCCGCTTCCGACCACGGACCATGAGGACCGCCATGAGCCCCCGCACCCCGAAGAAAACCCGATCCGTCGCCCCATCGCGCATTCGCGAAGGCCTGCCCTTCCCCCTCGGCGCCACCTGGGACGGCCTTGGGGTCAACTTCGCCCTGTTTTCGGCCAACGCCACCAAGGTCGAGCTGTGCCTGTTCGACGCCACGGGCGAAACTGAAATCGAGCGCATCGAGCTGCCCGAGTACACCGACGAGATCTACCACGGCTACCTGCCCGACGCCCACCCGGGCCTGGTCTACGGCTACCGGGTGCACGGCCCCTACGAACCGGAGAACGGCCACCGCTTCAACCCCAACAAGCTGCTGATTGACCCCTACGCCAAGCAATTGGTGGGCACGCTGAAATGGTCCGAGGCGCTGTTCGGCTACACCATCGGCCACCCCGACGGCGACCTGTCGTTCGATGAGCGTGACAGCGCGGCGTTCGTGCCCAAGTGCAAGGTCATCGATCCGGCCTTCACCTGGGGCCGCGACCAGCGCGTGTCGATCCCGTGGGAGCGCACCATCATCTACGAGGCCCACACCCGCGGCATCAGCATGCGCCACCCGGCGGTGCCCGAGCACCTGCGCGGCACCTTCGCGGGCCTGGCCAACGACGAGCTGCTGGCTCACATCAAGGAGCTGGGCGTGTCGAGCATCGAGTTGCTGCCGATCCACGCCTTCGTCAACGACCAGCACCTGCTGGACAAGGGCCTGAACAATTACTGGGGCTACAACAGCATCGCCTTCTTCGCCCCCCACCCGCGCTACCTGGCCAGCGGCAAGATCGCCGAGTTCAAGGAGATGGTCGCCCACCTGCACGACGCAGGGCTCGAAGTGATCCTCGACGTGGTCTACAACCACACCGCCGAAGGCAACGAACGCGGCCCGACCCTGTCGATGCGCGGCATCGACAACGCCTCGTACTACCGCCTGATGCCCGACGACCGGCGCTTCTACATCAACGATTCCGGCACTGGCAATACCCTCGACATGAGCCATCCACGGGTGCTGCAACTGGTCACCGACTCGCTGCGCTACTGGGCCGGCGAGATGCATGTGGATGGCTTTCGCTTCGACCTGGCGACCATCCTTGGCCGCTATCACGACGGCTACAGCGAGCGCCACGGCTTCCTCGTCGCCTGTCGCCAGGACCCGATGCTCAGCCAGACCAAGCTGATCGCCGAACCCTGGGACTGCGGCCCGGGCGGCTACCAGGTGGGCAACTTCGCCCCGGGCTGGGCGGAGTGGAACGACCGCTTCCGCGATACCGTGCGCAGCTTCTGGAAAGGCGATGAAGGCATGCTCGCCGACTTTGCCGCGCGCATCACCGCCTCGGGCGACCTGTTCAACAACCGCGGCCGGCGCCCCTACGCCTCGGTCAACTTCGTCACCGCCCACGACGGTTTCACGTTGCGCGACCTGGTGTCGTACAACGACAAGCACAACGAGGACAACGACGAGAACAACCAGGACGGCACCGACAACAACCTGTCGTGGAACTGCGGCGTCGAAGGCCCCACCGACGACCCGGCGATCAACGCCCTGCGCATGCGCCAGATGCGCAACTACTTCGCCACCCTGCTGCTTGCCCAGGGCACGCCGATGATCGTCGCCGGCGACGAGTTCAGCCGCACCCAGCACGGCAACAACAACGCCTACTGCCAGGACAGCGAGATCGGCTGGGTGAACTGGGACCTGGACGAGGACGGCCAGGCGCTGATGGCCTTCGTCAAGCGCCTGACCCGGCTGCGCCTGGCCTATCCGATCCTGCGCCGCTCGCGCTTCCTGGTCGGCGACTACAACGAGGCAATCGGGGTCAAGGACGTCACCTGGCTGGCCCCGGACGCCAGCGAGATGACCGTCGAGCAGTGGGAAGATCCGCACGGGCGTTGCCTGGGCATGCTGATGGATGGCCGCGCCCAGGTCAGCGGCATCGCCCGGCCCGGCGCCGAGGCGACCATGCTGCTGATCGTCAACGCCTACCACGACGTGGTGCCCTTCACCCTGCCGGCGGTGCCGGAGGGCGACTACTGGAGCTGCCTGGTCGACACCGACCGGCCCGAGCTGCGCAAGGCGCAGCATCTGGCGTTCGATACGGTGTTCGAGGTCAAGGGGCGGTCGTTGCTGCTGATGGTGTTGCAGCGGGAGGAGGACTGAACCTGCAATGGGCCTTTTAGGTCCTACACTGTAGCTTTGATCGCCAACGCTGCCCCCTGTAAGAGCGGCTTTAGCCGCGATCCAGACGCCGCGATGCAGGGCACCCGCTTCGCGGGTGATCGCGGATGAATCCGCTCCTACAGGGACGTGTCAACAGGAGCCGTCGTGAGCAGTCCAGGTTTCGCCAGCGTCAGCCAGGCCCCGGCCGTGCACCGGGTCAAGGTGCTGACGGTCAACACCCACAAGGGCTTCACCGCCTTCAACCGACGCTTCATCCTGCCGGAGCTGCGCGAGGCGGTGCGCAGCACCGGGGCCGATGTCGTGTTCCTCCAGGAGGTGCTCGGCAGCCACGACCGCCACGCCGCGCGCTACCCCGGCTGGCCCCAGACTTCGCAGTACGAATTCCTCGCCGACAGCATGTGGAGCGACTTCGCCTACGGCCGCAACGCGGTCTACCCCGACGGCCACCACGGCAACGCGCTGCTGTCCAAATACCCGATCATCGAGCACCGCAACCTCGACGTGTCGATCACCGGCCCCGAGCGCCGCGGCCTGTTACACTGCGTACTGGACGTCCCCGGCCAGCAGCAGGTGCATGCCATCTGCGTGCACCTGTCATTGCTCGAGCGGCACCGGCAGCAGCAGCTGCACCTGCTGCGCCAGTTGCTCGACGCCCTGCCCGCCGACGCCCCGGTGATCATCGCCGGCGACTTCAACGACTGGCGGCTGCGCGGCAACCGCACCCTGCGCCTGCACCGCGACCTGCACGAGGCCTTCGAGCGCCATCATGGCTTGCTCGCCCGCACCTACCCCGCCCGCCTGCCCCTGTTGCGCCTGGACCGCGTGTACCTGCGCAATGCCGACAGCCACGCGCCGAGAATCCTCGGCAACAAACCCTGGACCCACCTGTCCGATCATTTGCCGCTGGCGGTGGAGGTACGCTTGTAGCAACGATTCGGCATAGCGGCGTGGCGGCAAATCACCATTGTCGATATGCGTGAATTAATTTCCAATTGATTCAATAACTTGTGTATCCAAACAGGCATTTCGCGATCATTTCACGCTTTCTTGACGCAAGCGCCGTCCTCTCCTTAGCTGAACAGTAATCACCAGATGGAAAATCTCGTGCCGGGCCTCTAGCTCGCGCCCTCGTGCGCGTTCCAAGAGGCTGGCGCGCTGGTTTGGGTCGCCCCTGTTCTTGTCGTACAGCTCGTGACATCAGGCCAGGTATCGGGCTGTTCACTTCACACACAACAGGAGATCCGCCATGAAAAGCACCTCGAATCCCTCGCGCTTCGACGCTTTTTTCTGTGCGGTTTCCACGTCGCTGCTCCTGGCAACCCCGGTGGAAACCTTCGCGTTCGAACTGCAGGAGGGCGAGCCCTTCGCCCCCTTCCTGGCGCAACCCGAGGTGCCGCGACTATCGCTTGATCCAGTCAGCGCCAGCGGCCTGAGCCAGGGCATGCTCAGCGCCTTTTCCGAGCGCATGGGTGAGCGCCACGGCCAGCCCGACAGCGATCATATTGCCAGCCAGTGGGCGCAGTTCTTCCCCGGCGCGCCGCGCCCGGGCGCCCAGCCACCGGCGCAGGTGGAGGCGCCGAGCCAGCAGATGATGATCGGCCCGGACCTGTTCGTGCGTGAAACCAGCGCCGGCAACGTGCACCGCGCCGGCATCTTCGTCGGCCACAACAACCTGCAGAGCAGCTTCAATGGCATGCGCCCGCTGCTCGGCGACAAGCAGCGCGACGCGGTCAACCTCAGCGGCGAGAGCCTGGGCGTGTACTGGAGCATGACCCACGAACAGGGCTGGCACGTGGACGCTGTGGCCATGGGCACGCGCATCGACGTCAACGGCCGTTCCCAGGCCGGCCAGCGCCTTGACGACAGTGGCCACGCGATGACCTTCTCGGTGGAGGGCGGCTACCCCATTGGCCTGGGCGCCGGCTGGGTGATCGAGCCCCAGGCGCAGTTGATCAACCAGCAGTTCTTCCCCGGCAGCCAGGTGCAGGAAGAGACCCTGCAGGCCTTTGACAGCCAACCCAGCTGGAGCGGCCGGGTCGGCGCCAAGCTGTCGGCGCGCTACGAGGTGCGTGGCATGCCCATCGAACCCTATGTGCGCACCAACGTCTGGTACGACTTCAGCAACGCCGACCCGGTGAAGCTGGACCAGGTGGACAAGATCTCCAGCTCGCGCAGCGCCGCCACAGTGGAACTGGGGTTGGGCCTGGTGGCCCGGGTGACGCCGAACGTGGCGCTGTTCGTCAGCGCCGACTACAGCTCCGATGTGGATGACAATGACCTCAATGGGCTGATCGGCAGCCTGGGGGTCAGGATGCGCTGGTAAGCAGGCTCGGCCTCATCGCCGGCACCCCCAGCGGCGGCAGGTTCAGCGCCAGCGACAATGGCTGGCCATGGCTGGCGACCTCATCGGCCACCACCGCCCCGAGATTGCCCACGTTCGACCCGGCATACAGCTCGGCGTCGCTGTTGAGCAGTTCCACCCAGTGCTCGCCAAACGGCACGCCGATGCGGTAGCCCTCCCGCGGCACCGGGGTGAAGTTGGCCACCACCAGCAGCGGCTCGCCCTGGCTGCTCCAGCGCAACCAGGCATACACGCTGTTGTGCGCATCGTCGCCGATCAGCCACTGGAAACCCTGGGGCTGGCAGTCCTGCTCGTGCAGCGCGGGCAGTTCGCGGTACAGGCGGTTGAGGTCGGCGACCAGCTTCTGCACGCCCTGGTGCTCGGAGTACTGCAGCAGGTACCAGTCCAGCTGCTGGTCGTGGTTCCACTCGCGCCACTGGCCGAACTCGCAGCCCATGAACAGCAGCTTCTTGCCCGGATGGGTCCACATGAACGCCAGGTAGGCGCGCAGGTTGGCGAACTTCTGCCAGCGATCGCCGGGCATCTTGTCGATAAGCGAATGCTTGCCGTGCACCACTTCGTCGTGGGAAATGGGCAGGATGAAATGCTCGGAATAGGCGTAGATCAGCCCGAAGCTCATCTCGTTATGGTGATAGGTGCGGTGGATCGGGTCGTTCTGGATGTAGTGCAGGGTGTCGTGCATCCAGCCCATGTTCCACTTGTAGGCAAAGCCCAGGCCGCCCTGCTGCACCGGCTGGCTGACGCCGGGCCAGGCGGTGGACTCCTCGGCGATGATCAGCGCGCCCGGCGCTTCATGTGCGGCGACGTTGTTGAGATGGCGGATGAAGTCGATGGCCTCGAGGTTCTCGCGCCCGCCGTGGCGGTTGGGCACCCATTCACCGGCCTTGCGCGAATAGTCGCGGTAGAGCATCGAGGCCACCGCGTCCACGCGCAGGCCATCGATGTGGAAGTGCTTGAGCCAGTGCAGCGCCGAGGCCAGCATGAACCCGCGCACCTCGTTGCGCCCGAGGTTGTAGATCAGCGTGTTCCAGTCCTGGTGGAAACCTTCCAGCGGGTTTTCGTATTCGTACAGGGCAGTGCCGTCGAAACGCGCCAGGCCATGCTCGTCGGTGGGGAAGTGCGCCGGCACCCAGTCCAGCAGCACGCCGATGCCGCCCTGGTGGCAGGCATCGACGAAGAAGGCGAAGTCCTCGGCGCTGCCATAGCGTGAGGTCGGCGCGAACAGCGACAGCGGCTGGTAGCCCCACGAGCCGCCGAAGGGGTGCTCCATGATCGGCATCAGCTCGATATGGGTGAAACCCAGCTCCTGCACATATGGCACCAGGCGCTCGGCCAGTTCGCGCCAGTTGTAGTAACGGGCGACTTCGCCGGCATCGTCCAGCTCGCAGCGCCAGGAGCCGACGTGCAGCTCGTAGATCGACAGCGGCGCGCTGTAGGCGTGGCGCTGGGCCCTGTGTTCCAGCCACTGGCCATCGCGCCATTCATGGGCCAGGGCGCCGGCCACCTTGGAGGCGGTGCTCGGCGGCAGTTCGGTGGCGCGGGCCAGGGGGTCGGCCTTGAGGGGCAGCACGCCATCATGGCCGAGCACTTCGAACTTGTAGGTCTCGCCCACGCCAAGGCGCGGCACGAACAGCTCCCACACCCCGGCGCCATGGCGCAGGCGCATGGGGTGGCGGCGGCCATCCCAGTTGTTGAATTCGCCCACCACCGACACCCGCCGGGCATTCGGCGCCCATACCGAAAAGCACACGCCGGCGACCCCATCCACCTCGGTCGGCTGGGCGCCGAAACGCCCGGGCAGGTCGCGGTGGTTGCCCTCGGCAAACAGGTACATGTCCATCTCGCCCAACTGCGGGCCGAAGCTGTAGGGGTCCTCGGTGACCTGCTCGCCACCGGCCCAGCCGATCTGCAGCAGGTAGGGGACCGCCTGGTCCAGGTGCGCGGTGTACAGACCGGGCACGCCGCCCTGGCGCATCTCGGCGAGTACCCTGGCGTCGTCGCGGGCCAGCACGCGCACGCTCAGGGCACTGGGCAGGAAGGCCCGGATGAACTGGCCACCCGCACCATCGGGGTGCGGGCCGAGTACGGCGAACGGGTCGGCGTGCTCGGCGCGGGCCAGGGCATCGAGGTCCCTTTGCCGAAGGCCGCCGTTGTCACGCGTGGTTGCATTCATCTATGACTCTCCCCAGGTACTGATCAGTCCATGCAGGCCATGCAAAGGCACGGCCAGCCAACTTGGCCGGTTCTCGGCTTCATAGGTAATTTCGTAGGCGGCCTTCTCCAGGCAGAACAGCTCCAGCGCGGCGCGCTCGCCCTCGGCCTGCTGCCAGGCGTGGGGCATGGCGGCGGTGGCCAACCCGTAGGCTTCGACGAAGGCATGGCGCGACTGGTGCAGGTACTGCCGGGCGACCCGCTGCCGGGCCTGGCGCGCCGCCTCGGAGAGGTCTACCGCCGAGGCGCTGCGCAGGATCATCGCAGCAGCATAGTCGAAGGATCGCAGCACACCGCTGACATCCTTGTACGGGCTGTGTTTGGCCCTGCGTTCATCCAGCGGTCGCGCCGGCTCGCCCTCGAAATCGATCAGGTAGGCGTCGCCCTGCACCACCAGCACCTGGCCCAGGTGCAGGTCGCCGTGCACCCGCATCAGCAGCCCGCCCTGGGCCTGGTGTGCGAGATTGTCGACATGCTGCCGCAGGCCTTCGCGCTGTTGCTGCAGGTCGTCGACCAGGGCCTGGCTGTCGCTGTCCAGGGTGTCACGGTGCTGGGCGAGCAAGTCGAGGGCATGGCTCAGTTCGGCACTGATCTGGCGGCTCCAACGCTCGCTGTCGCGGGCGTCGCTCGGGCGTGAACGGAACGCTTCGTCATCGCTCGGCGCGGCCAGCAACAGGTGCATCTCGCCCAGGCGCTGGCCAAGCAAGGCGGCAAAGCCGGTCAGCTCGGCCAGGGCATCGGTGTGCGCCTCCTGCTCGACGCTGGTGGGCTCCATCTGGTCGCGGATCGCCCGTTCCAGGGTGTTCTGCGTCCAATCCCAGGCGTCGCCCTGATTGCTCAGGTAGCCCTGGGCGATCATCAGCAGGTGCGGCTGCTCGCTGTCGTCCTCGCGGCTGACCCAGGCCAGCAGCGGCGAGATGTTGGCAAAGCCGGCGGCGGTCAGGTAGGCGCTCATCTCCAGCTCCGGGTGGATGCCCGGATTGACCCGACGGATCAACTTGAGCACCAGGCTGCCGCCGACCACCACCGAGCTGTTGGACTGCTCGGCGCTCAGGTAGCGCACCTCGCTGTGCTCATCGAGCTGCAGCGCGGCCAACTGCTCGGTGCTGTGGAAGCGCAACTCGCCCAGGCCATCGCCACAAGCCAGCCGCAGACCGTCCTGGCAGCCCTGAAGCACGGCGCGAATGAAGGGTTCGAGCACGAACGCATCGGTGATCAGCCCCACCTGGCGGCCACGGCGTACCCGCGACAGCGCCAGCTGCTGGGGCAGCGCGGCATTGATCTGCTCCTCCGGCAGCAGGCCGAAGGGCAGCTGGTAGTGGGTGACCACGCCTTCGCTATGCACCTCCAGCTCGCCAAGCAGCACCGGCAACGCCGGGGTGGCCATGCGCACGCCATAGCGCAGGCGGACCTGGTCGATCGGACCTTCCTTGCCGGCGAACCAGCGGCGTTTGGGCAGGTACTGCGGCAGGATCGCTGCCTGCAACGTCTCGCGCGCAGGGGATTCGAGCAGTTCCTCCATGCGCTTGCGCAACACCAGGGTGGTCAGCTCGGGCAGGCCCTCGCTGGGCTGGATATGCCAGCTGGGCATGCGGTCGTGGCTGGCCAGCAGGAACCAGTAGAAGCCATAGGGCGGCAACGTCAGCAGAAACGGCAACTGGCCGATAGGCGGGAAGGCACTGCCGCCAAGCATCTCCACCGGCACCTTGTCGGCGTACTGCGACAGCTCCAGCTCGGCGGCCTGGGCGGCCCGCGAGACGTTGGCCACGCACAGCACGATCTCGACGTTGCCCTCGGCATCGGTGTATTCGCGGATATAGGCCAGCACCCGTCGGTTGCTCGGCGTGAGCATCTTCAGGCTGCCGCGGCCGAAGGCCTTCTGCTGCTTGCGCACCGCCAGCAGCCGACGGTTCCAGTTGAGCAGCGAATGCGGGTCGTGGGCCTGGGCCTCGACGTTGATTGTCTGGTAGCCGTACAGCGGATCCATGATCGGCGGCAACACCAGGCGCTGCGGGTCGGCGCGGGAAAAGCCGCCATTGCGGTCCGGCGACCACTGCATGGGAGTGCGCACGCCATCGCGGTCACCCAGGTAGATGTTGTCGCCCATGCCCAGTTCGTCGCCGTAGTACAGCGTCGGCGTGCCGGGCATCGACAGCAGCAGGCTGGTGAGCAGCTCGATACGCCGCCGGTCGCGTTGCAGCAGCGGCGCCAGGCGCCGGCGAATCCCCAGGTTGATGCGGGCGCGGCGGTCCTCGGCGTAGTAGTTCCACAGATAGTCGCGCTCGCGGTCGGTGACCATCTCCAGGGTCAGCTCATCGTGGTTGCGCAGGAAGATCGCCCACTGGCAGTTGGCCGGGATCTCCGGGGTCTGGCGCAGGATGTCGGTGATCGGGAAGCGGTCCTCCATGGCCAGGGCCATGTACATGCGCGGCATCAACGGGAAGTGGAAGGCCATGTGGCATTCGTCGCCGTCGCCCTCGCCGAAGTACGGGCGGGTGTCCTCGGGCCACTGGTTGGCCTCGGCCAGGAGCATGCGGTCGGGGTAGTTGGCATCGATTTCGGCGCGGATCGCCTTGAGCACCACATGGGTCTCGGGGAGGTTCTCGTTGTTGGTGCCGTCGCGCTCGATCAGGTAGGGGATGGCGTCCAGGCGCAGGCCGTCGACGCCGATGTCGAGCCAGAAGCGCATCACCCCGATGACGGCCTTGAGCACCTGCGGGTTGTCGAAGTTGAGGTCCGGCTGGTGCGAGTAGAAGCGGTGCCAGAAGTACTGGCCGGCCACCGGGTCCCAGGTCCAGTTGGACTTCTCGGTGTCGAGGAAGATGATCCGCGTGCCGTCGTACTTCTGGTCATCGTCCGACCACACGTAGAAGTCGCGGGCCTTGCTGCCGCGCTTGGCATGCCGGGCGCGCTGGAACCAGGGGTGCTGGTCGGAGGTGTGGTTGATGACCAGCTCGGTGATCACCCGCAGGCCGCGCTTGTGCGCCTCGGCGATGAAGCGCCTGGCGTCGGCCATGCTGCCGTAGTCCGGGTGCACGGCCTTGTACTCGGCGATGTCGTAGCCGTCATCGCGCCGTGGCGAGGGGTAGAACGGCAGTAACCAGAGGGTGTTGACGCCCAGTTCGGCGATGTAGTCGAGCTTGCCGATCAGGCCTGCGAAATCGCCGATGCCGTCGTTGTTCGCGTCGAAGAACGATTTCACGTGCAGTTGGTAGATCACCGCGTCCTTGTACCACAGCGGATCGTCGATGAAGGCTGCCGGGCGGGAACGCTTGGCCATTGGGGACTCCTTTGTGTCCGAGGGTTCAGCTTGAAGCCCATCGCGGGGCTAGCGCGATTTCTCGATGCGCCAGATACCGAACGGCTGGTGCCACGGCTCGATGCGCATCCACTGGGTCTTGCCATGCCAGGTCCAGCGCTGGCCGTTCATCAGGTCCTCGCCTTGCGTATCGGCGCTGTCGTCCAGCCCCAGCTCCCATAGCGGCAATTCGAAGCTGGCCTCCTGGGCGTTGTGCGGGTCGAGGCTGATGGCCACGAGGATGAAGTTGTCGCGCTCGGGGGTGCGCTTGGCGAAGTAGAGAATGTTGTCGTTCCAGCAGTTGAGGAACACCACCCCCAGGTGAGTCTGCAGGGCGCGGTTCTGTCGGCGGATGCGGTTGAGCTGGGCGATCTCGGCAACGATGTTGCCGGGCTGGGTGAAGTCCCGGGGGCGGATCTCGTACTTCTCCGAGTCCAGGTACTCCTCCTTGCCCGGCAGCGGCGTGCCCTCGCACAGTTCGAAGCCCGAGTACATGCCCCACAATCCCGAACCCATGGTTGCCAGCGCCGCACGAATGAGAAAGCCCGCCCGCCCGGAGGTCTGCAGGAAAAAGGGGTTGATGTCCGGGGTGTTGACGAAGAAATTCGGCCGGTAGCACTGGCTCCACGGCGGCTGATTGAGCTCCTCGAAGTATTCGCGCAGCTCCTGCTTGCTGTTGCGCCAGGTGAAGTACGTGTAGCTCTGCGCGTAGCCGACCTTGCCCAGGCGCGCCATCATCGCCGGGCGGGTGAACGCTTCGGCGAGGAAGATCACCTCGGGGTGCTGGCTGCGCACATTGCCGATCAGCCATTGCCAGAACGGCAGCGGCTTGGTGTGCGGGTTATCGACGCGGAAGGTCTTCACCCCCTCCTCGACCCAGCCGACCACCACGTCGCGCAGCGCCAGCCACAGGCTCGGCACCGCCTCGGGGGCGTAGAAGTCGACGTTGACGATGTCCTGGTATTTCTTCGGCGGGTTTTCCGCGTAGCGGATACTGCCGTCGGGGCGCCAGCTGAACCAGCCGGGGTGCTCCTGCAGCCAGGGGTGGTCCTGGGAGCACTGGATGGCGAAGTCCAGGGCGATCTCCAGGCCATGCTCGGCGGCGGCGGCGACCAGTCGGCGGAAGTCCTCGCGGCTGCCCAGCTGCGGGTGGATGGCGTCGTGCCCGCCTTCGGGGCTGCCGATGGCATAAGGGCTGCCGGGGTCGCCGGGCTCGGCCTGCAAGGCGTTGTTGCGGCCTTTGCGGTGCTTCATGCCGATGGGGTGGATCGGCGGGAAGTACAGCACGTCGAAGCCCATGTCGCGGATCATCGGCAGGCGCTGGTGCACGTCATCGAAGGTGCCGTGGCGTTCGGGGTCGTCGGTGACCGAGCGCGGGAACAGCTCATACCAGCTGGCAAACTGGGCCGCCTCGCGGTCCACGTCCAGCGGGAATTCGCGGCTGCGGGTGAGGTAGCTGCGGTGCTCGGCCTCCCCCATCAAACGGGCGGCCTCAGGGTGCAGCAACGTCTTCACCTGTTCTTCCACCGGCAATCCCGGCAAGCGCTGCTGCAGCTGCGCCAGTTGCTCGCGCAGCAGTCCGTCGCTGCGTTCGATGCCCTTGCCCAGCAGCAGGCGGCCCTCCTCCAGCTCCAGCTTCACCTCCACGCCGGCGGCGTACTTCTTCTCCAGGTCGTGGCAATAGGTGGCCCACGGGTCGATCCAGGCCTCGATGCTGAACAGATGGAGGCCCAGCTCGGCAGGTGTGAATTCGGCCAGCCACAGGTCGTTGCCCGGCGAATGCATGGCCACGCAGTGCCAGCGCCGGCTGTGGGCCTGGCGCCAGTGCAGGGTCACGGCCAGGCGGTCATGACCGTCGGTGTAGACCTTGGCGCCCACTTCGACCGTGTGACCGCGCACGGCCTTGGCGGCGAAGGTGCCGCCGTCGAGCACCGGGCTTGCGTCCTCGATCACGATGCGCGGCGCCAGCAGGGCCTGGGACAGGCTGATGGCCTGGTCCGGGTGATCACCTGCCATCGGCACGCTTTCGAACGGCTCGTTACCAGACATCGACCTTGCTCCCCTGGGCTGGTGGCGGTAAGGGTTCAGAGCCGTGCGCAAGCGCGAGGGTTCAAAAAAAATGAGCGCAGGGCGCAGGCTTGGGTCAAAGCCTGCGACACCTCTTCATTCATCCCGCGAGGCCAGGCCCATGAACATTCCCATTCCACCGGAGACACCCGACCCGAACATCGACGACCCGACCTTGCCGCCGCCAGTGCCCGAGGAGGACCCGGACGAGCTGCCGATCAAGCCGACCGTGCCGCCGACCGTGGGCGACCCGCCAAGCCAGGAGCCGCCGGTGAAAGCTTGAGGATAGACAAGGCTGCGCAAATCTGAACGCCTTGGCCGGCCTCGTCGCGGGGCCGGCATTCACAGCACAAAACCTGGCTCAACCGCACCTGGCATTTCTACCAGTAGCACCTGCCCGCAAAGCCACGTACAGAGAAGCCTCACTCTCTGACGATCCTTCCGGCATGCACTCACGCCTCTACATCGCCTTCCACCTGCAATGGATCCTCGCAAGCTTCCTGGAGCAGAGCCTGCACCAGATCCGCCCCGACATCTCCCTGGACGAGCTGGGCGCCGACAGCTTCGACCTGATGGAGCTGCAGGCGATCATGGAGGAAACCTTCGGCATCTTCATCGCCGAGCCCCTGCGTACCTACACCACCTTCGCCGAACTGGTCGAGCTGGTCTACACGACCATGGCTAACCCCCCAGCTCCTCCACACTGATCTCGCGCATGCGAAACTTCTGCACCTTCCCCGTCACCGTCATCGGAAACTCTTCGACGAAGCGGAAATGCCGCGGTGTCTTGAAATGCGCCAATCGCGCCTTGCACCACTGCTGCAATTCCTCGGCCGTG
The DNA here is from genome assembly GCF_058783825.1 of Pseudomonas sp. FW305-96. Classification (NCBI taxonomy): domain Bacteria; kingdom Pseudomonadati; phylum Pseudomonadota; class Gammaproteobacteria; order Pseudomonadales; family Pseudomonadaceae; genus Pseudomonas; species Pseudomonas sp. FW305-96. The sequence goes on from NZ_JBYSYW010000001.1 coordinate 122,549, forward strand.
GCATGGTGCCCAGGGTGCAGGCGAATCCACGCCACCACCTCCTCGCCGTACTTGCTGCACGGAATCCCCACCACCTGCGCCTCGGCCACGGCCGGATGGGTATGGAAGAACTCCTCCAGCTCGCGCGGATAGATGTTCTCGCCGCCGCGAATGATCATGTCCTTGTTGCGCCCGACAATGCGTACATAACCCTCGTCGTCCATCACCGCCAGGTCGCCGCTGTGCATCCAGCCGGCCGGGTCGATGGCGTCATGGGTGGCCTGCAGGTTGTCCCAGTAACCAAGCATCACGCTGTAACCACGAGTGCACAGCTCGCCGATCTCACCCTGTGCGACGATGCGCCCGTCGGCGTCCACCAGCTTGGTCTCCAGGTGCGGATGGGTACGGCCCACGGTGGTCACGCGCAGCTCCAGGCCATCGTCGGGACCGGTCTGCAGCGACACCGGGCTGGTCTCGGTCATGCCGTAGGCGATCTGCACCTCGGCCATGTGCAACTGGTCGATCACCTTGCGCATCACCTCGATCGGGCAGGTGGCGCCGGCCATGATGCCGCTGCGCAGGGTGGACAGGTCCAGTTGCGTGCGTGCGGGGTGGTCGAGCATGGCGATGAACATGGTCGGCACGCCATACAGGATGCTGGCGCGCTCCTCGGCCACGGCGCGCAGGGTGAGCTCGGCGTCGAAGGCGTCATTGGGGTAGACCATGGTGCTGCCGTGGGTGATGCAGCCGAGGTTGGCCATGACCATGCCGAAGCAGTGGTACAGCGGCACCGGGATCACCATGCGGTCGCGCTCGCTCAGGCCCAGGCTCTGGCCGACCATGTAGCCGTTGTTGAGGATGTTGTAGTGGCTCAGGGTCGCGCCCTTGGGCGCGCCGGTGGTGCCGGAGGTGTACTGGATGTTCACTGGCTGGTCGAACTGCAGGCCCTGTTGCCGCGCCTGGTAGGTCTCAACCTCGACCGCCCCTGCCCGCCCGGCCAGCGCGGCCCAGGGCAGGAAACCCGAGGGCGGCTCGGCGGCCAGGCTGATCACGCCACGCAGGTCGGGCAGGCGTTCGCTGGCCAGTTCGCCCAATGCGTGGGTCGCCAGCTCCGGCACCAGTTCCTGCACCATCGCGTGGTAGTCGGAAGTCTTGAAGGCATCGGCGCACACCAGCCAGCGGCAGCCGGACTGGCGCAGCACGTACTCCAGCTCGCCCACCCGGTAGGCCGGGTTGATGTTGACCAGGATCGCGCCGACCTTGGCCGTGGCCAGTTGCAGGATGCACCACTGGGCGCAGTTGGGCGCCCAGATGCCAACCCGCTCGCCCACCTCCACCCCCAGCGCCATCAAGGCCTGAGCCTGCACATCGACCTCGGCGTCGAGCTCGCGCCAGCTGTAGCGCAGCCCCTGGTGGCGCACCACCAGCGCCTCGCGCTCGCCGTGGCGGGCGACGGTGGCATCGAAGGCCTGGCCGATGGTCAGGGTCAGCAAGGGGTGGTCTTGACGGCCGCGGGTATAGCTTGGTTGAGGCATGGTGATCCCTTCTTGTGGTTGTTCTGGGCATGACTGAAGCAGGCGGCGAATACTCTGGCGCAGATTTACGTTTACGTAAAGGTGATGATCCGATTGACAGCCCCGGAAGGCAGGTTTACGTTAACGTCAACCACGCATCACGACGACCGGACGGGAGCGCGGTTGTGGGAGCGGGCTTGCCCCGCGATGAGGCCGGACCAGGCAACACAGCTGGCCGTTCTGACGGGCATCGCGGGGCAAGCCCGCTCCCACAACCCCGTTTCCGCAAGGTCGCCGTGGTACCCAAATTTCAAGAACAAGAAGGTGCCCACATGCATTACCCCAGCCTGAACTTCGCCCTGGGCGAGACCATCGACATGCTCCGCGACCAGGTGCGCACCTTCGTTGCCGCCGAGCTGGCGCCGCGCGCCGCGCAGATCGACCACGACAACCTGTTCCCCGCCGACATGTGGCGCAAGTTCGGCGACATGGGCCTGCTGGGCATCACCGTGCCCGAAGAATACGGCGGCGCCGGCCTGGGCTACCTGGCCCACGTGGTATCGATGGAAGAGATCAGCCGGGGCTCGGCGTCAGTGGCCCTGTCCTACGGCGCCCACTCCAACCTGTGCGTCAACCAGATCAACCGCAACGGCAGCCACGAGCAGAAGCTCAAGTACCTGCCCAAGCTGATCAGCGGCGAGCACATCGGCGCCCTGGCCATGAGCGAGCCCAACGCCGGCTCCGACGTGGTGTCGATGAAACTGCGCGCCGAAAAACGCGGCGACCGCTACGTGCTCAACGGCAGCAAGACCTGGATCACCAACGGCCCCGACGCCAACACCTACGTGATCTACGCCAAGACCGACCTGGACAAGGGCCCCCACGGCATCACCGCGTTCATCGTCGAGCGCGACTGGAAAGGCTTCAGCCGCAGCAACAAGTTCGACAAGCTCGGCATGCGCGGCTCCAACACCTGCGAGCTGTTCTTCGACGGCGTCGAAGTGCCGGAAGAAAACATCCTCGGCCAGCTCAACGGCGGCGTGCGCGTGCTGATGAGCGGCCTGGACTACGAGCGCGTGGTGCTGTCCGGCGGCCCGACCGGCATCATGCAGAGCTGCATGGACCTGGTGGTGCCGTACATCCACGACCGCAAGCAGTTCGGCCAGAGCATCGGCGAGTTCCAGCTGATCCAGGGCAAGATCGCCGACATGTACACCCAACTCAACGCCAGCCGCGCCTACCTGTACGCCGTGGCCCAGGCCTGCGACCGCGCCGAGACCACCCGCAAGGACGCCGCCGGGGTCATCCTCTACACCGCCGAACGCGCCACGCAGATGGCCCTGGAAGCGATCCAGATCCTCGGCGGCAACGGCTACATCAATGAATTCCCGGCTGGCCGCCTGTTGCGCGACGCCAAGCTGTACGAGATTGGCGCCGGCACCAGCGAAATCCGCCGGATGCTGATCGGCCGCGAACTGTTCAACGAAACCCGCTGAGCACAAGGAACGGGCGCACATGGCTACCCTGCATACCCAGATCAACCCGCGCTCGGCGGAGTTCGCCGCCAACAGCGCGGCCATGCTCGAACAGGTCCAGGCCCTGCGCGGCCTGCTCGCCCAGGTCAGTCAGGGCGGCGGGCCGAAGGCCCAGGAGCGACATACCTCGCGAGGCAAGCTGCTGCCTCGCGAACGCATCGACCGCCTGCTCGACCCGGGCTCGGCGTTCCTCGAGATCGGCCAGCTGGCCGCCCATGAGGTGTACGGCGAAGACGTGCCGGCTGCGGGCGTGATCGCCGGCATCGGCCGCGTCGAAGGCGTGGAGTGCATGATCGTGGCCAACGACGCCACGGTCAAAGGCGGCTCCTACTACCCGCTGACGGTGAAGAAGCACCTGCGCGCCCAGACCATCGCCCTGCAGAACCGCCTGCCATGCATCTACCTGGTGGACTCCGGCGGCGCCAACCTGCCACGCCAGGACGAGGTGTTCCCCGACCGCGAGCACTTCGGGCGGATCTTCTTCAACCAGGCCAACATGAGCGCCCTGGGGATACCGCAGATCGCCGTGGTGATGGGCTCGTGCACCGCCGGTGGCGCCTACGTGCCAGCCATGGCCGACGAAGCGATCATGGTGCGCCAGCAGGCGACCATCTTCCTCGCCGGCCCCCCTTTGGTAAAAGCCGCGACCGGCGAGGTAGTCAGTGCCGAGGACCTCGGCGGCGCCGACGTGCACTGCCGCACCAGCGGCGTGGCCGACCACTATGCCGACAACGACGAGCACGCCCTGGCCATCGCCCGGCGCAGCGTCGCCAATCTCAACTGGCACAAGCAGGGCAAGCTGCAATGCCAGGCACCGATCGCGCCGCTGTACAACGCCGAAGAGCTGTACGGCGTGGTCCCCGCCGACGCCAAGCAGCCGTTCGATGTGCGCGAGGTGATTGCGCGGCTGGTCGACGGTTCGGTGTTCGATGAGTTCAAGGCGCTGTTCGGCACCACCCTGGTGTGCGGCTTCGCCCACCTGCACGGCTACCCGGTGGCGATCCTGGCCAACAACGGCATCCTCTTCGCCGAGGCCGCGCAAAAAGGCGCGCACTTCATCGAACTGGCCTGCCAGCGCGGCATCCCGCTGCTGTTCCTGCAGAACATCACCGGTTTCATGGTTGGGAAAAAATACGAGGAAGGCGGCATCGCCAAGCACGGCGCCAAGCTGGTGACGGCAGTGGCCTGCGCCCAGGTACCGAAGTTCACGGTGATCATCGGCGGCAGCTTCGGCGCCGGCAACTACGGCATGTGCGGCCGCGCCTACGACCCGCGCTTCCTGTGGATGTGGCCCAACGCCCGCATCGGCGTGATGGGCGCCGAACAGGCGGCCGGCGTGCTGGCCCAGGTCAAGCGCGAGCAGAGCGAGCGCAGCGGCGAGGTGTTCAGCGCCGATGACGAGAAGAAGCTCAAGCAGCCGATCCTCGACCAGTATGAGCGCCAGGGCCACCCCTACTACTCAAGCGCCCGACTGTGGGACGACGGTGTCATCGACCCGGCGCAGACCCGCGACGTGCTCGGCCTGGCGCTGTCCGCCGCGCTGAACGCCCCGATCGAACAGAGCCGCTTCGGCATATTCCGGATGTGACCCATGAGCGAATTCGCCACCCTTGAACTGGTCAAGGACCCTCGCGGTTTCGCCACCCTGTGGCTGAGCCGGGAAGACAAGAACAACGCCTTCAACGCGCAGATGATCCGCGAACTGATCGTCGCCCTCGACCAGCTGGGCGAGGATAGCGGCCTGCGCTTCGTGGTGCTGCGCGGCCGTGGCCGGCACTTCAGCGCCGGCGCCGACCTGGCGTGGATGCAGCAGTCGGCGCAACTGGACTTCAACACCAACCTGGACGACGCCCATGAGCTGGGCGAGCTGATGTACGCCCTGCACCGGCTCAAGGCGCCGACCCTGGCCGTGGTGCAAGGCGCGGCCTTCGGCGGCGCGCTGGGGCTGATCAGTTGCTGCGACATGGCCATCGGCGCCGAGGACGCCCAACTGTGCCTGTCGGAGGTGCGCATCGGCCTGGCTCCGGCGGTGATCAGCCCGTTCGTGGTCAAGGCCATCGGCGAGCGCGCCGCCCGCCGCTACGCCCTCACCGCCGAGCGCTTCAGCGGCGTGCGCGCCCGCGACCTGGGCCTGCTGGCCGAGGTGTACCCGGCCGCCGAACTGGACGCCCAGGTCGAGGCCTGGGTCGACAACCTGCTGCAGAACAGCCCGCAGGCGCTGCGCGCCACCAAGGACCTGCTGCGCGAAGTGGATGACGGTGAGCTGAGCCCGGCCCTGCGCCGCTACTGCGAGAACACCATCGCCCGCATCCGCGTCAGCGCCGAAGGCCAGGAGGGCCTGCGCGCCTTCCTGGAAAAACGTCGCCCTGCCTGGCAAGACAACAAGGAACCGCGCCCATGAGCCGACCCACGCTGACCACCCTGCTGGTCGCCAACCGCGGCGAAATCGCCTGCCGGGTGATGCGCACCGCCAAGGCCATGGGCCTGACCACCGTGGCCCTGCACAGCGCCACCGACCGCGACGCGCGGCACAGCCGCGAGGCCGACATCCGGGTCGACCTCGGTGGCAGCAAGGCCGCCGACAGCTACCTGGTGATCGACAAGCTGCTCGCCGCCGCCAAGGCCAGCGGCGCCCAAGCCATCCACCCAGGCTATGGCTTCCTCTCGGAGAATGCCGGTTTTGCCCGCGCCATCGAACAGGCCGGGCTGATCTTCCTTGGCCCACCGGCCAGCGCCATCGATGCGATGGGCAGCAAGTCGGCGGCCAAGGCGCTGATGGAGGCCGCCGGCGTGCCGCTGGTGCCGGGCTACCACGGCCAGGCCCAAGACCTGGAGACCTTCCGCGCCGCCGCCGAGCGCATCGGTTACCCGGTGCTGCTCAAGGCCAGCGCCGGGGGCGGCGGCAAGGGCATGAAGGTGGTCGAGGAGGAAAGCCAGCTGGCCGACGCCCTGGCCTCGGCGCAACGTGAAGCGCAGTCTTCGTTCGGCGATGCGCGCATGCTGGTCGAGAAGTACGTGCTCAAGCCGCGCCACGTGGAGATCCAGGTGTTCGCCGACCAGCACGGCCACTGCCTGTACCTCAACGAGCGCGACTGCTCGATCCAGCGTCGCCACCAGAAGGTGGTCGAGGAAGCCCCGGCACCGGGCCTCTCCCCCGAGCTGCGCAAGGCCATGGGCGAGGCCGCGGTGCGCGCCGCCCAGGCCATCGGCTACGTGGGGGCCGGCACTGTCGAGTTCCTGCTCGATGCCCGTGGCGAGTTCTTCTTCATGGAAATGAACACCCGCCTGCAGGTGGAGCATCCGGTCACAGAGGCCATCACCGGGCTCGACCTGGTGGCCTGGCAGATCCGCGTGGCCTGCGGCGAGCCGCTGCCTTTGACTCAAGAGCAGGTGCCGCTGATCGGCCACGCCATCGAGGTACGGCTATACGCGGAGGATCCGGCCAACGAATTCCTCCCGGCCACCGGCACCCTGGCGCTGTACCGCGAGTCGGCGCCGGGCGAAGGCCGCCGGGTGGACAGCGGCGTCAGCGAGGGCGATGTGGTATCGCCGTTCTACGACCCGATGCTGGGCAAGCTGATCGCCTGGGGCCAGGACCGCGAACAGGCGCGCCTGCGACTGCTGGCGATGCTCGATGAGTTCGCCATTGGCGGGCTGAAAACCAACATTGCCTTCCTGCGCCGCATCCTGGCGCACCCAGCGTTTGCCGAGGCGGAGCTGGACACCGGGTTCATCCCGCGCCATCAGGATGTGCTGCTGCCTGCGCCTCAGACTTTGCCGGCCCATTTCTGGGAAGCTGCCGCCGAGGCGTGGCTGCAAAGCGAGCCTGCACTAAAGCGCCAGGACGACCGCGCTTCACCGTGGGCGGCCCGCGATGGCCTGCGCCTGGGCTTGCCGGCGCGCAGCAGCCTGCATTTGCAGTGTGAAGGGCATGAACAGGCGGTGGCACTGGAGCGCAGCGCGCCTTCGACTTATCGCCTGGAGGGGGAGCAGCTGTGTCATGACCAGGATGGTCTGCGCCATCGCCACCTGGCGGTGCGCCGGGGTGGCACGCTGTACCTGCAGTGGCAGGGTGAGCTGCATGCCGTCAGCGTTCATGACCCGATCGCTGCGGCCGAGGCCAGCCACAGCCACCAGGGCGGGCTGGGTGCGCCGATGAACGGCAGTATCGTGCGGGTGCTGGTGGAGCCGGGGCAGGCTGTGGAGGCCGGTACTGCGCTGGTGGTGCTTGAGGCGATGAAGATGGAGCACAGCATCCGGGCGCCCCATGATGGGACGGTGAAGGCGCTGTTCTGCCAGGAGGGGGATATGGTCAGCGAGGGGACAGTGTTGGTGGAGTTGGAGGAGGCGTAACGGCGGCAATGTGTTCGTCGAAAGGGTTGTTTCGCCTCTGAGATCGAGCGCCGCCCACGCGGCGCTCGATCTCAAGAGCGCTGCAAGGCTCCCGCCTGGCACCTCGCAGCCCCAACACGGTCTGTGCGCGAACCTAGAGCACCCCGTGCATCCGCACCACAACACCAAGGAACTCGCACCCTTCCTCGCACAGCACCGTCGGATACAAGGTATTGAGCGGCCTGAGCATCCGCTGCCCGCCCTCCTCGATCAACTCACGCAGCACCGCCGACTTACCGGGCTGCCGAGCCACCACCAGCCTGCCCGGCGTCACCTCGATCCCCGCATCCACCAGCACCCGCATGCCCAGCGGCACGCTCCTGCCGCTGGCGGCATTCATCGAATCGTTCTCGACCGGCAACCAGAACGCATTGCCCGCAGGCATGTAATCGGTCAGCTCATGAACTTCACAGGATTGCGGCAAAGGCCCGTCCAGGTCGGTCCAGCTCAGCACTGGAAAGCGGAAACTGGCATGGCGCAAGGCATTGACCGAAAGCGGCCGCTCCACGGCGTAGGCTCCCCTGGTCTCGCGAACCGTAACGTCACGCTCGACCACCATCACCCGCGCTTCGAGGTACACCAGCCCGAGCTTTTCCAGCTTCTCGTTGACTGTCACCAGGGTGGGCCTGCGCGTGCCACGCAGCCAATGGCCGACACCGCCTTGGGTCATGCCCAGGCGTTCGGCCAGTTGGTGCTGCTTGAGGTTGTGCTCGCGCTGATAGCGCGACAGAAATTCGATCCAGTTTTCCATGGCAGTGAACGATACGGACTGGATGAACGGCATCAATACACATTCTGAATTATCTCAGAACTCAAAAATAATACAAATTGACCTAACATCAGCGCTCATTGTCCTCGAAGGGATTTCACAGGAGCAGTCATGAGCAATTCGACAAAAGAAGAAACAGATCTCGACGAAGAAGCAGCCCGCCGCGCCCTCGATTTCTACCTCAACCCCACCCCCACGCCCCGCGACCTGGAGCGTTCACTGTGGACCCTGCGCGAAGGCGTCAGCGACGCCCAGGCCAGCGAGCACGCCATGGCCCTGCTGCGCTGCGCCTCGGCCACGGCACAGGAAACCGGCAACCATCTGCAGGGCACGACGCGGGAAGTGGTGTTTGCGCTGATGCACATGATCAATATGGCCCGCGCCCTGCTGGAGCAGTGCCACGCCACGGAAAAGGCATCGAGCTGAAGGGAGAACGTGATAGCCGACGAACGGCAAAAGCCCCGATTGCCGGGGATGAGGAGTGCGTCAGGAATATTTTTTTAGCCGATCGCTGAAAAATCATTTGACTGGCAAATGATAACGATTATTATTGCACTCAGCAGGTCGCGAGACCCGCTGGATAACCTGCAACGTCCTCAGGTCGGACGCTCAGATTATCTCCTCATCAGGCTAATCACGGTTTTTGACCCGGCTTTTTGCCGGGTCATTTTTTTTGGCTCTTCAGGCTAATGAAGATCGTTTAATGGCCGCGATGATAGCAAAAGTGTGTCAGCACGTGAATGCTCATTACAAATCTTTGCGGAATCAGCACTTGAGAATCAATCTCGTTTAACCTAAGCTGGCTCCGCATCAAGGAAGATGCCCCCACCCCTTTCCTTATGAGCAAGGAGCTGTCCATGACCCGTCTGCTGCTGCCCCTCGAGCACGATCCGCGCCCTGCCGAACTGCACGCTGAAGACGCGCTGCTGCATGCACTCAAGCGCTTGCCGCGCCGGGTCCAGCAAGTCTTCCTGCTCAACCGCCTAGACCAACAGGGCTTCGCTGCCATCGCCGAGCGCCTGGACCTGCCACTGATCAGCATCGAGCGCCACATGAACCAGGCCCTTCAGACCGCCCGCGCGCCCGGCGACGCGCTGGCCAGCATTGCCGGCCAATGGTACGTGCGCCTGCAGAGCCCGCAGGTGACCGCCAGCGAACGCATCGACTTCCGCCGCTGGCTGGATGCCGACCCCGACCACCTGCGCGCCTTCCACGAAACCGAACTGCGCTGGCGCAGCCTGCTCGCCCCGGCGCGGCAATTGGGCCATGACGGCTGGTACCGGCAAGGGCGCGCGGCGCTTTCGCTAGGTGGCTGTTCGATTGCCGTCGGGCTTGGTGTTGCTGCGCTTGTGGCACTGGGGCTGCTGGCCTGATTCGCAGGCGCGGACTTATCCACGACTGCGTCAATTAACCTGCGCACCCGCGCCACCAGGCGGTGTAGAGTACGGTCACAACAACGCCAACAGGAGGCTGGCAATGACCGTGACGCTCTCCCCGCTGCACATCGACTGCGATTTCGACTCCGGCAACATCCTGGTCTTGGACGCCAGCGACCCTGCCCACGTCCACCTGAACATGCGCAAGGACAGTCACAGCGACCACTTCCAGTGGTTCCATTTCAAGGCCAGCGGCCTGACTCCGGGCCAGGTCCATCGCTTCAGCCTGGACAACGCCCACCAGTCCTCCTACAAGAACGCCTGGACCGGCTACCACGCCGTGGCCTCCTACGACCAGCAGACCTGGTTCCGCGTGCCCAGCCAGTTCGACGGCAAGGCCCTGAGCTTCGACTTCAAGGCCGAACAGCCACAAGCCTGGTTCGCCTACTTCGAGCCCTACCCCCGCGTCCGCCACAACCAGCTGATCGAGCGCGCCAAGCAGATCCCCGGCGTCGAGCTACTGGCTAGCGGGCGCAGCGTGCAAGGTCGGGATATCCCGCTGCTGCGCGCAGGCAACGGCGCGGCCGGCAAGCGCAAGCTGTGGCTCATCGCCCAGCAGCACCCGGGCGAGCACATGGCCGAGTGGTTCATGGAAGGTGTGATCGACGCCCTCGAAGCCAACGCCTCGGTCATCCAGCAACTGCTGGCCAAGGCCGACCTGTACCTGATCCCCAACATGAACCCGGATGGCGCCTTCCTCGGCCACCTGCGCACCAACTTCAAGGGCAAGGACCTCAACCGCGCCTGGCAGGACGCCAGCGTCGAGTTGAGCCCCGAGGTGTTCTTCGCCCAGAGCCAGATGAAGCTGCATGGCGTGGACGCGTTCATCGATGCCCATGGAGACGAGGAGATCCCCCATGTGTTCACCGCGGCCTGCGAGGGCAACCCCGGCTATACGCCACGCATCGCCAAGCTGGAAGAGCAGTTCCGCAGTACCCTGTGCAGCCTGACCCCAGACTTCCAGGTGAAGTATGGCTATACCCGCGACGAACCAGGCCAGGCCAACATGACCCTGGCATGCAATGCCGTGGGGCAGACCCATGACTGTCTGTCGCTGACCCTGGAGATGCCGTTCAAGGACCACGACGATGCGCCGAACCCGCGCACCGGCTGGTCGGGTGAGCGCTCCAAGGCGCTGGCCGGAGCGGTGCTTGAGACGTTGCTGAAGATGGTCGGCGACCTGCGCTGAGCAACGCCGTCACTCAAAACTGCACATCCAGAATCACGCTGTCGGTATAGGTCGCCGCCGGCGGCGTGGCCTGGTCGGTGTACACCTTGGCGTTGTAGTTGAACACCTGGCTGCCCGTGCCGGTCCCCGCCCCGGGGTTCACCTCGGCATCGCTGCTCGAACGCCGCGCCGCGCCCACCGAGCCCCAGCGCACCACGCCTGCGCTCTTGAAGATGTCGTAGGCCAGGTAGTTGTTGGCACTGGATTTCATCCGCCGCCGTCCGCCCGAGACGTTCTGCCCGTCGTCCAGCCCGACCGTGTAGTTGCTGCCCTTGGTGCACGACACGCTCAGGCTCTGGTTCACCGTGCCGAACCCGGCCACCACCGGTGCGCTGGCGAAGCTGATGTTGGGCGTGGTGATCTGGCAGTCGTTGCTTACCGTCAGGCTGACGTTCAGGGTCTTGCTGCCACTGCCGATATCGCGCCCCAGGCAGATATTGCCGATGCCAATGCCCGAGCAGTAGTTCCAGCTCCAGGCAACGGTCAGCGTCTCCTGGTACAGGCCCGCGGCGACATTGCTGCCGATCTGTGTACGCAGATAAATCGGTACCGCCTTGGGCGTCGGACCATTGAGCAGGCCCAGCAAGTCGATGATGCCATTGCGGGCAAAGTCGAAGGCAACGCCCCGGGTGATCGGGTAGTTGACACTGTTGTCGGCGTACAGGGTGTAGTTGATGACATCGCCGGTCGGGCCGACCAGGCCACCGGAAGCGGGTGTGATGGTTGCGTAGAAGTGGTCATTGCTGGACAGCAGGCTGAGCAGCGAGCCGGTACACTGCAAACCGGAATTGGTGCTCGAGGCGGTCTGCACGGTAGTACGTACCAGCGTCGAATTGACGGTGCCGAACGCCGCTGGTGTGGTGGCTACCGACGAACACAGTGCCCAGGCCGGGCATGGCGCCAGCAACAGGCCGAACAGCAGGCCATGCTGCCGGATCTTCACTGGCACACCAGCGGGCCGATCAACGGGATCGGCCCCTCCCCTTCAGGCAGGTCGAACGCCACCTGGCACTGCCCGCCATCGGCCTTGTCCACCAGCAGGCGATTGTGCGGCGCCAGGTTCTCCAGATAGACCAGCCCATCCCAGCCCACCACCGCCTCGGCGCCGCTTTCCCGGTGACGTACCCGGCTGCCCAGCTTGAGCTCCCGCTGATTGCCGTCGACCAGCACCAGGCTTGCCGCCAGCACACGCTTGAGCGGAAACTCCAGCAGGTAGCCACTGCCACGGCGCACCGCCACGCGCTGCTCCACCTGCGGCGCCAGCACATCGGCGGGCAGGTCCATGGGGTCGATCTCGTATTTGCCGCGGTAATAGCCGCTGCTGTAGGGCACCAACAAATGGCCGTTGCGATCGGTGCGGCCGATCTGCTGGTTCTCGTAGCGCACCGGCACGTCGGCGTAGCCGCTGGTACTGACCACCACAAAGGCGTCGTCGATGCGGTTGGCGGCGAACAGCCCCGCATCCATCAGCACCAGCGAACCGCTGGCGTCGGCCCAGCGGGTCATCTCGCCGCTGCTGCCGTAGGCGCCCACCTGCAACTGCACCGATTGCAGGCGCCAGGTCAGGTCGGCCTGGCGGTAGTCGTCGCGGTTGCCGCCGGTGGCGTAGCCCAGGTTATAGCCCACACCACCGCCCAGCGGTACCGCCTGGCTGTAGTTGACCCGCTGCAGGTCCTGGCCGTCCTTGCTGCGCTCGGCGCTGAAGGCCAGGGTGCCGCGCAGGTCGAAGGGGATCACCAGTTGCGCCTGCACCGCCCACTGGCTGTCACCAACCTCGCGGTTGGCCGACAGGTACAGGCTGCTGTTGCGCCACAGCGGCTTGCTCCAGCTGAGGTTGATCAGCCGCGTGCGCGTGCCGTCACCGGCGCGCACATCGAAGTAACCGGCGCCGAGGCTGCCGTAGCTGTCCAGGTTGAGGCTCAGGGTCGCCTGCTCGCTGCGCTGGCTCAGGCGCGTGTAGGGGCTGTCGACCCGCGACAGGTCGGCGTAGTCGCCATGGCGCTGCACGCGCTGGTAGTTGAAGCCTATCCGCCGGCTGTTGTACTGGTAGCCCAGCGCCAGCTGCTGGCCTGTATCGCCTTCAAAGCGGCTCTGGGTCACTGCCGCATTGAGCACGCCGAAGGTGCCCAGGCGCAGGTTGCCGCCCAGGCCGCCGAGCATCAGCGACTCGGCGCTCTCAGCATGGGTTTCCACGGTGAAGTAGTCGGATACACCGTGGCGCAGGGTCGCCGAGGCCACACCCGGACCATAGGCGAAATCGCGCACGGCGTAGTCGCGGCGCAGGCTGCCGGCGGCCACCGAGAAGTCTGACAGGCCCTTGGCCAGCAGGCTGCTGGTGACATAGAACGGCAAGGTGGTCGACACCTGCCGGCCCAGGGCATCGGTGGTGACCACCACCGCTTCGCCGGCGCCGTTGATGAACGGCACGTTGGTCAGGGTGTAGGGGCCAGGCTGCAATTCGGTACTGCTGCTCTTGTAGCCGTTGATGAACAGGTCCAGCGAGGTCGGCACAGCGGCTTCGCCGGCAAAGGCCGGCAGCGGATAGGTGACCAGGTCGGGACGGGCGCCGAAGTCGCGGGACAGTTGCAGCCCGCCCACGCGCACCGAGGTGGTCCAGGGCAGCGCGCCGGTCACCAGGTCGCCGGCCTCATAAGTGAGCAGGCGCTGCTCGTCGGTGTAGCGGAAGGTGGTGTCGTAGCGCAGCAAGCCCTGGCGGCCCTGGGCCTGGGCCCCATTGAACGACTGGCGCCATTGCCCGGTGGTGGAAAAGGTACCCCAGTCGTCGAACAGGCGCAGCTCGTTCCAGGCGGCCAGGTAGCTGCCACCCTCATCGGTGTCGTTGAGGTAGGCGTCGTAGTTGAGCAAGGCGCCGAAGCTGCTGCGCGCGTCGCTGGCCGGGTACAGGTTGCGCTCACCGACCTGCTGGTCGGGTAGCCAGGCCGGCGGCACCTGCAGCAGCAGGCGCTGGTTCTGGCTGTCGTAGTCGCTGTGCAGGCCGGAGATGTCGTCCAGGGCCACCTCGCCCTGAGGCTCTCCCGGCAGCCTGACGCCCGCCTCGCGCAGCACCTCGCTGGCCAGGTACAGGCGCCCGGCGCGCTGCTGCACCGGCACCAGCTCAGCCTTGGCCACCTGGTTCACCAGCAGGTCGAGGTACAGCGTGGCGTCGGCGATGGCGGCATGCTCCGAGGGCGGCGGCGGCAGCTCGTCGGCCACGCCCAGGCCGGGCCCCAGCACCGCCAGGCCCAGCCACAACCGGTGCGTTGCCACCCGCACCCAGCTCACACACGATTTCCAACCATTGCCGGGTCCTCCCTGGCCCCTGTGATCCGTTCAAGCGCGGCTCATTGCCCCTGTTTGATGGCCTGTGCCACCTCCTGGCCGTTGACTCGCCCTTTCAGCACGCTGGCGGCGCCCGGCGTGGCCGGTGCCGGCCAGCGCATGCTGGCGCCAGGCAACACATAACCGAGCAGCCCTTCGACCAATGGCCTGTCCTGACCGGCTTGCTGCAGCACCACGTCGGTCAGCCGCGCATGCACAGGCCCCGTGTTGCGCAGCTCGACATAGGGTTTGCCTTGTACCGTCACCGCGTGCCAGCTCAACTGCGGCTTGCCCACGCCTTCGGCGCTGCGCTTGCCCGCAGGGTCGGGTTTGCCCCACAGCCCCTCGCCGTAGACGAACAGCGGCACCGAGTAGCGCATCTGCAAACGGATCGCTGCCTTCGGCCCTTCACTGGCGGCATCGGTCGGCAGCGGCGACGGGATCTCATCGATGATGATGCGGTACGCCTGCTCCTGACCTGCGGGCGAACCGCCGGTGCGGGTCAGGCGGATCAGTTGTTTCTGCCCCGGCGCAATGTTGGCCACCGGCGGGCTGCCGATGATCTCGCGCTGGGCCTGGAACTGCTCCTGGTAGTCGCCCTGGCGCCAGGCGAACACCCGCACCTGCAGGCTGGTCGGCGCCGAGCCACGGTTTTCCAGCCACAGCGCGCCGGCCTTCTGGTCGGCCTCCAGCACTGGGTCGATCGGCCAGATCAGCACCGAGGTGGCCGCGAAGGCCGGTGCGCTGGCCAACAGCAGCACCCCGATGATTCCTCGCGCCCATTTCGCGCCTGCCCCCATGCCCCTCTCCTTTTCTGTTATCCGCGGTGGCCTTTCACCAGGTCACCGTCACTTGCACGACATCGGTGTAGGTCCCCGCCGGCAAGGTGCCGGTCAGGGTGGTACGGCCATAGACCGGCAGCTTGATCGCGGTCGGGTCGCTGTAGCTCACCGCCACGCTGCTGCCGATGCCCAGGCTCTGGCTCTGGCTGAAACCAGCGTCGCGGTAAAGCTGGTAGGCCAGCAATTGCGTACCGCCCGAACGCTTGAGGTTGCGCGTGCCGCTGGCGCTGTTCTGGCCGCCGTCCAGGCTCATGCTCAGGGCCACGCCGGGGGTGCACTGGAACGTCACCGTGCTGCCGCCGAGCGAGGTGCTCAGGGTGGCCGTGGACAGTGCCGAGCTGGTGCCGTAGTCGAGCACCCCATAGGCCGTCACGCCGCCCACAACCAGGCAGCCCGCGACGATCTGCGCCGTCACCTGGAAGGTGCTGGTGGTGACCGCGTGGGCACCCGGGGTCAACGTCAGGCACACGCCGACCGCCAGCAGCCGCGCAGTGCCTGGCATGGCTCAGAAACTCAGCTCGACCGCCACCGTGTCGGTGTACACCCCGGCCGGCAGGCCGGCTTTACCCCGGGCCTGGCCATACAGGTTGACGGTCTGCGCCACGCCGGTACTGGTCGGCAGGGTAATGGTGCCGTCGATCGCCAGCAGCTGGGTGTGTCCGGCGTCGGTGTAGAAGTCGTAGGGCACGAAATTGCCCGCGCCATCGGCCAAGGCCCGGGTCCCCCCGGCGGACTGCGAGTCATGGGCGCCGGCACGCACCTTGATCGTCGGCACCGTGCCTGCCGAGCAGAGAATACTCATGGCCCCGCCTCCGCCGCCGAGCACCTGCCCATTGGCGGTGGTGAACAGCGAATCCTGGGTGCCAAAGTTGAGGCTGCCGAAATTCAGCCCGGAGGTGCCGCCGCTGCCATTGACCTGGCAGGCGGCGGTCAGAGTCAGGGTCGAGCTGATGGTGCCGGTCACGGTGGCGGCCTGGGCCTGGGCCGCCAGGGCGAGGCCAAGGCCGGCGAGTATGCAGCGGGTGAGGTGCTTAGGCATCGGAATCTCCTTGCGTGTTACCAGTCCAGGGTCACCCTGAGGGTGTCGCGATACAGCCCCGCGGGCAGTGCGCGCGGTTGCGCGACCACTACGCCGTAGATGGGCACGGGCACTTGCTGGGTACTGCTGATGGTGAAGGTACGGGCCTGGCCGATGCCGTAGCGGCTGTTGCCGCCCGGGTCGATGGCCAGTTGGTAGGGAATGAGCTCGCGGCCATTGCTCAGGCGGCGCACGCCGTCGCTGCCGTTCTGGCCACCGTTGATGCGCACGCTGAAAGCGCGCACCTGGGGCGAACAGCTGATCTGCAGGCTGCCCTCGCCGCCGGCCTCGTCGACCCGGCTGGTCAAAGGCTGGTCCCAGGTCGGCCCCCGCGCACCGAAGTCCATCAACCCCGGGTTGCCCAGGGTGGCCGGTTGCGGGTCGCTGCTGATCTGACAGGCGGCGCTGATCACCAGGCGCGCCTGGATGAAGCCGGTGGTGGTGCCGTGGGCCGCGCCAGTGGGCAACAGCAACGGGCCGAGGGTCAGCAGCAGGATCGATCCACGGTGCAACACTTCCATGAGCATGAAGCCTCCCTACCAGGTGACCGTGACTTTGAGCAGGTCGGTATACAGGCCGGCGCGGGGTACCCAGGCCAGCTTGTCGATCCGTGCGTAGAGGGGAAGCTGCGCCGAACCGCTGTCCGGCACCCGCGCCGATTGCGCAGCGTCCACCGCCAACGGCTGGCGCCAGGCGGCGTCGCGGTAGAGACGATAGGGAATCGGCCGGGCCTGGACATCACGGCTCGCCAGGTAGCGCAGTTCGCCGATGCCGCCGTGCTGGCCGCCATCGACACGTACCTGGTACGGGGTATCGGGGTTGCACTCCAACCGCGGCGGGCGCTGGGCCAGCAGAGCGCCACTCAACGGCGCACCAGGGCCATCCAGGCGCGCCGCGCTGCCCAGGTCGATGCGCCCCAGCGCCTGCGGGCCGGCATCGCGCTGCTGGTTGACCAGCATGCACCCGCGCTGCACGCGCACCTGCACTTCAACGACAAAATCCGCTGCCATGGCGTTGCCACTCAACCACAGGCCCAACAGCATGGCCACAAAGCGCTCCGTCACCTGACAATCCTTCCTGTATAGGTTGAACTTGAGCGTAGCAGCGCGATTGGATCCGGGCCGGGCAAGCCCTACCCCTCTTTGGCATTAATGAAAATGGCGGGGCTGGGGCTGTGCAGTCCATTGCGGGCCTGACAAACGTGACACGATTGAATTTTCTCGCCTGGTAACGAAACCCCAGCGCCTGGCGCCTTTCAAAACAACCAGATCCCGGCAAAGCGGCCGGCATTCTGATACCGTTCACCAACAACATCCTGTGCAACACGCATGCGCCATGCATGGACGGACCCTACAGGAGAGTCCCGTGACGACCGAACCGACCTCGCTCGAGCAGGCCATCGAGCGCTGTGCCCAGGAACCGATCCAGGTTCCGGGCAGCATTCAGCCACAGGGTTTCCTGTTGGTGCTGGACGAGACCGACCTGCGTATTCTCCAGGCCAGCGAGAATACCGAGCGTTGGCTGGGCGTACCTGCCCGCGCGCTGGCGGGCCAAGCCTTCGCCGAGCTGGTCAGCACCAGCTTCGACCTGCGCACCCGCCTGGCCAACCTGCCCGACGACGAAATCTTCCCGTTTCACATCGGCGATACACACCTGCACCATGGTGCGCCCTGGCAAGCGCCGCTGCG
Organism: Pseudomonas sp. FW305-96; assembly: GCF_058783825.1. Lineage (NCBI taxonomy): Bacteria > Pseudomonadati > Pseudomonadota > Gammaproteobacteria > Pseudomonadales > Pseudomonadaceae > Pseudomonas > Pseudomonas sp. FW305-96. The sequence goes on from NZ_JBYSYW010000001.1 coordinate 140,328, forward strand.
GGTCCTGGCACACCGTCACGACCAGGTGCTGATCCTCGAACTCGAACCCCACCGCAGTGCTGCGCAGGGTGGCGAAAAGGACAACTACTACCCGCTGGTCCGCGCCTTCGTCAGCACCCTGCACCAGGTCAGCAGCATCGACGAGTTGCTGCTGCAATCAGTACGCCAGATCAAACGCATCACCGGCTTCGGCCGGGTCAAGGCCTACCGCTTCGACAGCGAGGGCACCGGCACGGTCCTGGCCGAGGATGCCGACCCCGGCTACCCGAGCTACCTGGGGCTGTGCTTCCCGGCTTCGGACATCCCGCGCCAGGCCCGCGAGCTGTACCGGATCAACCGCATCCGGGTGATCGAAGACGCCAACTACCAACCCTCGCCCCTGGTGCCGGCCAGCAATCCGCGTACCGGCAAGCCCCTGGACATGAGCTTCGCCTCACTGCGCAGTGTGTCGCCGGTGCACCTGCAGTACATGCGCAACATGGGCACACTGGCGTCGATGTCGTTGTCCATCGTGGTCGATGACCAGCTATGGGGCCTGGTGTCCTGCCACCATGACCAGCCTAGGCCGGTGGATTTCCAGACCCGCACCGCCTGCGAACTGCTGGCCAATGTGCTGTCGCTGCAGATCGAGGCCATCGAGTCCCACGACAGCACACGCCAGCTGCTCGACTTGCGCCAGCGCATCGTGCGCATGCTCGGCTCGATGGCCGACCATGACAGTGTCAGCGATGGCCTGCTCGCCCAGCCCGAGGTGATGCTGCAGTTCGCCGGAGCCTCGGGGGCGGCGATCATCAGCGCCGAGCGCTGCGACCTGATCGGCGCCACCCCGCCAGCGTCGCTGGTCAATGCCCTGGCGCACTGGCTGGCGCGGCGTGACGGCCAGGCGGTGTTCCACACCGACAACGTACAGCGTGACATCGATGAACTGCCTGAATTGGCCCGGCATGCCGCCGGGGTGCTGGCAGTCGCGATCTCGCAGATTCATTCGCACTATCTTGTATGGTTCCGGCCCGAGCAGGCCCATACGGTGAACTGGGCGGGCCGACCGGAGAAGTCTGTCGGCCCGCAGGGCAATCTCAACCCACGGCACAGCTTCGAGCGCTGGCAGCAGGAAGTGCGCGGCTTCAGCGCGCCCTGGCACCCGCTGATCATCGAAGGCGTGATGGAGTTGCGCGGCGCGGTGCTCGGCATCGTCTTGCGCAAGGCCGAGGAACTGGCACAGCTGGCCGGCGAGCTGAAGCGCTCGAACAAGGAACTCGAAGCGTTTTCCTACAGCGTGTCCCACGACCTGCGTGCTCCGCTGCGGCACATCGCCGGCTACAGTGAACTGCTCGGCGAAATAGAGGGAGAGCAGCTCTCCGAACGCGGCAAGCGCTTCCTCAGCCATATCGAGGATGCCGCGCAATTCGCCGGTACCCTGGTGGACAACCTGCTCAACTTCTCGCAGATGGGCCGTTCGGCGCTGCGCCTGTCCGACGTCGACCTCAATACCCTGGCCGACACCATCCGCTCGGAGCTGGCGCCGGACTACGCGGGGCGTGACATCGCCTGGGAAATCGCCGACCTGCCCAAGGTGATCGCCGACCCGGCCTTCATCAACATGGTCCTGCACAACCTGCTCGCCAATGCCATCAAGTACACCCGCGGCCGCGCCCCCGCGCGCATCGAGATCGGCTCGGTGCGTCACCGGCACGAACTCGAGTTCTATGTGCGCGACAATGGCGTGGGCTTCGACATGGCCTATGTCGACAAGCTGTTCGGCGTGTTCCAGCGCCTGCACCGTATGGAAGAGTTCGAAGGCACCGGGATCGGCCTGGCCAGCGTGCGCCGCATTATCGAGCGCCACGATGGGCGGGTGTGGGCCGAGGGCCGCATCAACCAGGGCGCCAGCTTCCACTTCACCCTGCCACTAAACCCAAAGTCTGCCTGAGGCCGGACATCATGCTCAAACCTATCCTGCTGGTCGAAGACAACCCCAGAGACCTCGAACTGACCCTGCTCGCCCTTGAGCGCAGCCAGCTGGCCAACGAGGTGGTCGTCGTGCGCGACGGCGCCGATGCGCTGGACTACCTGCTGCGGCGCAACGCCTTTGCCGGACGCGACGGCGGCAATCCGGCGGTGATGCTGCTGGACCTGAAGCTGCCCAAGGTCGATGGCCTGGAAGTCCTCAAGGTGGTGCGCGAAACCGCCGAGTTGCGCAGCATCCCCATCGTCATGCTGACGTCCTCGCGCGAGGGGCCGGACTTGAGCCGGGCCTATGAGCTCGGGGTCAATGCCTATGTGGTCAAGCCTGTGGAGTTCAAGGAGTTCGTCACCGCCATCTCCGACCTGGGCATGTTCTGGGCGGTGCTCAACGAACCACCACCCGGTTCGCTGCGCCTGAACCGTCGCGGCAGCAACTGAGGCGAACACGATGCAGCTTACTCCACTGAAACTGCTGATGGTCGAAGACAGCGCCATGGATGCCGAGCTGATCCTGGTGCGCCTTGAGCGCAGCGGGTTTCAGGTGCAATCACGGCTGGTGTTCGACCATGTCGGTGCCGAGCATGCCCTGGGCGAGTCTTCCTACGACCTGATCCTGTGCGATTGCGTGCTGCCGAGCTCCTCTGGCGCCGACGTGCTGACCATCGCCCAACGCCTGGCGCCTCAGATACCGTTCATCTTCCTCTCCGGCATCTACGGCGAAGAACACGCGGTGGAGATGATCCGCCTCGGCGCCACCGACTACGTCCTGAAGAAGAACCTGCCGCTGCTGCCCAAGGCCGTGCGCCGGGCGCTGACCGAAGTGCAGGAACGCCAGCGCCGACGCCGCGCTGAAGAGGCCCTGGCCGAGGCGGAGGCGCGCGCCCGCATCGCCATCGATGCCGCCGGCATGGGCACTTGGGACTATCGCCCGCAGGACGGGCAGTTGGTATGGGACGACCGCTGCAAGATGCTGTTCGGCCTGCCCAGCGACACTCGGATGACGATCGAGGTCTTCTACGCCGGCATCCACCCCGACGACCAATCCCGTGTGCGCAACGCCGTCGAGCAGGCCATGCGCCCTGACAGCGATGGCCATTACCGGGCCGAGTTCCGTATCGCTCAACCCGGCGCACTGGAGCCGCGCTGGCTGCTCTCCACCGGCCAGACCCAACTCATCGACGGCCTGTGCGTGCGCTTTTCCGGGGTGCTGCAGGACATCCACCAGCAGCGCCAGGCCACCCGGGCGCTGGAGCAGCTCAACGAGATGCTCGGCGAGCGGGTCGAGCGCCGCACCCGCGAGCGCGACCGTGCCTGGGAACTGTCCCAGGACCTGCTGGCGGTACTCAACAAGGACCTGACCCCGGTAGCCCTCAACCCGGCCTGGGAAGCCGCGCTGGGCTTTCCCCGTGAGCGGTTGGCGCAGATTTCGCTGCTGCAGCTGCTACCGGAAGCCGACCAGGAAACCTTCCTCACCGAGCTGGCCGCGCTCTCTCAGGGACGCACCAGCGCCCGCTTCGTCGGCCGCATCCGGCATGCCGAAGGCCAGCAGCGCTGGCTGTCGTGGGTGGTGGTGCCGGACGACAACCTGCTGCATGTGGTCGCCCGCGATATCTCCAGCGAACGCGAAGCGGTGCTGGACCTGGCCGAGGCCAACGAGCGCCTGCGCGAACAGATCGCCGAACGCGAACGCATCGAGGCCGCGCTGCAGCAGATGCAGCGCCTGGAAGCGGTCGGCCAGCTCACGGCCGGCGTGGCGCACGATTTCAACAATCTGCTGACGGTGATCCTCACCGGTGCCAGCTTCCTGCGGAACGACTTGGACAAAGGCCTGCTGGACAAGGCACACAAGCGCCTGCAGCACATTCGCGAGGCGGGCGAGCGCGGGGCCAAGCTGACCTCCCAGTTGCTGGCGTTTTCGCGCAAGCAACGGTTGGAGCCGGTGCCGCTGAACCTCAACCGCACGCTGGCAGGGCTGGAAGAACTGCTGCGCCGCACCTTGGGTGGCAGCGTCGCAGTGCGCCTGGAGCTCGATGCTGGGCTATGGCAAGCCCTGACCGACCCGACCCAGACCGAAATGATCATTCTCAACCTGGCGATCAACGCCCGCGACGCCATGCCCGAGGGCGGCCAACTCACCCTGGCCACGCGCAACACCCGAATCAATACCCGTCCACAACGCCCGGAGGACCCGGAACCCGGTGAGTACGTGGTGCTGAGTATCCGCGACAGCGGCTGCGGCATGAGCGAGGAAGTACTGGCCAAAGCCTTCGAACCGTTCTTCACCACCAAGGATATCGGCAAGGGCTCAGGCCTGGGGCTGGCGCAGGTGTTCGGCTTCGCCAAACAGATCGGCGGTGGCGTGCGCATCGATACAACGCCAGGCCGCGGCACCCTGGTCAGTGTCTACCTGCCAGCGGTAAAGGCCCGTGCCGATTCACTCACTACGGGCGAGGACGATGTGCGCCCGCCTTTCGCCCAAGGGGCCGAGCGTCACATCCTGCTGGTGGACGACGACCATCTGGTGCGCGAAATGATTGGCGACCTGCTGCAGCGCCAGGGCTACGAGGTACACCAGGCGCACAATGGTGCCCAGGCCATGGCCCTGCTCGATGAACGCATAGACCTGCTGCTTACCGACTTCGCCATGCCAGAGTTCAATGGTGCCCAACTGGCCCTGGCGGCCCGCGAGCGCTTTCCGCGCCTGCCCGTGGTGTTCCTCACCGGCTATGCCCAGCTGCAAGGGCTGGAGCTGCAGGGGTGCCAGGTGGTGCAGAAACCGGTGCACGAACACATCCTCGCCCAGGTGCTGGCCGAGTCGCTGGAAAACAGGTAGGCAGAAACGAAAAAATCGCCGAAAGGCGATTGGGGAGAGGATACAACTTTAAAATGGCAGGGGCGGCTGGATTCGAACCAACGCATGGCAGGATCAAAACCTGCTGCCTTACCGCTTGGCGACGCCCCTGTATCGGATCTGGCGAATGACTGATCACCGCCTCACTGACAACCCCCTGACAGCTCCGTGTGTTGCTGCTCGGGAATGGCCGGCACTTTAACAACCTTTTTTCGAAGTGGGAAGCTTTTTTTTGAAAAAAACGCAGGAAAACAGCAAGTTAGTTATAGCAGCTACCTCCCGAGAGGATTCTCGCGGCGCCTACGACAACCGCTCGTCGCAATTCCACCGCCTCGCCTCAACACAATCGCATTCCTCCATTCCAATCAGATAGAGCCCATCGGCGCATTACAAGGAGGACGCCATGCCCGTTTCCCATGACCTCTATCAGGACCTGCACTACCCACGCGAAATCGTCCAGCAGCGCCGCCAGCAGGACCCGCAGCTCGACCGCCTGCTGGACGAGTACATGGACATCGACAACCAGGTGCTGGCCGCCGAGTCGATCTCGGCAGGCAACTTTGTGGACGAAGACCTGCGCCATCTCAAGGAGCGTCGCCTGGCGGTGAAGTACATGATCGAGCGCCAGCTCGAGCACAAGACCTGAAGTATCGTATTTCACGATCATTGTCCGGCACATTCTCGATTGGTCAAAATGCCCGGCATCGCGCAAGCTGCGCCCTGCCCCAGACTCGGCCCGAGGAGCCTGCCACTTGCCCACCTGGATTCCCCCGTCCTTGCGCCAGATTGGCCAGCGCCTGCGCAGTGCCCCGGCCAAGGTTCCCACCTTGTTGGGCCACTTCCAGACAATGGCAAACGAGCGTGGCTATGCCCTGAGCGATGGACAGCTTCAGGTGATAGAGGCGATGGCCATGCTGTTGGGCAGCCTCGACGCGGGTCCGACGCGCAGCCTGTACCTGCACGGCGCGGTCGGACGCGGCAAGAGCTGGCTGCTCGATGGCTTCTTCCAGGCCGTGCCGACGGCGGCCAAGCGCCGCCTGCATTTTCACGATTTCTTCGCCCGCCTGCACCAAGGCATGCATCACCACCGGGCGCAGGACGATGCCCTGGGGGCGACCCTCGACGCGCTGCTTGGCCATTGCCAAGTGCTGTGCTTCGACGAGTTCCACGTCCATGACATCGGCGATGCCATGCTCCTCACCCGGCTGTTCGATGCCCTGTTCGCACGAGGCGTTTCCCTGCTGGTCACGTCCAACTACGCGCCTGAGGGGTTGCTGCCCAACCCGCTGTATCACGCGCGCTTCCTGCCGGTGATCCGCCTGATCAACAGCCGCATGCAAGTGCTTGAGGTCGGGGGAGAGACCGACTTTCGCAGCCTGCCAGCCAATCGCCAACACCAGCGCTTCACCCGGGGTCGCTACGTCTGGCCAGGAGATGCAGGGCAGCGCCGGGCTCTGCAGGTGCCCGCGCCGCAGCCGGTAGGGCTGGAGGTCAACAAACGTTCCCTGAGGGCCCTGGCCAGCGAGGGGCGCCAGGTAATGTTCAGCTTCGACGATCTGTGCGAACAACCGACAGCAGTGATCGATTACCTGGCCCTGGCCGAGCGCTATGATCGCTGGATCATAGACGGCCTGGATGATCTGGCCGAGTGCTCGCTGGCGGCGCAGCAGCGCTTCGTCAACCTGGTGGATGTGCTGTACGACCAGGACCGGGAGGTGCTGGTGATCGGCAAGCAGGCCCTGGAAAAAAGCCTGGGCGGCGCCATCGCCGATCTGATGCGTACACGCAGCCGCCTGGGGCAGCTGCATCAGCAAGGGCCAGCCTGAGCGCCCCTGCTAGTGTGGTGTTTCACAAATAACGACCATAACTCGCGGCGCTTTTTGCGCTCATGCGGCGTTGAGGCCGCTATTGTCTAGAGTGAAATCGGAGCAACGCCGAGATCACCCATGAACAGTGTTCCGCACTCGCGCCGTCGCCACAGCCTCGCGCTGATCCCCCGCAGCGTCTGGGCCCTGGGTTTTGTCTCGCTACTGATGGATGTCTCTTCGGAGATGATCCACGCCCTCCTCCCGCTGTACATGGTCAGCGTGCTCGGCACCTCAGTGCTGGCCGTCGGCCTGATCGAGGGTATCGCCGAGGCAACGGCGGCGTTCACCAAGGTGTTCTCCGGGGCCCTCAGCGACCGCCTGGGCAAGCGCAAGCTGCTGACGGTGATCGGCTACGGCATGGCTGCCGTTACCAAGCCGGTGTTCCCGTTGGCCCCAGGGCTGGAATGGCTGACCGCGGCGCGTTTTCTCGACCGTGTCGGCAAGGGCATCCGCGGCGCGCCGAGGGATGCGCTGATTGCCGATGTCACGCCCGCCGAACTGCGCGGTGCAGCATTCGGCCTGCGCCAGGCGCTGGATACAGTCGGGGCCTTTTTCGGGCCATTGCTCGCGATCCTGTTGATGTGGTTGACCGCGAGCCACTTCCAGACGGTGTTCTGGGTGGCGGTAGTCCCCGCATTTATGGCGCTCTATGTGTTGATTGCCTTCGTTCGCGAGCCCGACAACCCCGCAGCGACAAGTGCGCGCGCCGCTCCCCTCGCATTGCGTGAGCTGGCCCGGTTGGGCAACCGTTACTGGCGCCTGGTCATGTTGGCCACGCTGTTCACCCTGGCGCGCTTCAGCGAGGCCTTTCTGTTGCTGCGCGGTCAGGCGCTGGGCCTTGCGGCGCTGTGGGCGCCAGCCGTGCTGGTGCTGATGTCGCTGGCCTATGCACTGTCGGCCTACCCCGCCGGCGCACTCTCCGACCGGATCGGGAGACAGGGTGTGTTGATGACCGGCCTGGCCCTGCTGGTAATGGCCGATCTGCTGCTGGCCTGGTTGCCGGGCCTACCCGGCCTGGTGCTGGGAGTTACCCTGTGGGGATTGCACATGGGCTTTACCCAGGGCGTGTTCAGCGCCCTGATCGCCGACAGCGCGCCCGAGGCGCTGCGCGGGACTGCGTTCGGCGTGTTCTACCTGGTGACCGGGGTGGCGTTGCTGGTAGCCAGTGTGCTGGCCGGTGGTTTGTGGGACTGGGCGGGGTATCGAGCGACGTTCATGGTGGGGGGCGGGTTCGCTCTGATCACGCTGGCCGGGCTGTGGTTTACCCGACGCTAAAACTGGCAGGACCAATCTCATTGCCTGGACTGGCGCCATCGCGGGGCAAGCCCGCTCCTACGGAAATTCGCGTCAGCTTGCGCAAATCGGCCGGGCTTCACTTGATCATCGACAAACCCAGGCACCGGTCAAATATGCGTTCCAGCGCCGAGTAATCACACACAATTGCGGCAATGTTGGCCTCGATCCAGGCATCGGGTTCAACCTGCCACCAGTCGATCTGGAAACCCGCGTTGAGCAGTAAATGCTCGAACAGGATGCGCTGTGCACGCCCGTTGCCCTCTCGGAAGGGGTGGACCATATTCAGATCCCCAAAGCTCTCAGCGACTGCCTTTACCAAGGCGTCACGATCATGCCCCTCGAAAAACTGCCTCTCAGCCATCAAGGCGAAAATCTTGTCGGCTTCGGGTTTGATCCGACTCAGATTGCAAAAACGGGTCTGACCTTTAGAAATATCGAGAACACGCAGTTCGCCCGCCCAATCATAGACATCACGAAAGAGCGAACGGTGAATCTGCTTCAAGTAGGCAAGATCGTAGGGTGGAAGACTGAATTCAATCTCGCTCGCGGCCAACTCGGAGAAGTCACGCTCGGCTCTACACAGCTCATCGTCATCATGAACATCAAGCCGATTGCGCAAGACCGAGGTGCCGGCATAGCAATAAGCATCCTGCCCTACCCCGTACTTATCCAACGTCAACGCTGCTTGCGGTACTTATGCAGCAGTTCCTCCCGGGTCGGGAGTTCACGCTCGGCCGCGTCCCGAGACACGCTGAACCCCTCTAGCCTCAGGCTGGCCAGGTAGTTGGAACGACGCGTCTTGGCGCAATAAGCCTTCTTGGTTTCCAGGCTGATCCCTTTCACCTTTACACACCTTGCTGGGTGAACACACCGCGATTATAGCGGATCGCAAGCAATGCCGTGCTATGTTCCCCTACGCCCTATGCTGGCACGGCCGGCTGTTGCTCCAGGAGCGACCAGCCCCCCTGCCCGTCCACCTCCAGGCGATGGGAATGGAACGCCGCCAGGGTGCTGCGGTGCCCGACGCTGACCAGCAGCGTCGTCGGCAACTGCTCACGCAGCAGCGAATACAACGCATGCTCCAGCCCTTCGTCCATCGCCGAGGTGGACTCGTCGAGGAACACCACCTGCGGCCGATTGAACAGCACCCGGGAAAACGCCAGGCGCTGCTGTTCGCCCAGCGACAGGATACGCGACCAGTCACGCGGCTCGTCCAGTCGCTCGGCCAAGTGGGCAAGATTGACCTGGCGCAGGGCCTGTTGCATGCGCGCATCGTCCCCAGGCTCACCCTGCGCCGGATAGGCGATGGCAGTACGCAGGTCACCCAACGGCAGGTACGGACGTTGCGAGAGGAACAGCGCCTGCGTCCCCAACGGCCGCCTGACCTCACCGTCGGCATGCGGCCACAGGCCCGCCAGGGCGCGCAGCAAGGTGGTCTTGCCGCTGCCCGATGGTCCCTTGATCAGCAGCGCCTGGCCGCTGTGCAGGTTCAGGTCGAGATCGGTGATCAGCGCGTAGCCGTCGGGCCGACGCACCTGCAAGCCATGGATGCCCAGCGCATGCGCCTGGTCCACGGTGGCCACTCGCGGCAATTCTCTGGCCTGCTGGTTGGCATCGAGAAACCCGGTCAGACGGTCGAGGGTGGCACGATACTGGGCGAAGGTATCGTAGGACTCACGGAAGAACGACAGTGAATCCTGCACCTGGCCGAAGGCCTGGGCGGTCTGCATCACGTCGCCGAGCTTGATCGCTCCACTGAAAAAGCGCGGCGCCTGGAGGATGAACGGGAACACCACCGCCACTTGGCTGACGCCCAGGTTGAACCCGCTGAACTTGAGGTTCCGGAATACCAGGGCCCAGGCGTTGCCGATCAAGGCGAAGAAACGCCCAAGCAAGGTGCCGCGCTCCACCTGCGCGCCCTGGTAGAAGGCGATGTTCTCGGCGTTCTCGCGCAAGCGCATGAGCGCGTAGCGGAAGTTGGCGGTAAGTTTTTCGTTGAGGAAATTCAGGCGGATCAGCGGCTGGCCGAGGCGAAAGGCGATCCAGGTGGCGATCAGCACATAGATGTAGACAGCAAACACCATCGCCCGGGGGATTTCGACGCCGGCCACGGCCAGTGGCGCCGACAGGCCCCAGAGAATGCCGGTGAACGCCACCAACGACACCACCGCGCCAACCGCCCCCAACGCCAGGGAAACGGAACCTGTGACAAAGTTGTTCACGTCCAGCTCGATACGCTGGTCGGGGTTGTCCACGGGCTCTGCGAGAAACTGCCCACGGTAGTAGGCATCACCGTGCATCCAGTCGGCGGTCAGGCGCTCGGTGAGCCACACCCGCCAGCGGATGTTAAACGCCTGGGTCACATAGAAGGTGAACAGCGAACGCAGTACATGGATGGTCGCCAGCACCGCGAACACCCCGAGCATGTACCAGAACGCCGTCTGGTCCAGGGCCTGCAAGGCACTATAGAAACCGTTGTACCAGAACGAAAACAGCACGTTCAGGCGCACCGCGAACAACGTCAGCACCAGCAGCAGGGCGAAGGTCAGCAGCGGTCGCCAGCTGCGGCGCCAACTGAAATAAGGTCCGGCCAGTTGCCAGAACTGGGCACCCCAGCGGGTGCAGCGCACCGCCAGGAAGGCGGCGACGATGAAGCAGCCAAAGGTGACCAACGAGGCGATCGCCAGCCAGCTCAGGCTCGCTTGCAGGGCCTGGTGCCAGTTCATGTCCATGGTGGGCTTCCGTCAGGGTGTTTTTGCGAGCGTAGCATCGGGTATGCAGTAACCCTGCAAACATGACGGACATTTCATCCAGGCCATGCACTGCGCCAACATTCTATTGCTGGCGATCGGATCAGGGCGGGAGCCCGCCGGCGGCCACAGGGCACCGCTGACGCGGCGCATCGCCGGCAAGCCGGCTCCCACAACGACCGCATCAGCCTCAAGCCATGCACCATCCTGCGGGAGCAGGCAAGCTACGCCAAAGCCTCCCGCACCTTGGGGTCGAGCCCCTCGCCTGCGTGGGCCTCGATCCACTCCAGCAACTGCCGGCGCATGGCCGGCGTCCAGAAGCTCTGCAGATGCTGCTTCACTCCCTGCACCGCCTTGGCATGATCCGGCTCACTGTCGAAGTAATGGCCGATCTGGTTGGCCATCTTCACCAGGTTGTCGCTGCTCATCGGCGCACCTCCGCCTTTTCCGCCTGACGCCGCCCCTTGAGCAAGCGCCGCTGCTCGTCACTGAAACTCTGATAGCGCTTCTGCCATTCCGACGGCTGGAACACCTTCACCACCTCCACTGCGGTGACCTTGTATTCCGGGCAGTTGGTGGCCCAGTCGGAGTTGTCGGTGGTGATCACGTTGGCCCCGGACTCGGGGAAGTGGAACGTTGTGTACACCACCCCCGGCGCCACCCGGCTGCTGACCCTGGCGCGCAACACGCTCTGCCCAGAGCGGCTGCCCACGCCCACCCAATCGCCGTCGGCGATGCCGCGGCTCTCGGCGTCGCTGGGGTGGATCTCCAGCCGGTCCTCGTCGTGCCAGGCGACATTGCTGGTACGCCGGGTCTGCGCGCCGACGTTGTACTGGCTGAGGATGCGCCCGGTGGTCAGCAGCAGCGGGTAGCGGCTGTTGACCTTCTCGTCGGTGGGCACGTAGCCGGTGAGCATGAAGCGCCCCCTGCCGCGCACGAACTGCTCGATGTGCATGGTCGGCGTGCCGTCGGGAGCGGCGTCGTTGCATGGCCACTGCAGGCTGCCGTGGCGGTCGAGTTCGGCATAGCTGACCCGGCGGAACGTCGGGGTCAGGCGGGCGATCTCGTCCATGATCTGCGATGGATGCTGGTAGTCCATGTGATAGCCCAGGGCATCGGCCAAGGCCAGGGTCGCCTCCCAGTCGGCCTTGCCGGCCAGCGGTTCCATGACCTTGCGCACCCGCGAGATACGCCGCTCGGCATTGGTGAAGGTGCCGTCCTTCTCGAGGAACGAGCTGCCGGGCAGGAACACATGGGCGAACTTGGCCGTCTCGTTGAGGAAAATGTCCTGTACCACCACGCACTCCATCGCCAACAGCGCGGCGGTGACGTGCTGGGTATTGGGGTCGCTCTGGGCGATATCCTCGCCCTGGCAGTACAGCGCCTTGAAGCTGCCATCCAGCGCGGCCTCGAACATGTTGGGGATGCGCAGGCCCGGGTCGGGCTGCAGGGTCACGCCCCAGGCCTGCTCGAACTCGGCGCGCACGCTTTCGTTGGAGATGTGCCGGTAGCCGGGCAACTCGTGGGGGAACGAACCCATGTCGCACGAGCCCTGCACGTTGTTCTGCCCGCGCAGCGGGTTCACCCCCACCCCTTCGCGGCCGATGTTGCCGGTGGCCATGGCCAGGTTGGCGATGCCCATCACCGCAGTGCTGCCCTGGCTGTGCTCGGTCACGCCCAGGCCATAGTAGATCGCAGCATTGCCGCCGGTGGCGTACAGCCGGGCGGCGGCGCGGATCTGCTCGGCGGGCACGCCGCACACCGGGCCGAGCACTTCAGGGGCATTGTCGGGCTGGGCGACGAAATCGCGCCAGCGCGCAAAATCCTCGGTTTCGCAGCGGGCATCGATGAAGCGCTGGTCGAGCAGGCCCTCGCTGACGATCACATGAGCCAGGGCGTTGAGCATGGCCACGTTGGTACCCGGACGCAGTTGCAGGTGCAGTTCGGCGCGGGCATGGGGTGAATCGACCAGATCGATGCGCCGTGGGTCGATGACGATCAGCCGCGCGCCCTGGCGCAGGCGGCGCTTGAGCTGCGAGCCGAACACCGGGTGGGCGTCGGTGGGGTTGGCGCCGATCACCAGCACCACGTCGGCCTGCATCACCGAGTCGAAGCTCTGGGTACCGGCGGACTCGCCCAGGGTCTGCTTGAGGCCATAGCCGGTAGGTGAATGGCAAACCCGCGCGCACGTGTCGACGTTATTGTTGCCGAAGGCCGTGCGCACCATTTTCTGCACCAGGTACGCCTCTTCGTTGGTGCAGCGGCTGGAGGTGATCCCACCGATGGAATCACGCCCGTACTTGAGCTGGATGCGTCGCAACTCGCTAGCGGCATAAGTGACTGCCTCATCCCAGCTGACCTCTTGCCACGGATCCTCCAGGCGTTTGCGGATCATCGGCCTGGTGATGCGGTCCGGGTGCGTGGCATAGCCCCAGGCGAAGCGTCCCTTGACACAGGCATGGCCGTGGTTGGCGCCGCCGTTCTTGTCCGGGACCATGCGCACCAGTTGGTCGCCCTTCATCTCGGCGCGGAACGAGCAGCCCACGCCGCAATAGGCACAGGTGGTGATCACCGCGCGCTCGGGCTGGCCGAGCTGGATCAGGCTTTTCTCGCTCAGGGTCGCCGTCGGGCAGGCCTGCACGCAGGCGCCGCAGGAAACGCATTCGGAGCTGAGGAAATCGTCACCGCCGGCCGCCGCCACCCGCGACTCGAAACCACGCCCGGTGATGGTCAGGGCGAAGGTGCCCTGGATGTCCTCGCAAGCGCGCACGCAGCGGCTGCAGACGATGCACTTGCTCGGCTCGTAGTCAAAGTACGGGTTGGACACGTCCTTGCCTTCGCCCAGGTGATTGGCGCCGTCGTAGCCATAGCGCACCTCGCGCAGGCCGACCTGGCCGGCGACGGTCTGCAGCTCGCAGTTACCGTTGGCCGAACAGGTCAGGCAGTCCAGCGGGTGGTCGGAGATATACAGTTCCATCACGTTGCGGCGCAGGTCGGCCAGGCGTGGCGTCTGCGTGCGCACCACCATGCCCTCGCCCACCGGGGTGGTGCAGGACGCCGGGTAACCGCGCATGCCGTCGATCTCGACCATGCACATGCGGCACGAGCCGAAGGCCTCGAGGCTGTCGGTAGCGCACAGTTTGGGGATGCTGGTGCCAAGCATGGCCGCGGCGCGCATCACCGAGGTGCCAGCGGGCACGCTGATCGAACGGCCGTCGATGACCAGGCTGACCTGCACCTCGCTGAGGCGTTGCGGGGTACCCAGGTCGAGGTCGCTGCTGGGGTCGAAGTAATTGATCATTGCGCGGCCTCCAGACCGAAATCGGCGGGGAAATGCTTGAGGGCGCTGGCCACCGGGTACGGGGTCATCCCGCCCATGGCGCACAGCGAGCCGTACTGCATCGTGTCGCACAGGTCGCGCAGCAACCCCGCCTGGCTTTCGCGGTAGGCCGGGTCGGTGCTGGCGATCAGCCGGTCGACCACTTCCACGCCGCGGGTCGAACCGATCCGGCACGGCGTGCACTTGCCGCAGGATTCTTCGGCGCAGAACTGCAGGGCGAAGCGGGCCATGCCGGCCATGTTCAGGGTGTCGTCGGCCAGTACCACGCCGCCATGGCCGAGCATCGCGCCAATGGCAGCGAAGGCCTCGTAGTCCAACGGCGTGTCGAACTGTTCAGGCGGCACCCAGGCACCCAGCGGGCCGCCGACCTGCGCTGCCTTGATCGGCCGGCCACTGGCGGTGCCGCCACCGTAGCCATCCACCAGCTCGCGCAGGGTCAGGCCGAAAGCGCGCTCCACCAGCCCGCCATGGCGGATATTGCCGGCCAGCTGGAACGGCAGGGTGCCGAGCGAGCGGCCCATGCCGAAATCGCGGTAATAGGCCGCGCCCTTGGCCATGATGATCGGTACCGAGGCCAGGGTGAGCACGTTGTGCACCAGCGTCGGTTGACCGAACAGGCCCTCCAGCGCCGGCAACGGGGGTTTTGCGCGGACGATGCCGCGCTTGCCCTCCAGGGATTCGAGCAGCGCGGTTTCCTCGCCACAGATATAGGCTCCCGCGCCGACCCGCACCTCCAGGTCGAAGGTCACGCCGCTGCCGGCGACATCCAGGTAACCGGCCTCGCGGGCCAGCATGATCGCCTCGTTGAGCGCGCGCACGGCATCGGGGTACTCCGAGCGCACATAGATGTAGCCCTTGCTCGCCCCCACGGCGAGGCCGGCGATGATCATGCCCTCGATCAGCAGGAACGGGTCGCCCTCCATCAGCATGCGGTCGGCGAAGGTACCGGAGTCACCCTCGTCGGCGTTGCACACCACGTACTTCTGCCCGGCCGGCGCCTGGCGCACGGTGCGCCACTTGATGCCCGCCGGGAAGGCCGCGCCACCTCGGCCACGCAGGCCCGAATCGAGCACTGCCGCGACCACTTCGTCGCCGTCCAGCAGGGTGGCCTGGCGCAGCCCCTCGAAGCCACCGTTGGCGTGATAGTCATCCAGCGACAGCGGCCGGGTGATGCCGGCGCGGGCGAACAACAGGCGCTGCTGGGTTTTCAGGTAGGGAATATCCTCGACCGGCCCCAGCGCCAGCGCATGGCCGGCGTGGTCGCCCGCCAGGGCATCGAGCAAACCGGGGACATCCTCGGGCGCTACCGGCCCGAAGCCCAGCCGGCCTTGCGCGGTGTCCAGTTCCACCAGCGGCTCCAGCCAATACAGGCCACGGGAGCTGGTGCGCTTGATGCGTATCGGCAGGTTGCGCTGCCCCGCCTCGCGGGCCACCGCATCGGCCACTTGGTCGGCACCGACTGCGCGGGCCAGCGAATCGCAGGAGATGCACAGGTTCAACATGCCTTCACCTCCTCTCGGCAGCTCGCCACCAGCGCCCGTAGGCGCTCCGGGGTAACGCGGGCGTGGAGCTGGCCATCGAGTTCCAGCGCTGGCGAGCAAGCACAGGCACCCAGGCAGTACACCGGGCGCAGGTCGAGCGCACCGTCTTCGCTGCGGCCGTGATCATCCAGCCCGAACTGCTCGCGCAATTGCGCGGCCAGCGCCTCCGCGCCACGGCTCTGGCAGGACTCGGCGCGGCACAGGCGCAGGGTATGGCGGGCCGGCGGCGTGGTACGGAAATCGTGGTAGAAGCTGAGCACCCCGCGCACCTCGGCCTGGCTGAGGTTGAGGGCATGGGCGATCTCGGCGACGGCGATGTCAGGGATGTAGCCGGCGCCGGTCTGGATGGCGTGGAGAATCGGCAACAAGGCGCCGGGGGTGTCCTTTTCACGGGCCAGGACACGCTGGATCAACGGCAGGTGGTTCAACTCATCAGGCATACAGCAGACCTCGGCAACCCGGCCCGGCCCAGATCGCGGGCCAGTGTCCGGCGGTGTTCAGCTGCGGTGCGCTGGCCGCGTCACGGTGGCGGCAGGCCAGGCACCCTCCTTGCCTGTGGCCATGCGTCTTGCTGCGCGCGGTCCACGGGCATCCTCAGAGCATGGCAGCTATTGCGCGAAGAGGTTGTGCGCGGGCGACCCGGCGCGTCCTGAAACCGACCATTGAAGGGGCCGCTCCGCGCCCCATCGCCGGCAAGCCGGCTCCCACAGTAACAACGCAAACCTCTGTGGGAGCCGGCTTTCCGGCGAAAGAGCTGCAGCGCAGCCCCAGGGCTCAAGATCAACCGCGTGCTTCGCGATCGCGTACGCCGAGCAGGTACAGCACACCATCCAGACCCAGGGTCGAGATCGCCTGCTTGGCCGACTGACGCACCAGCGGCTTGGCGCGGAACGCCACACCCAGGCCGGCCAGGGACAGCATCGGCAGGTCGTTGGCGCCATCGCCGACGGCAATGGTCTGCTCGAGCTGCAGACCTTCTTCACCGGCCAGTTGTTGCAGCAGATCGGCCTTGCGCTGGGCATCGACGATCGGCTCGACGGCCACGCCGGTGACCTTGCCATCCACCACTTCAAGCTCGTTGGCGAATACGTAGTCGATACCAAGGCGCGCCTGCACCTGCTTGGCGAAGTAGGAGAAACCGCCGGAAAGGATCGCAGTCTTGTAGCCCAGGCGCTTGAGCTCGGCGAACAGGTGCTCGGCGCCCTCGGTCAGGCGCAGCGAGGCGCCAATCTGGTCCAGTACGCCCACGTCCAGGCCCTTGAGCAGCGCCATGCGCTCTTTGAAGCTGGCCCGGAAATCCAGCTCGCCACGCATCGCGCGCTCGGTGATCGCCGCCACCTGCTCACCGACACCGGCAGCCTTGGCCAGCTCGTCGATGACTTCGGCCTCGATCAGCGTCGAATCCATGTCGAACACCGCCAGGCGGCGGTTGCGGCGGAACAGGTCGTCACGCTGGAAGGCGATGTCGATGTTCAGCTCTTCGGACAGGGCGAAGAAGTCGGCGCGCAAGGCCTGGGCATCGCTGGCTTCGCCACGCACGGAGATTTCCAGCGCGGATTTGCCCTTCTCGGTCTGGAAATCCAGCGCCACGCGGGCCGACAGGCGCTCGATGCGCTCGATGGTCAGGCCGTACTGGCTGATGATGGCGCTGACCCGCTGCAACTGCTGGGGAGTGACCCGGCGGCTGAGCAGGGTGACGATGTGGCGGGCCTCGCCCTGGCTGTCGGCCCAGTGCTGGTAGTCGGCCTCGGAGATCGGCGTGTAGCGCGCCTGCAGGTTCAGCTCATGGGCCTTGGCCTGTACGCTCTGCAGCAGCGCGGTGGCCACCTCATTGTCGGGAATGTCGACCAGGATGCCGAACGACAGCGTGCCGTGCATGACCGCAAGACCGATGTCGAGAATGTTCACACCGCCCTGGAGCAGGACGCCGGTGATGGCCGCGGTAAGACCTGGACGGTCTTCACCAGTGATGTTGATCAGGACGATTTCGCGCAAGACCGGGCTCCAACTCGATGAAAAATGCGCATTCTACCGATTTTCCATGACCATCGGGCGCCAACGCTACTTTGCCGACAAAACACGTATCGCTATACTGCCCAGCAACTTTCTCGCCATGAAGAGCCGCGCTCTGTGAACCGGCCCACGCCCGTAAAACCCGATAACTTCTTCCTGATGATCTACCGAGCCCTCAGCCAGCGCCGAATCCCCCTGGCCCTGCGCATTGCCAGCCATAACATCTTCCTGGTGGCCCTGGCCCTGGTGATCTATGCCTGCGTGATGGGTTTGCAGTTCAAGCAGGCCATGCACGAGCAGGCCGATGCCGTTGGCCAGAGCCTGACCACGCAAACGGCCACATCGGCCACCGAGCTGCTGGTGTCCAACGACATCCTCAGCCTCAACGTGCTGCTCGGCAACCTGGTGAAGAACCCGCTGGTGGCCCATGCCGCCATCTACAGCGTGGACAACCGCATCCTCGCCGAGGCCGGCCAGCGCCCACGCAATAGTTTGCTGGGCGAAACCGAAGGGGTCTACCAGACCAAGATCACCTTCCAGGACGTGACCGCCGGCCAGTTGCGCATCAGCCTGGACATGAGCCAGTTCCAGCAACCGATGCTGATCAGCCTGCAGAGCATGGGCATCCTTGCCGCGATCCTGTTGGCCCTGGCACTGACCCTCAGCCTGCGTCTGGGCCGTTTCATCTCCACCCCGCTGCTGCAACTGCGCGTCTGGTTGCGTGATCCGCACCCCTACACGCCGGGCATCGACCGCCAGGACGAGATCGGCGACCTGGCCCGCCAGCTGCACGTCCGCCTTGCCCCGCCGCCGCCAGCGGAGCCGGAAGAAGAGGACGAGGAAGACGATTTCGATGAGGTGCCCGCCCCCAAGGCCGCGCCACGCACGAAAGTCGCGGCACAGGCACCCGAGCACGACGATGACGATGACGCCTTCGCCGATCTGCTGGATGAGCAAAGCGCCCCGGCCAAAGCCGTTATCGTCGAGTCCGACGAACCGCAGCACAGTGCCGTGCTGGCCGTGCAACTGGGCTCCCAGGAGCAACTGCGCCGCCTGCCGCGCACCCGCCTGACCGAATTGCTGGAACGCTACCGCGACTGCCTGGACCAAGCCGCGTCGCTGTACGAAGGAGAAGTCCACACCCTGAACGATGGCAGCACCCTGCTGCTGTTCCACAGCCGTGACAGCGGCGAGGACTACCTGACCAATGCCATCTGCTGTGGCGAGCTCCTGCGCGCCCTGGGCCACGCCCTGCAGATCGAGGTGGCCGACAGCGGTATCACCTTGCAACTGCAGCTGGGCCTGGTGCTGGCCGACGACCTGCAAGGCATGGATCAGGTCGACTTGCTGATGACCGAACAGGCCCAAGACGCCCTGGCCCTGTCGCAGCACAGCCGTAACCTGTTGCTGGTCGAGCGCCGTATCAGCGATGACACCCTGGTGCGCCAGCGCGCGCGTATCCGCCCGATCGCCAGTCCGGAGGGCGCGTGCTGTGTCGAGCGCCTGATGGAGCCTTACCCGTCCATGCTGGAGCGCCAACTGGCGCGGATGCACGAGCGCCGCGCCTGAGCCAACTCTGATTCAAGGCCTGCGTGGGAGCGGGCTTGCCCTGCGATAACGTCGGGGCAGGCAATGTTGCTGTCTTGGCGAGCCCTATCGTGGGGCAAGCCCACTCCCACGCCGTCCCGATCACATGGCGACACCCACAAAAAAGCCCGCATCGCTGCGGGCTTTTTCATGCCTGTCATATCAGAAGCGGAACACTTCCATATCGGTACGAATCGGTGAAGCCATCGGAATCTTTGGTTTCTCCGGCTCTTTCTTCACCTGCACCGGCGCGGCCGGCTTGCGTGGCGCTTCCTCGGCGATGGCCGGCTGGTTGGCCAGCGGCTTGACCGTGGTGCTCAGCTGTTCGACCAGTTTCTGCAGCAGCTGCCCCTGGGCTTGCACCTGCGCCGACTCACTACCCGCATGGGGCTGCTCGAGGTGGACGATACGGTTGTCACGCACCTGGCCACGGCGATCCAGCACGCGCCACTGCGCATCGAGGATCGCCGGCTGGTTCTTGCCCGAGTCCAGGCGGGTGATTGACAGCAACACCTGCACGTCCGGCGTGAAGCCGGCACTTGCCGGCGCCAGCACCACGCGTTGGCTGTCCAGGCGCCAGGCCAGCTGGCGTACCAGCAACTGGTCGATATCCGACGAAAGGCTGCCAGCCCAGCGACCGTCGGTCGCGGCGGTCAGGCTGCCATCGGTCTGACGCTGCAAAAAGGTTTCGCGTTGCAGGTAGTCGGCCACCGATACCGGGCCAAGCACCACCGCCATGCCCGCAGCCTGGGTCGGCTGGCCGGGATCACCGCTGTCGAGCTGATACAGGGCAACCGGCTGGTGCATGCTGCACCCGCTCAGGCCCAACAGGCCAGTCATCAGCAGCGCAAATGGAAGGCGCAGAAATTTCATTCATCCCATCCAGGCGGTCGTCACCAGACTGACCGCAGTGATACTCATGTAGATTCATCCGGGCACTCGGCCACGCCGGCGCCAACGAGGGCACTATCATCCGCGAAATAGCCGCCCGACTCCAGCATTTCCGCCCGAAGCGGCGTTGAAAACGCCGCAACAGACAGCCCATCCATTCACGCGGGGGTTTCTACCAGCAGCCCGTCGACGCGCTGGAAACCACGTGGCAATTTGCTACCACGGCGCCCCCGCTCGCCTTTGTAGTGCTCGAGATCATCGGGCTTGAGCGAAAGGGTACGCTTGCCAGCTTGCAATACAAGGGTGGAGCCCTCGCTGATCACCGCAAGATCGGTCACGTATTCCTCGCGGCTGGCCACCCGGTCACCCGGCACGCCGATGATCTTGTTGCCCTTGCCTTTACCCAGCTGCGGCAGGTCGGCCACCTTGAACACCAGCAGACGGCCCTCGGTGGTCACCGCGGCGAGCCAGTCCTGCTCACGATCGGTCACCGGGCGCGGGGTCATCACCTTGGCGCCGTTGGGCAGGCTGAGCAGGCCCTTGCCGGCCTTATTCTTGGCCTGCAGGTCCTCGCCCTTGACCACGAAGCCGTAGCCGGCGTCGGAGGCCACGACGTACAAGGCATCGTCTTCCGGCAGCAGCACGCATTCGAAGGTGGCGCCCGGTGGCGGGGTCAGGCGGCCGGTCAACGGCTCGCCCTGGCCACGGGCCGACGGCAGACTATGGGCGGCCAACGAGTAGCTGCGACCGGTGGAGTCGATGAGCACGGCAAACTGATTGGAACGTCCGGCGGCGGCGGCCTTGAAGCCGTCGCCAGCCTTGTACGAAAGGCCCGTGGCATCGATATCGTGGCCCTTGGCACAACGCACCCAGCCCTTCTCCGAAAGCACCACGGTGACCGGCTCGGTCGGCATCAGTTCGTTTTCCGACAGGGCCTTGGCCTCGGCCCGCTCGACGATCGGCGAACGGCGGTCGTCGCCGTAGGTCTCGGCGTCCTTGATCAGCTCGCGGCGCACCAGCTTGCGCAGCTTGGTGTCGCTGCCCAGCAGCGCTTGCAGTTGCTTCTGTTCCTTGAGCAGCTCGTCCTGCTCGCCGCGGATCTTCATCTCTTCCAGACGCGCCAGTTGACGCAGGCGGGTCTCGAGGATGTAGTCGGCCTGGATCTCGGTCAGGTCGAAGCGGGCGATCAGGGCCTGCTTGGGATGCTCTTCGGTGCGGATGATGTGGATCACTTCATCCAGGTTGAGGAACGCGGTGAGCAAGCCTTCCAACAGGTGCAAGCGCTTCTCGACCTTGTCCAGGCGATGCTGCAGGCGACGCCGCACGGTACCGATGCGGTACTCCAGCCACTCCAGCAGCAACGCCCGCAGGTTCTTCAGCTGCGGGCGGCCGTCGAGGCCAATGATGTTGACGTTGACCCGGTAGGTGCTTTCCAGATCGGTGGTGGCGAACAGGTGCTGCATGAGTTCGGCGGCATCCACGCGGTTCGAGCGCGGGATGATCACGATGCGGCACGGGTTCTCGTGATCCGATTCGTCGCGCAGGTCGGCGACCATCGGCAGCTTCTTGGCCTGCATCTGCGCGGCGATCTGCTCGAGCACCTTGGCCCCGGAAACCTGGTGCGGCAGCGCGGTAACGACGATGTCGCCATCCTCGATGCGGTACACCGCGCGCATGCGGATCGAGCCTTTGCCGCTCTCGTAGATCTTCTGGATATCAGCGCGCGGGGTGACGATCTCGGCTTCAGTCGGGTAGTCCGGGCCCTGGATATGCTCGCAAAGCTGCTCGATAGTGGCCTTGGGCTCGTCAAGCAGGCGAACGCAGGCGCTGGCCACTTCGCGCAGGTTGTGCGGCGGCACGTCGGTGGCCATGCCCACGGCGATGCCGGTGGTGCCGTTGAGCAGGATGTTCGGCAGGCGCGCGGGCAGCACGGCCGGCTCCTGCAGGGTGCCGTCGAAGTTCGGTACCCAATCCACGGTGCCCTGGCCCAGTTCGCTGAGCAGCACCTCGGAGTAGCGCGACAGCCGCGCCTCGGTGTAACGCATGGCGGCGAACGACTTCGGATCGTCCGGCGCACCCCAGTTGCCCTGGCCGTCGACCAGGGTGTAGCGGTAGCTGAACGGCTGGGCCATCAGCACCATGGCCTCGTAGCACGCCGAGTCGCCGTGGGGGTGGAACTTGCCGAGCACGTCACCGACGGTACGCGCCGATTTCTTGTGCTTGGAGTCGGCATCGAGCCCCAACTCGCTCATGGCATAGACGATGCGTCGCTGGACCGGCTTGAGGCCGTCGCCGATGTGCGGCAGGGCGCGGTCCATGATCACGTACATGGAGTAGTTGAGGTAGGCCTGTTCGGTGAAGTCAGCCAGGGAACGGCGTTCGACGCCGTCGAGACTGAGTTCGAGTGAGTCGCTCATGCGGGCCTCGTCATTTCAGGTTCTGGCGCAGCAGCATGGTGCCGCCGCGCTGGGTAAATTCAAGTTGTTTCAGGGCACTCATGCCCAGCAGCACGCCCTGGCCATCCAGGCCGGGCACCACCAGCGCGCGCACGTCGCGCAGGTGGATATCGCCCAGTTGCAGGCTGTCGAGCCGCGTGCGGTAGCCTTGGGTACGGCCATTGGCGGTGCTCAACTGCACCGCGGCGCCACGCGCCAGCTCCAGGTCGCGGGCCAGTGCCTCGGGGACCGCCACGTCGGTGGCGCCGGTGTCGAGCATGAAATGCACCGGTCGCCCATTGATCGCGCCATCGGCGACGAAATGGCCCTGGCCGTTGCTCAGCAGGCGCACCTCGACGAAGCCATCGCCCTGCTCGCTCTGCACCACGCTGTTGGGATTCTGCTGACGTTCTTCCCACTGGCCGAAAAAACGCGTGGCGAGGAACATCGCCGCCGCCCAGGCGACAATCATCAACACCCTGCCCGCGCGCTTGCCCGGTGGCTGGCTCATGGCTTGGCGCTCCAGCCGCCCTGCGGCGCGTCAAAGCGCCAGACGATCGGCCGTGTTTCACCATCCACCCGCGGGCGGTCATTGTTGTCCACGCCGATCCAGGCACCGCCCTTGTCGATCACCAGCGCCTCAGCCAGGCCGTAAGGCTGCGAGTAGCGCCGCGAATCCATCAGGGCCTCGGCGGCGAACGACCAGCAGCGCTCCACGGCGCCCGTGTCGGCATCCCGTCGGCAAATGCGGTAGGCATTGCGCTCGAGGGTGAACAGCTTGCCTTCGAACCAGGCCAGGTCGGCAAAGTCACGTGATACTGGGCGTGCCTCGGGGAATTGCGGCGGCTGCATCTCGACACCCGCCTCGCTGAGCAGTACGCAGCCGCGCCCGCAGGTCCACACCGATTGCTGGCGCTGCACCGCGAGCAGGCCACGGCGCTCGCGCTCGGCGGCCAGCCACAGGCGATCGCCCGCCGGGTTGATCGCCAGCCCCTCGAACAGTGCGTTGAAATGCAGCAACATGCCGCTGGCCCGCGCTTGGCGCACCATGGCCTGGTCGATTTTCAGCCAGTCCGGCTCACCGTCCACGGGCAACTGCAGCACGGCGGCGTGGGCCTCGCTGACGATGTAGAGGTTGCCGGCCTGATCGCAGGTGATGCCCTCGAAATCCAGCTCGCCGCCGCGGATGTAGGACGCCGCCCAGTTGCGCGACTTGAGCCCCCAGGGCAGGCCGGTATCGGGCGCGGGGGGCGGGGTGAAAGTCTGCGGCAGGGCCTGCCAGGTCGCCTCATCCTGGTCCAGGCGGTAGATACGGTCGTCATCGCGGTCGGACACCGCCCACAGCGCCCCACGGCACCAGGCCAGGCCCGACAGGTTGCCGCCGCGCATGCCATCGACCACATGCTCGACGCTGAGCTTGAGCTGCGGCCAGTCGCCGGCCTGGGCCTGCAGGGCGAATAACGCCAGGCAGGCCAGGAGCAACGGACGAATCAAACCAGGACCTCGGCCAGGTTGCCTTTGGTCTCCAGCCAGCTCTTGCGATCGCCCGCACGCTTCTTGGCCAGCAGCATGTCCATGATCTCGGTGGTGCCCTGCACATCGTCCAGGGTCAACTGGACCAGGCGCCGGGTGTTCGGGTCCATGGTGGTTTCGCGCAGTTGCGGCGGGTTCATCTCGCCCAGGCCCTTGAATCGGGTGACCTGCGGCTTGCCGCGCTTTTTCTCGGCGACCAGGCGGTCGAGAATGCCGTCGCGCTCGGCTTCGTCCAGGGCGTAGTAGATCTCCTTGCCCAGGTCGATGCGGTACAGCGGCGGCATGGCCACGTAGACGTGCCCGGCCTCGACCAGCGGGCGGAAATGCTGGACGAACAGCGCGCACAGCAGTGTGGCGATGTGCAGGCCGTCGGAGTCGGCGTCGGCGAGGATGCAGACCTTGCCGTAGCGCAGCTGCGAAAGGTCGGCTGCGCCCGGGTCTACGCCGATGGCCACGGCGATGTTGTGCACTTCCTGGCTGGCCAGGACTTCACCGCCATCGACCTCCCAGGTGTTGAGGATCTTGCCGCGCAGCGGCAGGATGGCCTGGAACTCCTTGTCCCGCGCCTGCTTGGCCGAGCCACCTGCCGAGTCACCCTCGACCAGGAACAGCTCGGCGCGCATCGGGTCCTGGCCGGCACAATCAGCCAGCTTGCCGGGCAACGCCGGCCCCTGGGTGATGCGCTTGCGCTCGACCTTCTTGCTCGCCTTCAGGCGCCGGCCGGCGTTGCTGATGGCCAGTTCCGCCAGCTGCATGCCCAGTTCGGGGTGGGCATTGAGCCACAGGCTGAAGGCGTCCTTGACCACGCCAGAGACGAAAGCGGCCGCCTCGCGGGACGACAGGCGCTCCTTGGTCTGGCCGGAGAACTGCGGTTCCTGCATCTTCATCGACAACACGAAGCTGATGCGCTCCCAGACGTCCTCGGGGGCAAGCTTGACTCCGCGCGGCAGCAGGTTGCGGAACTCGCAGAACTCGCGCATGGCGTCCAGCAGGCCCTGGCGCAGGCCGTTGACGTGGGTGCCGCCCTGGGCGGTGGGGATCAGGTTGACGTAGCTTTCCTGGATGCTGTCGCCACCTTCCGGCAGCCACAACAGGGCCCAGTCCACGGCCTCCTTGTTACCCGCCAGGCTGCCGCAGAACGGCTCGTCGGGCAGGCGCTGGAACTCGCTGACCGAATCGACCAGGTAGGAGCGCAGACCATCCTCGTAGTGCCACTCGACCTTCTCGCCGGTGCCCTTGTCCTCGAAGCTGATGGACAGCCCCGGGCACAATACGGCCTTGGCCTTGAGCACGTGCTTGAGGCGGCTGATGGAGAACTTCGGCGAATCGAAATACTTCGGGTCGGGGCTGAAGTACACGCTGGTGCCGGTGTTGCGCTTGCCGACGGTGCCGACCACCTCCAGCTCGCTGGCCTTGAAGCCGTCGGCGAAGGTCATCTGGTACTCGTTGCCGTCGCGCTTGACGCGTACGCGTACCTGGCTCGACAGGGCGTTGACCACCGAGATGCCGACGCCGTGCAGGCCGCCGGAGAACTGGTAGTTCTTGTTGGAGAACTTGCCGCCGGCGTGCAGCTTGGTAAGGATCAGCTCGACACCGGAAACGCCCTCTTCGGGGTGGATGTCCACCGGCATGCCGCGGCCATCATCGCTGACTTCCAGCGAGTGATCGGCGTGCAGAACGACCTGCACCGACCGGGCGTGGCCAGCCAGGGCTTCGTCGACGCTGTTGTCGATGACTTCCTGGGCCAGGTGGTTGGGCCGGCTGGTGTCGGTGTACATGCCCGGCCGCTTGCGGACCGGGTCAAGGCCCGAGAGGACTTCGATGGCGTCTGCGTTATAGGCGCTAGCGCTGGGATTGGCCATGGGTTCTCGTCGTCAGTCTGGTGAATGCAAAAGTCAAAATACAGAAAAGTCCAGCGCCGCGTACTGCCCGCGGGCAATGCCGGCGAACGCCAGCAGGGCCGGCAGCTGTTCGGCGAAGCCCTGGTAACTGTGGTCGCCACCGGCCTGGACACGCAGGGCACAGGCGCGGTAGTAGCGCTCGGCCTGGCGATAGTCCAGGGTTTCATCGGCGGTCTGCAACCACACTTGATAGCGGCTGGCGTCCTGTGGGGGCGGCACTTCCAGTTCCGCCAGCGCTTCCACATGATCGTGGGTCAGCTCCCAGGCTTCGTCGGTATAGAGGTTGCGCTGGGTGCCGAGGTAGCCGTCGAACAGGCGATGCGGCGCGACCGCCGGGTTGACCAGCAAGGCCTTGAGCCCGTGGCGCTCGGCCAGATGGGTGGCATAGTAGCCGCCGAGGGAGCTGCCGACCAGCAGCGGCGCACCCAGCTCATCGATGGCTGCCTCCAGCTGGGCGATAGCCTGGCGCGGGTGGTGGTGCAAGGCCGGGACGCGCAGTTGGTCGGACAGTCCGAGCTGCTGCATCACCGCCTCGAGCTGACGGGCTTTCTTCGACAGCGGCGAGCTGTTGAAGCCATGGATATAGAGGATGGAACCCGACATGCTGCCCCCGGACGCAAAGATGCGCAGTGTAGCGCGTTCGAAGGGCATTGGCGCAGCGCCTGGATTTTCGCAACAAATACTTCAACCAAGGCGATGCAGGCAGTGCCCGCTCCCACGCCTCTCACCACTGACCCGATCAGTAACCGGGGCTGTCGAAGTCCAGCTTCACCTCGAAATCGAACGCCCGCTCCACCCCGGTCTCCAGCCGCCCGTCGTCATGCAGCCGCAGCCAGCGATAGCCCGGCTGCTCCTCGCTCACCTTGAAGTCCTCGCTGCGCGGCGCGAACTGGATACAGGTCGACGGTGTGGCGAGGTAACGGACGCCATCATGCAGTTCATCCCATTCCTGATGGATATGCCCCCAGAGCAAGGCTTTCACCTGTGGATAACGCTTGATACACAGCAACAGTGCATCGGCATTGCGCAAACCGATCGGCTTGATCCAGGCGCAACCGATATCCACCGGCTGGTGGTGGCAGCACACCAGGCAATGGCGTTCGCCGGCATCGTCCAGTGCCTTGTCCAGCATGGCCAGCTGATCGTCCGCCAACAACCCGAACGTGGCGCCGACCACCGCCGAATCGAGCATGACGATGCGCCATTGACCAATGTCGGTCACGGCCTGCACCAGCTCCGGCGCCACGGCTAGCATCACCTGGGCTTCGTCATGGTTGCCTGGCAACCAGCGCGAGGGGGCGCCGAACACCGCCGTCATTTCACGGAAAGCAGCGTAGGAAGCTTTGCTGGCGTCCTGGGAGAGATCGCCCGTGCACAGCAGCAGGTCTATGCGCGGTTGTTCGCGGCGAACCTGGCCGACCACGTGCCCAAGGCTTGCGCGGGTATTGAGGCCCAGCAAGGTGCCCGCCGGGTCGGCGAACAGATGGGCATCGGTCAGTTGCACCACATGGACAGGTGACGGGGGTGATAGTGGTTGCGGCAACGGCCGTCTCCTCGAACGGATTCAGCACGGATTATGGCGGCGGATCGCTTTCGAGCAAATACTCGAAACCGACGCGCATCACATTTCAGCGCACCGCTTCCAGTTCGTGGCCGCAGGCCAGGCAGTGGCTCAGCCATTCACCGAGGAACAGATTGAGCTGGGCCTTCTCGTCCGGCTGGTGCATAGCCGTGTTGGGATAGGGGTAGATGCTGCGCAGGCGACGCGCATGCTCGGCACTGACCACCTCGGCCATGCGCGCGTCATGGTAGACCTGCACTTCCAGCTCTGGCACCGGCAGCCAGGGCAGGCTGTGCTCCTGGCGCACCTTGAGCGTGGTGGTGTAAGGGCAGGCCAGCAGCACTTCAAGCACCAGCACGCCGAGCATCTGGTCGCCCTGGGTCATGCCGATGCGCCGCGAGCTCTGCGTGGTGCGCATGTCGGGCAACAGGCGCATCAGGCGGGCATAGTTGGCCTCGCAGGCCGACTGCAGCCCGACCAGGTCGACTCGATAGCGCTCGCGCAGCAGGTTCACTTCCACATACCTCGTACTTCGTCACGGTTCAGCGCCAGCCATTGCAACCCGATGATCGTGGCGGCGTTGCAGATGCGCCCGTCGCGCACCGCCTGCAGGGCGTCCTCGAACGCCCAGACGCGCACGCGGATGTCCTCGCTTTCCTCTTCCAGGCCATGCAGGCCACCGGCACCCTCGCTGACGCAACGGCCCAGGAACAGGTGGACGTACTCGTCGCTGCCGCCCGGCGAGGGAAAGTACTTGGTCATCGGCCACAGCGCCGAAAAGGTCAGGCCCGCTTCTTCCTCGGCTTCGCGGTGGGCAACCTCCTCGGGCTGCTCGTCCTTGTCGATCAGCCCGGCGACCATCTCGATCAGCCAGGGGTTGGCGACCTTGCCCATGGCGCCAACGCGAAACTGCTCGATCAGCACCACTTCGTCGCGCTGCGGATCGTAGGGCAGCACGCAGACCGCGTCATGGCGTACGAACAGTTCACGGGTGAACTCGCGGCTCATGCCCCCGGCGAACAGTTCGTGGCGCAGGTAAAGCTTGTCGAGCTTGTAAAAGCCCTTGAACAGCGGCTCCCGCCGAGCGATCTCGACCTGGGTAGGCACTGTATTGTGCGTGTCCGTCATGCAAACTCCTCATGCCTCGTTTACCGCATCGCGCAATCCTACTCTGCGCACGGCCCGGTTTCATCCCTTTCCGCTGACCGTTCGGGCAGCCGGGACAGGCGTGTCACTCTCTGTTAGCTTAGTGGCGAACTGAAGGCCGCGCAGGCGGTCCAAGGCCGATCATCACCGTTGTGAAAGAGGCAACATGACGCTTGTCAAACTGACTTCCGTGGCCGTCCTGGCACTGGCGCTCGGCGCCTGCCAGAGCCTGTTCACGCCCAATTACCGGGCCCCGCTCGAGGTCAAGCGCGAGGCCTGGGAGCACGTAAAACCCGGCTGCAGCGAAAGCGACTGCCCGCTGGTCAACATCGACGTCGTGCACTTCCCGGCCCTGCCCAAGCTCGACGGCATTGTCGAGAAGCGCCTGCTGATGTTGACCGAGGACAACCAGCGCGGCACCCCGCCGGCCTCGCTGCAAGCCTACGAGCAGCAGTACCTGGCCCGCGCCGACAAGCGCAACAGCAGCTACCTGCAAGCCAAGGTACGCGAGCAGCATGACGGGCTGGTGATCGTCGAGCTGTCCAGCTACCTGGACAGCGGCGGCGCCCACGGCATGCCGGGACGCGGCTTCATCAACTATTCGCGCAAGCTGGACAAGGTGCTGACCCTGGACGACATGCTTGTGCCGGGTCAGGAGGCGACTTTCTGGAAAACCGCCGAGGAGTCCCACCGCGCCTGGCTGATCAGCACCGGCATGGACAAGGACCCCGAGTTCGTCAAGACCTGGCCGTTCAAGCAATCCCCGCACATCGCCCTGACCTACGGCGCGGTGGTGATCAAGTACGAGGTCTACTCCATCGCCCCCTACTCCATGGGCCACGTCGAGCTGAAGATCCCCTACCCGCGCCTCAATGGCGTGATCAAGCCCGAGCTGTTTCCCGGCCGCGGCTGAGCGATAGCAACAGGTGCAGTACCCCTGCCAGCAACAGTGCCGGCAGGGTCGCCCCCAGCTCAGGCGCCTGGCTGGCCATCAGGTGATAGGCCGCCACCCCCACGCCCCAGGCCAGTAGCGCCTGCCAGTGCAAGCCCTCGACCAACGCCGGCAAGCGGCGGCGGCGAATCACGAAGTGATCCACCAGCACCACGCCGAACAGCGGCGCGAACACCGAGCCGATCAGCAACAGGAAGTTCTGGTACTGGGCCAGCGGCGCCAGCAAGGCGATCAGCGTGCACAGCACGCCGATCGCCAAGGCCAGGTGCTCGACCTTCATTTTCAGCAGCAGGCCGGTGGACACCGCCGCCGAGTGGATATCGGCAAAGGCGTTTTCCGTCTCGTCCAGCAGGATCAGCAGCAACGGAATTCCCAGCCCAGCGCCGGCGAGTGCCAACAGCAGGGCATTCACTTCACCGCTGGGCGCGAACGCCAAGGTGTAAGCCACGCCCAGGCTCATCAGCCAGGCATTGCCAATGAAGAAGCCCAGCGCGGTACCGCCGAACACCCGGCTGGCGCGCTGGCCAAAGCGTGAATAGTCGGCGATCAGCGGCAGCCACGACAGCGGCATGGCGATCACGATGTCGAAACCCAGGGCCAGGGACAGCGAACCATCACCGGGCTGACGCCACAGCTGGGCCAGGTCGGCCCTGGCGAACAGGTTCCAGGTCAACCAGGCGCAGGCGCCCAGCAGCAGCCAGATCCCCCATTTGCGCAAGACCTTGCGCACGAACGCCAGCGGCCCGCTGACCGCCAGCAGAGTAGCCAAGGCGCCAAAGCACAAGGTCCACAGCAGCGGGCTGCTCCAGCCGCTGCCCTCGCCGAACGCACGTGCGCCAAGTAGGCTGGCGGCATCACGCATGACGATGATCTCGAACGAACCCCAGCCCACCAGTTGCAGCAGGTTGAGCAAGGCCGGCAGGCGCGCGCCATGGCTACCAAGCGTGAGGCGCAGGGTCGCCATGGCCGACAGGCCAGTATCACTGCCGATCACCCCCACCGCGGCCAGCAGCAATACCCCCACCGCCGTGCCCAGCGTGATCGCCAGGATCGAGCCCGCCAGGCCCAGGCCCGGTGCCAGCAGGCCGCCGACCTGCAGGACCATCAGGCCGATGCCAAGGGAGAACCACAGCGAAAACAGGTCGCGGGCGCCGAACTGGCGATGGTGGGAGGGGACCGGGTGGTCGGGAGAGAAGTGGCTGGGAGTGGTCATGCTCGGGCGCTCGACGGAAGAGTTGGGGTGAACCCATCGCTGACAAGCCAGCTCCCACAGGGGCCGCATCGCAGTCTGTGGGAGCTGGCTTGCCAGCGATGCGGTGCGCATCGCGCACCGCCTGGGTCTGCTACTCAGACTTTCTGGTACAACTGACTGCCTTCCTGGCGGAACCGCTCGGCCTGCTCGCGCATGCCCTGCTCGACCGTCACGTCGACGGTCTCGATCTTGGCCGCGTATTCACGCACTTCCTGGGTGATCTTCATCGAGCAGAACTTCGGCCCGCACATCGAGCAGAAGTGGGCGACCTTGGCCGATTCCTTGGGCAGCGTCTCGTCGTGGAACGCACGGGCGGTGTCCGGGTCCAGGCCGAGGTTGAACTGGTCCTCCCAGCGGAACTCGAAGCGCGCCTTGGACAGTGCGTTGTCACGGATCTGCGCGCCCGGGTGGCCCTTGGCAAGGTCGGCGGCATGCGCGGCGATCTTGTAGGTGATGATGCCGGTCTTCACGTCATCCTTGTTCGGCAGGCCCAGGTGCTCCTTGGGCGTGACATAGCAGAGCATGGCGCAACCGAACCAGCCGATCATCGCCGCGCCTATCCCTGAGGTGATGTGGTCGTAGCCAGGGGCGATGTCGGTGGTCAGCGGGCCAAGGGTGTAGAACGGCGCTTCGTCGCAGCATTCGAGCTGCTTGTCCATGTTCTCCTTGATCAGCTGCATCGGCACGTGGCCAGGGCCTTCGATCATGCACTGCACGTCGTGCTTCCAGGCGATCTTGGTCAGCTCGCCAAGGGTTTCCAGCTCACCGAACTGCGCCGCATCGTTGGCGTCGGCGATCGAGCCTGGGCGCAGGCCATCGCCCAGCGAGAAGCTGACGTCGTAGGCCTTCATGATTTCGCAGATCTCGTCGAAGTGCGTGTACAGGAAGTTTTCCTTGTGGTGCGCCAGGCACCACTTGGCCATGATCGAGCCGCCACGGCTGACGATGCCGGTGACACGCTTGGCGGTCAGCGGCACATAGCGCAGCAAGACGCCGGCGTGGATGGTGAAGTAGTCCACGCCCTGCTCGGCCTGTTCAATCAGGGTGTCACGAAACAGCTCCCAGGTCAGGTCCTCGGCAACGCCATTGACCTTTTCCAGGGCCTGGTAGATCGGCACGGTACCGATCGGCACCGGCGAGTTGCGGATGATCCACTCGCGGGTTTCATGGATGTGCTTGCCGGTTGACAGGTCCATGACCGTGTCCGAACCCCAGCGGATGCCCCAGGTCAGCTTGGCCACTTCTTCCTCGATGGAGGAACCCAGGGCGCTGTTGCCGATATTGCCGTTGATCTTCACCAGGAAGTTGCGGCCGATGATCATCGGCTCCAGCTCGGTGTGGTTGATGTTGGCCGGGATGATCGCGCGACCGCGGGCGATCTCTTCGCGCACGAACTCGGGGGTGATCTCTTTCGGGATACTGGCACCGAAGCTGTGGCCGGCGTGCTGCTGGCTCAACAGGCCGGCGGCGCGGGCTTCCTGCAGCTTCATGTTCTCGCGGATGGCAACGTATTCCATCTCGGCGGTGATGATGCCCTGGCGCGCGTAGTGCATCTGCGTGACGTTGGCGCCGGCCTTGGCCCGGCGCGGGTTACGCACGTGGGCGAAGCGCAGCTTGGCCAGCTCGGCGTCGTTCAGGCGCTGCTGGCCGAAGTTCGAGCTCAGGCCACCCAGGCGCTCGGTGTCGCCACGGGCGTCGATCCACGCCGAGCGCACATCGCCCAGGCCCTTGCGCACGTCGATGATGACATTGGGGTCGGTGTACGGGCCGGAGGTGTCATACACCAGCACCGGGGCGTTCTTTTCGCCGCCGAAGTCGGTGGGGGTGTCGTGCAGGCTGATCTCGCGCATGGGCACGCGGATGTCGGGGCGCGAACCTTCGACATAGACCTTGCGCGAGTTGGGCAGCGGTTGCACGGACTGTTGGTCGACTTGGGCCGACTCGCTCAGACTGATCGTTTTTTCTTGTTTGCTCATCACAGGCTCTCCAGACAGCTTCCTAGCGGGCGGAATGTCGGGGTGAACCTGAAAGGCGCGGACGCACCCGTGTTGACGAGTGCAGTGCCGGACAAGGGGTGCCGTGGGCTGCAAGCAGCTGTGGCGATCCCGGACCTGGCACAAGAGGCTCCCGGGACATGAGAGCAATCTTGTTCCCTACGCAGGCGCTAACCTGATCAGGTTCAACGGGATCCGCAACTTTGCGATCTCAGCCTTTGCATCAAGGCACCCCGACAAGAACCTGCGCAGTCTAGACTGGAGTGGTCGGCAAAGCCAAGCGGGTAAATCCCTGGCGTGATAAATGGCACACCTGGCGGATTGTTGATGGCGACGCACGGCACTACACTGGCGTGCTCGATACCAGACAGTACAGTAAATACATCTTGATCAAGGATTGCCCTATGCTGCGCAAACTCTCACTGGCGATTGCCGTGTCTTGTGCGTCCAACGGAGTGGCCTGGGCAGTGGATACGCCCACGACGGTTAAGACCGACCTGGTCAGCGTCTACCAGGAAGCGGTGGACAATAACGCCGACCTGGCAGCCGCCCGCGCCGACTACGGCGCCCGCCGCGAAGTGGTGCCCCAGGCCCGCGCCGGTTTGCTGCCCAACCTTTCGGCCGGCGCCGAGATGATGAATACCCGCACCAAGCTCGACGAGCCGTCGATCACCTCCAACCGCAGCGGCAATGCCTGGAGCGCCACCCTGGCGCAGCCGATCTTCCGCGCCGACCGCTGGTTCCAGCTGCAGGCTGCCGAAGCGGTCAACGAGCAGGCCGCGCTGGAACTGTCGGCCACCGAGCAGAACCTGATCCTGCAAAGCGCCGAGAACTACTTCGCGGTGCTCCGCGCTCAGGACAACCTGGCCTCGACCAAGGCTGAAGAGGCGGCCTTCAAACGCCAGCTCGACCAGTCCAACGAGCGCTTCGATGTCGGCCTTTCGGACAAGACCGATGTGCTGCAGTCACAGGCCAGCTATGACACGGCGCGGGCCAACCGGATCATCGCCGAGCGCCAGGTGCAGGATGCCTTCGAGGCCCTGATCACCTTGACCAACCGCCAATACAGCGCGATCCAGGGCGTGGTCCACACCCTGCCGGTGCAAGTGCCGACGCCCAACGACGCCAAGGCCTGGGTCGAGACCGCCGGGCGGCAGAACCTCAACCTGCAGGCCACCAACCATGCCGTGGCGGCCGCCGAAGAGACCGTGCGCCAACGCAAAGCGGGCCATGCACCAACCCTGGATGCCGTGGCCAAGTACCAGAAGGGCGACAACGACAACCTGGGGTTCACCAACCCTTCGCAGAACGGCGTGCGCTACGGCGGTGACGTGGAGCAGACCAGCGTCGGCCTGCAACTGAACATTCCGATCTACAGCGGCGGGTTGACCAGCTCCCAGGTGCGCGAGGCCTATGCGCGCCTGACCCAGAGCGAGCAGCAGCGCGAAAGCCTGCGCCGCCAGGTGGTGGAGAACACGCGTAATCTGCACCGTGCGGTGAACACCGACGTGGAACAGGTACAGGCGCGCAAGCAGTCGATCATCTCCAACCAGAGCGCACTGGAGGCCACCGAGATCGGCTACCAGGTCGGCACCCGCAACATCGTCGACGTGCTCGATGCGCAACGCCAGCTGTACACCTCGGTGCGCGACTACAACAACAGCCGCTACGACTACATCCTCGACAACCTGCGCCTCAAGCAGGCGGCCGGCACCTTGAGCCCGCAGGACCTGCAGGACCTGGGGCGGTACCTGAAGGCCGACTACAACCCGGACAAGGATTTCCTGCCACCGGATCTGGCAGCGGCGGCGGCGAAGAACTTCGAACGCCGGCCTTGAAGGCAACACACTACCTGTAGGGCGGGCTTCGTGGGAGCGGGTTTGCCCCGCCCCCACCACAACCGCGCCTACAGGCTCATCATCAGCTCAGCAGGCGCGCCAGCCCATCAAGCAACCGCTGCAACGCCCCCTGATTGGCCCGCATCACCGCCCTTCCCGCCTCGCCCATGCGCCGCGCGTCCTGCGGCAGCTCGACCAAGCGGCGCACCGCCGCGGCCAGCCCCTCGGCATCGTCCACCTGCTGCAACGCCCCCGCCTCGCGCAGCATCGCGCTGATCTCGAGGAAGTTGAACACATGCGGTCCCATGAGCACCGGCAGTGCCAGCGCCGCCGGCTCCAACGGGTTGTGACCGCCCGTGGGGACCAGGCTGCCGCCTACGAAGGCGATATCGGCCAGTGCATACAGAAACAGCAGTTCGCCCATGGTGTCGCCCAGCAGCACCTGGGTCTGCGCCGTGACCGCGTCACCGGCCGAGCGGCGCACCGTGGAGAACTGTCCGGCGCACAGCTCATGCACCGCCGCGAAGCGCTCGGGATGGCGCGGCACCAGGATCAGCAGCGCATCGCTGTGTACCTTCAGCAGCTCACGATGA
This sequence comes from Pseudomonas sp. FW305-96, assembly GCF_058783825.1. Taxonomy (NCBI): domain Bacteria; kingdom Pseudomonadati; phylum Pseudomonadota; class Gammaproteobacteria; order Pseudomonadales; family Pseudomonadaceae; genus Pseudomonas; species Pseudomonas sp. FW305-96. The sequence continues at coordinate 175,635 of NZ_JBYSYW010000001.1, forward strand.
GCCTCGAGAATCAACGCGTCTTCGCCATCGTGGGTACTGGCGGCGATCCACACCGGACGCTGCCGGGCAGCCCACTGCTCGCGCAATGCGCAGGCCCGTGGCAGCAGTTGATCGTCGATCGTGAGGTCAAACTTGATCGAACCGGTCACCTGCACGCATTCGTGGCGTGCACCGAGCGCGCGGAAACGCTCCGCCTCGGTTTCGGTCTGCACGGCGATCAGGTTCATCTCCTCGAGCATCGGCCGGGTCAGGCCGGCAAAACGGGCATAACCACGCGCCGAGCGCTCGGACAGCCTCGCATTGGCCAGCGCCACCGGAATGCCGCGCCTGGCGCACTGGTGGATGTGGTTCGGCCACAGCTCGGTTTCCATGATGATGCCCAGGCGCGGGCGCACATGGTCGAGGAACCGCCCGGCCGCCCACGGCAGGTCGTAAGGCAGGTAGCAGTGCTGCACCCGTGGCTCGCCCTCGAACATCGCGCGGATGCGCTCTGAGCCGGTCGGGGTCATGCAGGTGAGCGTGACCGGCAGGTCCGGGTACTGCTTGAGCAGGGCCCGCACCATCGGCGCGGCAGCGATGCTCTCACCCACCGAGACCGCATGCACCCAGATGCCACCCTGACGCATGGGTGGCAAGCCACAAGCGAAGCGCTCGGCAATACGCGCACGGTAGGCCGGCGCCTTGCGCCCGCGCAGGAACAGGCGCAGCGCGACCAGCGGCAGGCCCAGATGGAAAAGCAGGGTATAGAGGGTTCTGTTCATGGCGGCGGAGTTTACTAGGAACTGGATGAAAAGGCCTGTCAGCCAATGGCCCGCAGGTGCACGGCGAAGCGCTCGGCCAGCCACTGCGCCGCAGGGCCCAAGGGCTCGTCACGGCGCCAGGCCAGTTCCGCCACCAGCGCCGGCGGGCGCCATTCGCTGTCCAGCTCGACCATCTGCGCCTGGTAGGTGGGGTACTGCACCACATGACGCGGCAGCCAGGCCCAGCCCAGGCCGCGCATCAGCAATTCGGCCATGGCATAGAAGCTGTCGGCACGCCAGATCTGCGGGCTGATCGCCTCGCCGCCGGGGTAGCCGCTCTGCTGCGGGGTAATCAGCAACTGGCGATGGCGGGCCAGTTGTTGGCGGCTGACCTTGGCCAAGTGTGCCAGCGGGTGGTCGATGGCACACACCGTGACCATCTCGACGCTGCCCAGGGCGCGTCGCTCCAACGAGGCGGGAATGCTTTCATGGTGAAAGAACAACCCCAGGTCGGCGCGCCGCTCCACCAGCTTGCGCGCCACATCGCCCTGGGCGCCGCTGGCCAGTTGCACCTCCAGGAAGGGGTAGCGCACCGCCAGCTCGTCGAGGCTGTCGATCACCGGCTGGTAGGGCATGGCCTCGTCCTGGGCCACCCGCAACAGCGCTTCCTGGCCACGCATCAACGCGAGTGCCCGACCGTCCAGACGCTCGCATTGGCGCAACAGCTCGCGGGCGTCCTCCAGCAGCGCGGCGCCGCTTTCGGTCAGGCGCGGCTGCCGGCCGCTGCTGCGCTCGAAAAGGGTCACGCCCAGGTCCGCCTCGAGCAAGGCGATGGCGCTGCTGATCGCCGACTGGGCCTTGTGCTGCTCTCGGGCCACGGCGGAAAACGAACGTAGTTCGGCGGTCCGCACGAACAAGCGAAGTTGTTCAAGGCTCCAGTGTTCAGTCATCCCTATCCTATCTCCAAAGCAGATAGGTAATGACTTTACCGCATCCAGGAATTCCCTAGAATGCCCATCCAGCAACGGAGAACCCGCACCATGAACGCCTACACCTATCTCGCCATCGCCATCTGCGCCGAAGTCATCGCCACCGCCTCCATGAAAGCGGTCAAGGGGCTGAACACGCCGCTGCCGCTGCTGCTGATGGTCTGCGGCTACGGCGTGGCGTTCTGGATGCTGACCCTGGTGGTGCGCAGCATTCCGGTGGGCATCGCCTATGCGATCTGGTCGGGACTGGGCATCGTGCTGATCAGCATCGCGGCGCTGGTGATCTACGGGCAGAAACTGGATGTGCCGGCGATGCTGGGCATGGCCATGATCGTCGGCGGGGTGGTGGTGATCCAGGTGTTTTCCAATACCGCAGGGCACTGAGCCTGAGCCCATGGGGCCGCTGCGCGGCCCTATCGCCGGCAAGCCGGCTCCCACAGGGGTCAGCACGACGCCACAGCCTGTATACTGCGCACCTGTCCCAGTTTTCGAGGTGCCCGCATGCCATCCGCCATTACCACTGACGTGCTGATCGTCGGCGCCGGGGTCGCAGGCCTCTGGCTCAATGCCCGGCTGCGCCGCCTGGGCTACTCGACGGTGCTGGTGGAGCGCGCCAGCCTGGGTGGCGAGCAGACCATCAAGTCGCAAGGCATCATCCACGGCGGCACCAAATATGCCTTGCACGGCGCCCTCACCGGCGCCTCCGAGGCCATCGCCGACATGCCGCGACGCTGGCGCGAAGCGCTGGCCGGCAACGGCGAGCTGGACCTGAGCGGCACCCGCTTGCTGTCCGATGCCCACTACTTGTGGTCCCCCGGCACCCTGGCGGGCAACCTCACCAGTTTCTTCGCCAGCAAGGCCGTGCGCGGCCGGGTCGACCAGGTCAAGGGCGAGCAACTGCCGCCGGCCCTGCAGGACCGCGCCTTCAAGGGTAAGGTCTACCGCCTGGCCGAACTGGTCATCGACGTGCCCAGCCTGCTGGCCAACCTCGCGCAACTGGCGGGTGACAGCCTGCTGGCCGGCGAGCGAATCGAACCGCTGCGCGACGGCGAAGAGCTCGCCGGCCTGGTGGTCGATGACCGCGAGATCCGCGCCCAGCGCATAGTCCTGAGCGCCGGCGGTGGCACCGAAGGCCTGCTGCACGCCCTGGGGCTGAACCAACCGGCCATGCAACGCCGCCCGCTGCACATGGTCCTGGCCAAGGGGCCCAACCTCAAGCCCCTGTATGCCCACTGCCTGGGCGGCGGCCCCAAGCCGCGCATCACCGTGACCACCCACCCGGCCGCCGATGGCCAATGGGTGTGGTACCTGGGGGGCGATATCGCCGAGGCTGACGGCGTTGCCCGTGAGCCCGCCGCGCAGATCGCCGCGGCGCAGAAGGAAGTTGCCAGCCTGTTGCCTTGGGTCGATCAAAGCCTGGTCCGCTGGGCCACCCTGCGCGTCGATCGCGCCGAGCCCGCGCAATCGGGCCTGGTACGCCCGGACAACGCCTTCCTTGCCGACCAGCAACGCCTGCTGGTCGGCTGGCCGACCAAGCTGGCCCTGGCGCCAGATTTCGCCGATCGTGTGCTGGCCAGCTTCGAGCGTGACGGCGTGCGCCCGGCGAGCCAGCCGGACCTTGCCGACCTGCCGCGTCCACCGCTGGCGCTGCCAGCCTGGGAGCAACTGCTGCCATGAGCCTGCCGACCCTGCACGATCACCACCGCCCCTTGGGCAGCACCGGCCTGCGGGTATCGCCACTGGGCCTGGGCACGGTCAAGCTGGGCCGCGACCAAGGCGTCAAATACCCCAATGGTTTCACCATCCCCGATGACCAGGCCGCCCGCCTGCTGCTCGCCCAGGCCCGCGAGCTGGGCATCAACCTGATCGACACCGCCCCGGCCTATGGCCGCAGCGAGGAGCGCCTCGGCCCGTTGCTGCGAGGCCAACGCGAGCAATGGGTAATCGTCAGCAAGGTCGGGGAAGAGTTCGAGGATGGCCAGTCGCATTTCGATTTCAGCGCCGCCCATACCCGTCGCTCGGTCGAACGCAGCCTCAAGCGCCTGGAAACCGACCGTATCGAACTGGTGCTGGTGCACTCCGATGGCAACGACCTGGCGATCCTCGAGCAGGAAGGGGTGTATGAAACACTGGCCGCGCTCAAGCGCGAAGGCAAGATCCTCGGCTACGGATTCTCCGGCAAGACTGCCGCGGGTGGCCTGAGGGCCTTGGAACAAGGTGATTGCGCCATGGTCACCTACAACCTCAACGAGCAGGCGGAGCGGCCCGTGCTCGACTACGCTGCCGAACACGGCAAGGCCATCCTGGTAAAGAAGGCCCTGGCCAGCGGCCATATCTGCCTGGCGCCGGGGGTCGACCCGGTGCAGGCCAGTTTCGAGTTGCTGTTCGCCCACCCCGGTGTGTGCAGTGCCATCGTCGGCACCATCAACCCGGTACACCTGGCCCACAACGTGGCCACCGTCGCCCGCATCCTGGGCCGGCCCTGAGCCGCCCTGGCGGGGGCCCAACGCAAGGAGGAGCCTCGTGCCGCGTACGCTGATCCGCAAGAATCCGAGCAACTTCAAGACCCTGCCGCTGCACGTCGAGGCCACGCCCGATGGCCTGACCTACCAGAGCATCGGCATGCCGCTGAACTTCGCCCAGACCCTGCAGCGGCGCAAGGCCATCCAGGTTGCCAACCCCGAGCACTTCGTGGCGGAGCTGGCCAACCTTGGTGTGTCGGTGCGCCTCACCCTGAACTGGCAAGGCCGCGACTACTGGGTGCTGGTGCGCCAACGCCGACAGGACCGTGGCGATGTGGTGCTCAAGCTGATTTCCGGCTATGTCCCGGCCCACGAGCTGAACCTGCCGCTGCACACGGCGATCCAGGAAGTGGCCGAGGAGTGCCTGCTGGAAACCCCTGAAGGCTGGCTTGGCGGGCGCTTCAACGATACCTGGCTGCCGGCGCCCTATGCCACCGCCCTGCACTATCGCGAGGCACTGCCGTTCGTGCTCTCGCCTGAGTCCGGTGCCGCCCGCCCGGTGCATTGCGCCCGCCTGACCCTGCTGGAGCGGCCACGGGCCTACGTGCACCTGCCCACCGCGTCGTTGCAGCTGATCTACGACCTGCGTCTGCAAGTGCCCAAGGAGGCCAAGTCACTGAGCCTGTTCCATGTCGATGAACGGCTCGAGGGCGACCAACTGGTGGCACGGCTGGACCGCAAAAGACCAGACCTTTACCTGATGCCGTTGAAGGACGGCCAACCGATGGCAGAGCTCTATACCCTGAAGAAGGATCAACTGCTGCCGGCGAGCACACGCGGCCTATGGCTGGCTGAAAGCTTTGCACCACAGGTAGGCTGGGTGGTTCGGGAGGAGCGGGTACGCTGGAAGGACTGGTTGAAGCAACAAGGCCTGGCCGAACACAAGCGCGAACCGGCTTCGCACCTGGAACGCTTCAGTGACAAGGCCCGGGCGTTGCTGGAGCGAGCGCGGGACACGCTGCACAAATGAACGCGGGGCAAGTCGCATCGGCGCCTACCACCTGGTCGATACCGTAGTCGCCGCCCTTGACCAGCACATCCGGCTTGACCTGGCGCAGCAGGTTCTCGGGGGTGTCCTCAGGGAAGCTGATGACCCAGTCCACCGCACCGAGCCCGGCCAGCACGGCCATGCGCCGATCGACGCTGTTGATCGGACGGCCCGGCCCTTTCAGGCGGCTGACCGAAGCATCGTCGTTGATGGCGACGATCAGACGGTCCCCCTGGGCACGGGCTTGCTCCAGGTAAGTCACATGGCCTGCGTGCAGGATATCGAAGCAGCCATTGGTGAAGACGATGCTCTCGTTGTGCGCACGGGCATCATCGATCGCCAGCAGCAACTGCTCCAACCCCAGCACACCGCGCTCGGAGCCTTCCTCACGCTGGATCGCCCGGCGCAGTTCGGGTGCGCTGATAGCGGCGGTACCCAGCTTGCCGACGACGATGCCGGCAGCCAGGTTGGCCAAGGCGACCGCATGAGGCAGGTCTTCGCCGGCGGCAATGGCGGCGGCAAGCGTCGAAATCACCGTATCGCCGGCACCGGTGACATCGAACACCTCACGAGCTCGGGCCGGCAGGTGTAGCGCCGGATGGCCGATGCGCAGCAAGGTCATGCCGTGCTCGCCACGGGTCACCAGCAGCGCGCCCAGATCCAGCTCCTCGAGCAGCTTCAGGCCCTTGGCCACCAGCTCGGCTTCGTCGGCGCAACGGCCAACGATGGTCTCGAACTCGCTGAGGTTCGGGGTGATCAGGCTGGCGCCGCGGTAGATCGAGAAATCCTTGCCCTTGGGGTCGGCCAGCACCGGGATGCCTTTGCTACGGGCAGCCTGGATCAGCGACTGGTGATTCTTCAGCGCGCCCTTGCCGTAGTCGGACAGCACCAGCACCTTGACCCCTTCGAGCAAGGCATCCACTTCCGCCCCCAGCGACAGCGGATCGGTGGCGAAGGGTTCTTCGAAATCGATGCGCAGCAACTGCTGGTGGCGGCTCATGACCCGCAGCTTGACGATGGTCGGCTGATGGGCGATGCGCTGGAAGATCGAGCGCACGCCCGCCGCCTGCAGGCTGTTGGCCAGGCTGTCGGCGGCTTCGTCCTGGCCGGTGACACCAACCAGCGCGGCTGGAGCACCGAGGGCGGCGATGTTCAAGGCCACGTTGGCGGCGCCGCCGGGACGGTCCTCGATCTGATCGACCTTGACCACCGGCACCGGCGCCTCAGGCGAGATACGCGAAGTACCGCCATGCCAGTAGCGGTCGAGCATGACATCGCCGACCACCAATACCGGGGCTTGATCGAAACGCGGCATGGACAACTTCATGGGCAACCCATCATTGGAAAAGTGAACAGGGGCAGGATATTAGCACAGGGTTGCGCAGGGCTTTACGGCCAACCGCGGCAATGCTGTATCGATTGACTGGCGGGGCCGCGAAGGCCCCACCCTACGGCCGATCAGGTGATGTCGGCCTTTTCCGCTTCATCCAGGCCCATGGCGTGCAGGCGGGCATAATGGCCATTAGCCTGGAGCAGATCGGCGTGGGTGCCACGCTCCACCAGACGGCCCTGGTCCATCACCAGGATGAGGTCGGCCTTCTCGATGGTCGACAGGCGGTGGGCGATCACCAGGGTGGTGCGACCTTCCATCACGTGATCCAGCGCCGCCTGGATGTGGCGCTCGGACTCGGTATCCAGGGCCGAGGTCGCCTCGTCGAGGATCAGCAGTGGCGCGTTCTTCAGCAGCGCCCTCGCGATCGCCAGGCGCTGGCGCTGGCCACCGGAGAGCAGCACACCGTTCTCGCCGACTTCGGTATCGAAGCCCTTGGGCAACTGGTCGACGAACTCCTTGGCGTAGGCATCGGCGGCGGCGGCCTCGATATCCGTCCGAGGGGCGCCGGCCAGGTCACCGTAGGCGATGTTGTTGGCCACCGTGTCGTTGAACAGGGTGACGTGCTGTGTCACCTGGGACACATGGCGACGCAGGTTGCGCAGGCGGTACTGTTCGATTTCCACGCCGTCGAGCAGGATCTGCCCTTCTGTGTGGTGGTAGAACCGCGGGATCAGCGCCGCCAGCGTCGACTTGCCGCTGCCGGACCGCCCGACCAGGGCGATCATCTGCCCAGGCTCGGCGGTGAAGCTGATGTCGCTGAGCACCTGACGCTCGGTGCCGGGGTAGGTGAAGCTGAGGTTGCGCACTTCGAGGCGCCCGTCGACCCGCTCCTTCTCGACAGTGCCGGCATCGACCTCCGGCTTCTCGTCCAACTGCTCGAAGATGCTTTCGGCACCGGCAAGGCCCTTCTGGATGGTAGAGCTGACTTCCGAGAGCTGGCGAATCGGCTTGGGCAGTAACCCAGCCGCCGTGATATAGGCCACCAGATCACCGGCCGACGCCTCGCCGCGAAGGAACAGCACCAGGAACATCAGTGTGGCCATGGCGGTGTAGATCACCAGTTGCAGCAACGGCGTGTAAAGCGCACCGGTCTTGGTCATGCGCAGCTGCTTGTCGGTGTTGCTCTGGCTGGCAGCGTTGAAGCGACGCTCTTCGTAGCTTTCGCCACCGAAGCTGCGCACCACGCGATAACCCTGGATGGTCTCGGAGGCCACATGGGTGACATCACCCATAGCCACCTGGATCTTCTTGCTCTGCTTGCGGAATTTCTTGCTGGCGGTACTCACCATCACTGCGATCAGCGGCAGGATCGCCACCATCACCAAGGTCAGTTTCCAGTTCATCCACAGCAGGTAGGCGAACAGGAACACCACTGTCAGGCCTTCACGGATGACCACCTTGATGGCATCCGTGGCAGCGCCGGTAACCATGGTCACGTTGAAGGTGATGCGCGAAATCAGGTGCCCGGAGTTGTGGTTGTCAAAATAGCGGTTGGGCAGCACCAGCAGCTTGTTGAACAACTCGACGCGCAGGTCGTGAACCAGGCACAACGACACCTTGGACAGGTAGTAGTTGCCCAGGAACGAGCCCAGGCCCTGCCAGGCGGCGATCAGGATGATCAGCAGCGGCACCGCCTGCAGCAACTGCAGGTCGCGCAGGTAAGGCACGCTGGGGAACAACACCGCCTGGGGGTTGCTCAGGCCGTCGACAAAATACTTGAGGATCCCGGCCAGCATCGGTTGGGTCGAGGCGAAGATCACGAAACCGACGATGCTCAGCAGGAAGATGCCGATATAGGGTTTGACGTAGCCCAGCAGGCGCAGGTAGATCTTCAGGCTCGCAGGCGAAGACGATTCGGGAACTGTCATGAGAATCCGTCGGGTCAAAAAGAGCCGGGATTATAACACACGCGGTGTCTCGCACCGCCCGCTGCAGGTAAGATAGGCGGCTGTCCCGAACCCATGGCCCTGGAGGCTAGATGCACGCACTTGACCACGCCCGCTACCTTGCCCTGCGCGAGGGCGCCCATGTCCTCGAAGCCGACGGCACTGGCGACAAGGTCCTGCGCCTGCGTGACGGCACGATGCTCAAGCTGTTCCGGCGCAAGCGCCTGATCAGCTCGGCGGCCTGGTATCCCTATGCCCGACGCTTCGCCGACAACTGCAAGGCCCTGGCCGCGCGCGGCATCCCCTGCCCACAGGTCAAGGCGGTGTACCGGATTGCCGAGATCGCCCGCGATGCCGTGCATTACGACCCGCTCCCAGGGTATACGCTGCGCCAACTACTGGACCAACCCGGCGAGCATCCTGAACTGCGCGACCAGCTCGGGCAGTTCATCGCGACCTTGCACGAGGCAGGCGTGTACTTCCGCTCCGCGCATCTGGGCAACGTGGTACTGACGCCCGAAGGGAAACTGGGGTTGATCGATGTCGCCGACCTGCGCATATATCGCAAGCCACTTCGCCGATCACAACGCCAACGCAATTTCCGCCATATGCTGCGGTATCGGCAAGATCGGGAATGGTTGCTGGGTGACCGCGACAACGTGTTCATCGAGGCCTACCTGGCCAGCCAGCAGGTCTGCCGTCGCCAGGACCTGGCCAGCGCACTGGCCTGAACGAAGATGGCCGCCCGGAGGCGGCCATCGTCATCAGCGTAAACGTCGCTGCTGCAACCCACGGCCAAGCACCATGGCTGCCGGCAACAGGACCAGTGGCCATAGCTCGTCGGGGTTGCCGATCAGCTTGCTGCCATCGAAGTTGAGCATCACCAGGGCACAGGCCAGGTACATGCCCCACGGGTCGCGCAGGCGCAAGGCCTGTACCAGGGTCATCGCCACAATGACCAGGAACAGTACCAGCGAGACACCACCGGTATAGAGGCCCAGCGCAACAAAGATATTGTGAGGATGCTGGATTGGCATGAAGCCGCTCAGCAGCTTGTCGGTATGGAACTCGACACCGCAGCCAATCATCCAGCCACAGCTCTGCCACTCGCCGACCATCACGTGGAACAACTCGCCGCGATAGGAGTCACCGCGCTCGAAAAGCGAATGGAACCAGGCCATGTCCTTCACCAACCAGAGGGCGATGCCTCCAAGTACCGCGAACACCAACAGCCAGCTCCCGGCCACGCGCGGGAAGCGCCACAACGCCCAGCACGCCCAGGCGGCGAACAGGAAGGCTGCGCCGACCATCGCGGTACGCGTCTGCAGGACAAAGGTGATCGCCACCACCGACAGCGCCACGGCGGCAAACGCTTCGATCCAGCGGCGACGGTGCAACCATCCCGGCATTGCCAGTGCCAGCGCACAGAGCAGCCATATACTGGTGTAGATCACGTTCTGCATGCGCGCGGGCATCAGACTCACCCGCTCACCCAAGGCATATATGCCGGTCAGGTAAGCGAAAGCCGAATAGCCGAAGATGTACAGGCAGATGATCCAGAACAGCGCACGAGCAAACACCTCGGAGCGGAAGAAGCCCTGATTCGTCAGCCCTGCCACAGCGAAGACAAAGAGCGCAACATAAGCGATGTGCTTGTAGAACTGCCCATCGCCAGCAATCGCTGCGGGCACCAGGAACCAAAGCAGGAACAGCAGCCACGCCAATCCAAGCTTGTCGTTGAACAACCCCGCACCGCGCTCCTTGACCAGAAACACCAAGCCAGGCAACGCGATGAAAGCGTAGAAAATGTTGTTGGTCCATTTCGATGAGGCCATCAGCACGAAGCTGGCCAGGAACACGATCAACGCCGCGCTGAAATAGCGCCGGCTCGTGCGGTTATCGCTGCCAATCCCTTCAAACATCCTTCAACACCCATCCAAGCAATAGTCCAATAAACAACACGCCCAGCAGGCGGATACGATCCATGCGCTTGCGTCGAGCCTTCTTGATCTTCTCTTCCGGCATTTCCACATGCTCGCCGAACCCGGTGTGCAGCACCGCGTCGTTCTCGAGGATCAGCGCGTAGCGGTCACGCTCGGCGTAGAGCCGCGACAGGCTCTTCTCGCCCGAATGCGCGGCGTACGGCGCATGCGCCTGGTAGTCGGCAAGCCTGCGCAAGCCCGGGTTGAACGAGAAGCCCTGCCATTCCGCCTTGTGCGAACCCAGCTTGTGGAAGGCAATACCCTGCAGCACCTGACGCGCCTCCAGGAACACGTAGGGGCTGTGCACCTGCAAGTCATGGTTGAAGCTGCGTAGCCAGACCTGCAAGGCTTGCGGGTCGGCTTCGAGCAAAGCCTGGGACTCCTCGACGAAACCCGGGCGATAGAACGCCCAGTCATCCTCACAGTGGAACACCCAGAACGTCTTGACCTGCGAGTAGGCGGCATCCACCGAACGCAACTGTCCGAGCTTGGGATTGTTGACGATGAAGGTGGTGTGCTCGCGCCAATGCTCAGGAATGCAGCTGCGCACCGCCTCGTCACCGGAATCCTCGGTGATGAACACTTCGCGGATGGGCGCCGTGTTGTAGAGATCGAAACTCTCCAGCGTGCGCTTGAGCAGTTCAAAACGACCACAGCTGGTCACCACCAGTGTGATCTCGCTGTTTTCACTGAAGATCATGGCTTCCTCGATGTGTTTAGGGCTTAACGCGCCAAACCGATGGCACGCAACAGGCGCTCCACCAGGCCGGGTTTGCTGGCCGGGCGTAACGGCGCACGCATGGCCTCGGTGATCGCCTGCCCAAGCGCGTGAAAGGTATAACGCTGCTCGGCCAGTTGCTGGCCGTTGCGCGAGATACGCTCGGCCAGGTCCAGGTCGCCCCGCAGTTGGGCGAGCTTCTCGCGCAGTTGTTCAAGGTCGCGGTAGAGCACGATATTGTGCATGTCGACGAAGCCCAGCGCCTGGTTCTCCTCCTCGCCCTGATCGTAGGCGAACAGCACGCAACCACAGGCCATGGCTTCGAAGTTCTTGATCATGTACTCGCCCATGCCAACGTCGGCACTGACGAAAAAGCGGATACGGCTGAGGGTCTGGCTGTATTCCTCGCCCGACTTGGTGCGGGTGATCAGCAGGTTCTCTACCGCCGCAATCGACTCGAGCATCTGCTTGCGGCCCGAGTAGGCCACACTGCGCAGGCTGCCGACGAACGCCAGCTCGATGTCGCGCTCGCGGTTCTCGTTGCGCAGCAGCGCCTGGTCGTAGCCCTTGGGCACGAATACCGCATCGAAACCTTCATCACGCAGCCGACGGGTAACCACCGCACCTGAAGTGATGACCCGCGCCCACGGCAACTGGCGGTAGTACTCGCTGAACTTGCCGGTGTACTTGCACGGAATATAGTTCTGATAGGCGTCGTGCTCGAGGATCACCAGGTTCGGGAGCGTGCGGATGAAACGCGCCTGGCGGATTTCTTTCTTGAACCGCAGGAAGAACAGGATGCGGTCGTACTGATCGACTTGCACATGCTGATGGAAGTAGCTGCGCAGATCGGCCTGCTCGTCGCCAGTGAGCCAACGGATGTCGCACTCGCAGTCGGCCGCGATGCCTTCGTAAAGACGGTCCAGGATGGCGCGTTGCTCTTTCTGGACCAGGAACAGGACTTTCACCGTGGCTCTCTCTTGTCGATCACTGTACCGACCCACAGCAGTTCGTGGCGCCGTACGGCCTTGCGGAAGAATTCATTGTCACCGAATGCAGGCCAGCGCCGGGCGGCCAGGCAGCGCTGCAGGAAGCGACGAACCCTGCGTTTGAATGGAGCCGCAGGCTGCAGGTCGTGCATCATACCCAAAGCGATGGCCTTTTGCCTCTGCTGCTGCTCGCCAACCCCCAGCACCCAGGGACGCATGGGCAGGCCCGCATCGAAGAACGGTGGCAAAGGCACCCCGGTACCGGCATCGCCCATCGGCCAGCGGTCATTGTCGTGCAGGTGATTGGCGTACAACAGCAAGGTTTGCGGCTGCCAACTCGCCCCTTGCAACGCTTGCTGCAAGGCGTCATGGGCGCACACGTGATCCGGGTGTGGATCGAGCGTCGGGTGAGGCATCACGATGGTTGCCGGGCGCGCATGCTCGATGAGCTCGCGCAGGTCCTGGACCAGGTTGTTCCAGGTCGGCCGGCCATCGGCATCGCTGCGCAGCGCGACCTCGTTGAAACGGCGGAATGGCCGGGTGTCGACCAGATCCGCCTCGCGCGATGCGACAACTGCCTCGGGCTCAGCCTGCATGGCCGGCAACTGCATGCAGAAATAACCCAGTTGCACGCACTGGTTGGAAGGCACCCCGGCCCAGCGGGGTACCGCGATGCTGTCCCAACTGCGCAACTCGCCTTTGAGCCGGGCCGCTTCGACCAGGTCGAGGCCGAAGGTTTCGCGATAATGCGCGTTCTCGATCTCGCCTGCGGTCAGGGTCACGATCCAGCTGCTTTTTGCCTGGGCATAAGCGGCGAAAGCCGCAAGCTCGGCATCGTCGGCATGGGGTGCGATGACCATCAGCGAGCTGGCCAGGTAGTCGGCGTGACGGAAAACCAGCAACTCCACCTCCGGCGCCACGCGGCAGTGCCGGCCACTCAGGCGCAGACGCCCGGCGCTCAGCGCCTCGGCCTGGCCACCCAGATTGAGGTAGCGCACACCACGGACACCACGCTCGAAGGCCTGGCAATCGGCGACGCCACCTTCGATACGCACCGCTGGGTCGAACAGGCGCCCCAACCAACCGGCGCGCAAATTCACCCGCAGCAACAGGGTCTCGCTGCCGCCCAACAGGCAACCGCCCGGCAACGCAAGCACCCCGTCATGGCTGCGCAGCGCATGACGCTCGCTGGCCTGCAAATCGTACTGGTAGTCGCTGCCGGGCACGTAGAACAGGTGGTCGGAAAACCAGGCCTCATGGGCAACCCACAGCAGCACCGCGAGCAAAGGCGGCAGCCACCAGGCCCACAGCGCCGTGAGCAACAGCGCGACAAGCAATACCAGCAGGATCACCCGCTTGCGCTTGCGATGGCGTTTGAGCAGTTGCTGCTTGTTGGCGCTCATGTTCAGACCTGGAAGACGTTGACGGGTTTGCACCAACGATCCTTGTACTCTCGATCGGCCCGGCCGAAGGAGAACCGCAGCGCCTTGCCGCGGGCATTGGCATCCTCCCAGGCAGCCTGGGTATTGAGGAAACTCAGTACGCTACCTGGGCTGAAAGCCTTGGTGTCTGGGTCGACACCGCCGTTTACATATTCAACGCTGATCCACTGTGGCGCCTCGACGCGATACACCAACTGGATCGCGATCGGCGCCCCCTCCAGGAACAACACGGAGCCAATCAACAGTTCGCGCAGGCGCTCGATCACTTCGGCCATGCGGGCGGCACCGGTGGCCGGGAAACCCCAGCGATGCTGGAACAATTCACAGTACATCGCCGCGATCTCGGCTGCAGTGAAATCGCCAATCGGTCGCACCTGGCCGCCAGCCTCTTCCAGCAGGCGCAGCTCACGGCGCTGGTTATAGCGGAACTTCTTCGACAGGTCCTCATGCGCACGTGCCATGGCCAACTGCTCGGGCTGCGCCTTCAAGCCGGTGAAACGCCCCTGGTTCAGCTCCGACAGGTAGCGCCCGGCGTGGCGCAACGGCGCCCCGACATCCATGGCCGCCGGCAGGATGATCTCGGCATTGCCCAGGTCGAACAGGCCCTTCTTGCCTTCGCGCTTGAGTACATCCTTGGCCAGCGCCAGGTGGCGCCCCCAGGTTGGTAGTGCGGCCCTGAGCTCGCCGCCCTGGAACCAACCGAGGTAACGCACCGGGATCTGTGCCAGGTCCGCCAGTTGCTCGACCACCAGCGGGTGCGTGGCGACACTGCCGCCGAAACGCTGCCAGGCAGCGTTGTATTCGGCCGCGTCGATCACTTGCCAGCCGCGTTCGCGCCAGGCCTTGAGGTGATTGAGCATCAGGCCTCCGCCACCAGCGCACGCACCTGCGGCAACTGCCAGAAGGCATCGCGCACCGCCTGATCGCTGAAACGCTGCCGCAGGCGCTGCAGCATGTGCAAAGCACAGGCCTCGCGCTGCCCGGCGTCCAGCCCGGCCAGATGCTTCAGGCCCTGGGCCAGCTGCGCGGCATCGCCCAGCGGGAACAGCACGCCCACACCCTCGACCACTTCCCGGGCGCCGCCACAGGCGGTGGCCAGCAGCGGCACGCCCGCCACCATGGCCTCGAGCAGGACCATGCCGAACGGCTCATGGTCGGAGCTCAGCGCAAATACATCGAAGGCGCGGAAATAACGGCGAGCATCCGGCACCTGGCCGAGGAAGTTCACCTGCCCAGCGATGCCCAGCTCACTGGCCAGCGCCTTGAGCTTGGCCTCGAGGCGACCCTTGCCCAGGATCACCAGCCGCGCGCCAGCCGGCAGGCCAGGCAACGCTTCGGCAAAGCCACGCAACAGCGTGGCCTGGTCCTTGTCCGGGTGCAGGCGGCCGACATTGCCGACCACCCAGGCCTGTTCATCCAGTCCCAAGGCACGACGCGCCTCGTCACGCGGCACCAGGCTGGCCTGCAATGCCTCGATATCGATGCGGTTGTACAGGGTCTGGATACGCTCGGCCGGCCACCGCCCCAGGCAGCGGCGCATGTCGTCGCGCACCGCATCCGAGACACCGAGCAGGCTCAGGCGCTTGCGGAACAGGTTGGCAAACAGTCGGCGCCCCTTGCGCTGGTAGTCGCCAAACGCGTGGTGTACGCCGATCACCGGCAGACCGGTGGCCAGCAGCGCGACATAGATCGGTTTGAAGCGGTGGGCGATGCAGAACGCGAAATTGCGCTGCGCGGCGATCTTGCGCAGCGCGGCGATGGCGCCCAGCTTCAGGCCGCGCACGGCCTTGGAGCTGAACTCCAGGAACAACACCTCGTCCGAGGCGCAGCCAGCCGCGACCTGCGCGTCAGCCGCCCCGGTGAGGAACACGGTGGTGACCTTGTAGCCGCTGCCCTGGAACAGGCTGGCATATTGACGGGCGCAGTCGAGGAACGGCCCGTCATAGCCATGGCAGAACTGCAGGATCCGCGGTTCAGAGCGGCTGGTCATACGGCGCGGCGCCTTCCTTGACCACCAGGATGTCTTCCATGATCAGGTACTGCAGGTCCGAACCGAAGAACATATTCAGGGCATCGGTCGGCGAGCAGATCATCGGTTCGCCACGGCGGTTGAGCGAGGTGTTCAGCGACACGCCGTTGCCGGTCAGGTTTTCCAGCGCCTTCATCATGTCGTAGTAGCGCGGGTTGTACTCGCGCTTGAGCACCTGGGCGCGCGAGGTACCGTCCTCGTGGACCACTTCCGGCACACGGGTCTTCCACTCTTCAGCTACTTCGAAGGTGAAGGTCATGAACGGCGCCGGATGATCGATCTTGATCATCTGCGGCGCGACAGTGTCGAGCATCGACGGGCAGAAAGGCCTCCAGCGCTCGCGGAACTTGATCTGGTGGTTGATGCGGTCGGCCACGCCCGGCACGCTCGGGCAACCGATGATCGAGCGACCACCCAGTGCGCGAGGGCCGAACTCCATGCGCCCCTGGAACCAGGCAACCGGGTTGCCGTCGACCATGATCTTGGCGATCTGCTCAGGCATGTTCTCGAGCTTGCGCCATACCGGTTTGCTCGGGTGACGGGCGCAGGCGGCGATCACGTCTTCGTTGGAGTACGCAGGGCCGAGGTAGACGTGCTCCATCTTCTCGACCGGCACGCCACGGGCGTGGGACACATAGGCAGCTGCACCGACCGCAGTACCGGCGTCGCCGGACGCTGGCTGGACGAACAGCTCTTTCACATCATCGCGGGCGATGATCTTCTGGTTCAGCTTGACGTTCAGCGCACAGCCGCCGGCGAAGGCCAGCTTGCCGGTCTCTTTCAGGGTATCGCCCAGGTAGTGGTCGATCATCTGCAGGGCGAGCTTCTCGAACAATGCCTGCATGCTCGCCGCATAGTGGATATACGGCTCGTCGGCGATGTCGCCTTCGCGCTTCGGACCCAGCCACTCGATCAGCTTGGGCGAGAAGTAGAAGCCCTTGCCCTTCTCTTTATAGCGGCGCAGACCGATGACGTTGGCGTACTCGGTGTTGATCACCAGTTCGCCGTTTTCGAAGCTGGCCAGGCGCGAGAAGTCATACTTGCTGGCGTCGCCGTACGGCGCCATGCCCATGACCTTGAACTCGCCATCGAGCATCTCGAAGCCGAGGAACTCGGTGATCGCGCCATACAGGCCACCCAGGGAATCCGGGTCGAAGAATTCCTTGATCTTGTGGATCTTGCCGTTTTCGCCATAGCCGAAGAAGGTAGTGGCGTACTCGCCCTTGCCGTCGATGCCGAGGATCGCGGTCTTCTCTTTGAAGCCCGAGCAGTGATAGGCGCTGGAGGCGTGGGCCAGGTGGTGCTCGACCGGTTCGATCTTGATCTTCTTCGGATCGAAGCCCAGCTGCTCCAGGCACCAGACGATCTTCTTGCGGTAGCGCTTGTAGCGCCGGTTGCCCATCAGCAGCGCGTCGAGGGCGCGGTCCGGGGCGTACCAGTAGCGCTTGGCGTAGTGCCAGCGGGCCTTGCCGAACAGGCTGATCGGGGCGAAAGGAATGGCCACCACGTCGACGTCCGACGGCTTGATGCCTGCCTGCTCCAGGCAGAACTTCGCCGACTCGTAGGGCATGCGGTTCTTCGCATGCTTGTCACGCACGAAGCGCTCTTCTTCGGCGGCGGCAATCAGCTTGCCGTCGATGTACAGGGCCGCGGAAGGGTCATGGCTAAGGGCGCCGGACAGGCCAAGAATCGTCAGTGCCAAGGGGTTAGCCTCTCAAATCGGTATGAAGTGCGCCACCGGCCATTCAGGCGGATGGCGGCTAAAGGGCGGGATTATAACGCAAAGATCGCCTGACGCGATGCATGGACGTGGCAGCGGGCTTGCCCCGCGATGGCGCTGGATTTGCTGACGCCATCGCCGGGCAAGTCGGGCCGCCGCATCGCGGCTCCCACGCTGCCTGCGACGCCTGTTTATTCGGCGATCAGCCAGTCCATGCGGAAGCTGCCGGCGGTCTGCGCCAGCTCCTTGGCCAGCCACGGCAGCAGCGTCTTGAGCTCATCTTCCAGGCCCCACGGTGGGTTGGCGATGGCCAGGCCCGAGCCATTCAGGCCCTGCGGGCTGTCCTGGTGATGCACATACAGCTCCACGCGCAACAGCTTGGGCGCGCCGGTGCTGGTGAGGTCCTGGTAGAAGCGGGTCAGCGAACGCTGGTCCTTGATCGGGTACCAGATGGCCGCGACGGTCTGGCGCATGCGACCGATCGCCTCCTTCATCGCCACGGTGCAGCGCTTGAGCTCGTCGGCCTGCTCGAACGGCGGGTCGATCAGCATGATCGCGCGTTTTTCCTGCACCGGCAGCAGCGCCCGCGGGATATGCCAGCCCTCGCCCAGGTGCACGGTGACTCGCGGGTCCTTCTTCATGTTCTCTTTGAGCAGCACGCCGTCTTCAGGGTGCTTTTCGTTGAGCTGTGCACGGTCCTGTTCACGCATCAAGCGCCGGGCCAGCTCAGGGGAGCCCGGGTAGTAGCGCAGTTCGCCATTCTTGTTCAGGCGCTTGATGACGCCCAGATAGTCGGCGGTGACGGCCGGCAGGTCATCGCGATTCCACAGGCGGGCGACGCCTTCGAGGTACTCACCGGTACGGCTCGCCTGATCGCCCTGCAGGTCGTACAGGCCAAGCCCTGCGTGGGTATCGATGTAGGCGAACGGCTGCTCCTTGCGCGACATCAGGGCGATGAGGCGGGTGAGCACGATGTGCTTGAGGACGTCGGCATGGTTGCCGGCGTGGAAGGCGTGACGATAGTTCATGGCGGCTCCTGCGGGGGCGGCAAGTTTACCTTGTCGCGAGGGAGACGTCAGGTACGGCGGTCGATCGATTTGAACCCCATCGCCGGCAAGCCGGCTCCCACAGATTTGAGTTTATCCCTGTGGGAGCCGCCTTGCCGGCGATGAAGGCGACGCCAGTTCAGCAGGCGTTACTTGTCGGCGTGATACTGCGCATCAGCGGTTTCAAAGCGCGAAACCATGCTGTTCGACGGGCTGCCCAGCTTGCTCACCAGGAAGATGGCGATGCTGGCGAACAGGAAGCCCGGGATGATCTCGTACAGGCCGGTACCCAGTTGCTTCCAGACGATCACGGTCAGCGCACCGACCACGATGCCCGCCAACGCGCCATTGCGGGTCATGCCTTTCCACAGCACCGAAAGCAGCACAACAGGGCCGAAGGCGGCGCCGAAGCCAGCCCAGGCGTAGGCCACCAGGCCCAGCACGCGGTTTTCGGGGTTGGCGGCCATGGCGATGGCGATCAGCGCGACGGCCAGCACCATCAGGCGACCGACCCATACCAGCTCCTTCTGCGAGGCGTTCTTGCGCAGGAACGATTTGTAGAAGTCCTCGGTCAGCGCACTGGAGCATACCAGCAGCTGGCAGCTCAAGGTGCTCATCACCGCCGCCAGGATGGCCGACAGCAGCACGCCGGCGATCCACGGGTTGAACAGGATCTTGGCCAGCTCGATGAACACGCGCTCGTGGTTTTCGGTGACCGGACCGGCCAGGTCAGGATGCGCCGAGAAGTAGGCGATGCCGAAGAAGCCCACGGCGCAGGTGCCGGCCAGGCACAGGATCATCCAGGTCATGGAGATGCGACGGGCGTTGGCGATCGACTTGACCGAGTCGGCGGCCATGAAGCGCGCCAGGATATGCGGCTGGCCGAAGTAGCCCAGGCCCCAGCCCATCAGCGAGATGATACCGATGAAGGTGGCGCCCTTGAACATGTCGAAGTGCGCCGGGTTCACCGCCTCGATGGCAAGGAACGTGGTGTCGAAGCCGCCGGTGGAAATCAGCACGATGATCGGCGTGAGGATCAGCGCGAAGATCATCAGCGACGCCTGCACGGTGTCGGTCCAGCTCACTGCCAGGAAACCACCGATGAAGGTGTAGGCGATGGTTGCCGCAGCGCCAGCCCACAGCGCGGTCTCGTAAGACATGCCGAAGGTGCTTTCGAACAGGCGGGCACCGGCAACGATGCCAGAGGCACAGTAGATGGTGAAGAACACCAGGATCACGATCGCGGAGATGATCCGCAGCAGGCCGCTCTGGTCTTCGAAGCGGCTGGAGAAGTAGTCCGGCAGCGTCAGGGCGTCACCGTTGTGCTCGGTCTGCACACGCAGGCGGCCGGCAACGAACAGCCAGTTGAGGTAGGCGCCGACGGTCAGGCCGATGGCGATCCAGGCTTCGGAGAGGCCCGCGAAGTAGATGGCGCCCGGCAAGCCCATCAACAGCCAGCCGCTCATGTCCGATGCGCCGGCGGAAAGCGCGGTAACCACGCTGCCGAGGCTACGGCCGCCGAGAATGTAGTCGGAAAGGTTCTTGGTGGAGCGATAGGCGGCAAAGCCGATCAGCACCATTACCGCAATGTAGACCACGAAAGTGATCGTTAGTGGATTGCCCATGAGTTGTGCCCTGGCGTTGTTTTTATCTCTTGCGACCCGCCGTGCACGACGACGGTTGCACCCAGGCGGCGAATCCTATGCAACAACGTGAACGAGGTGCAACCATTTTTCATTTGCCAGTTGCACCCAACCCTGCATTTTCAGATAAAACCGCATTCTTGCTCCAATTCGGAGCAAAGACAGCGTTTTACATAACAAAAAGCGCCAATAAAGACCGTTTCGGTTGTACGGAAACACCCTTCAGACGAGTAGCACCTTTACCTTGAAAAATTAGGGTTGCACCCGGTTGCACCCGAATTGTCCTACAGGCTAATCTTGCCGTCAGCTTAGGCCACATCCGTGGCAATAACGAGGATAAGAAATGGCGACGACCACCCTTGGGGTCAAACTCGACGACCCGACCCGTGAGCGACTCAAAGCAGCTGCGCAGTCCATCGACCGCACACCGCACTGGTTGATCAAGCAAGCGATTTTCAACTATCTCGAGAAGCTCGAGGGTGGCGCCACCCTGAACGAACTCAATGGCCACGCGGCCGCACTCGGCGACGATGCCGGCGAAGCCCCGGCCGAGCACGCCCACCAGTGCTTCCTGGAGTTCGCCGAAAGCATCCTGCCGCAATCGGTGCTGCGCTCGGCGATCACCGCCGCCTACCGCCGCCCCGAACAGGAAGTGGTGCCAATGCTGCTGGAGCAGGCACGCCTGCCGGCGGCCCAGGCCGAAGCCACCAACAAGCTGGCCGCAAGCCTGGCCGACAAGCTGCGCAACCAGAAGAGCGCCGGCGGCCGCGCCGGCATCGTCCAGGGCCTGCTGCAGGAGTTCTCGCTGTCCTCGCAAGAAGGCGTGGCGCTGATGTGCCTGGCCGAAGCGCTGCTGCGCATCCCCGACAAAGGTACCCGTGACGCGCTGATCCGCGACAAGATCAGCACCGGCAACTGGCAGCCGCACCTGGGCAACAGCCCGTCACTGTTCGTCAACGCCGCCACCTGGGGCCTGCTGCTGACCGGCAAGCTGGTCAGCACCCACAATGAATCCGGCCTGACCTCCTCGCTCACCCGCATCATCGGCAAGAGCGGCGAGCCGATGATCCGCAAGGGCGTCGACATGGCCATGCGCCTGATGGGCGAACAGTTCGTCACCGGCGAAACCATCGCCGAGGCGCTGGCCAATGCCAGCAAGTTCGAATCCAAGGGTTTCCGCTACAGCTACGACATGCTCGGCGAAGCCGCGCTGACCGAGCACGACGCGCAGAAGTACCTGGCCTCCTACGAGCAGGCGATCCATTCGATCGGCAAGGCCTCGCACGGCCGTGGCATCTATGAAGGCCCGGGCATCTCGATCAAACTCTCGGCCCTGCACCCGCGCTACAGCCGCGCCCAGTACGAGCGCGTGATGAGCGAGCTGTACCCGCGCCTGCTGTCGCTGACCCTGCTGGCCAAGCAGTACGACATCGGCCTGAACATCGACGCCGAGGAAGCCGACCGCCTGGAGCTGTCGCTGGACCTGCTCGAACGCCTGTGCTTCGAGCCGTCGCTGGCCGGCTGGAACGGCATCGGCTTCGTTATCCAGGCCTACCAGAAGCGCTGCCCGTACGTGATCGACTACGTCATCGACCTGGCCAAGCGCAGCCGCCACCGTCTGATGATTCGCCTGGTGAAGGGCGCCTACTGGGACAGCGAGATCAAGCGCGCCCAGGTCGAGGGCCTGGAAGGCTACCCGGTGTACACCCGCAAGGTGTACACCGACGTTTCCTACGTCGCCTGCGCCCGCAAGCTGCTGGCCGTGCCAGAAGCCATTTACCCGCAGTTCGCCACCCACAACGCCCACACCCTGTCAGCCATCTACACCATCGCCGGGCAGAACTACTACCCGGGCCAGTATGAGTTCCAGTGCCTGCACGGTATGGGTGAACCGCTGTATGAACAAGTTGTAGGCAAGATCTCTGAGGGCAAGCTGAACCGTCCGTGCCGCGTGTACGCCCCGGTCGGCACCCACGAAACCCTGCTGGCCTACCTGGTGCGTCGCCTGCTGGAAAACGGCGCCAACACCTCGTTCGTCAACCGCATCGCCGACCACTCGATCTCGATCCAGGAACTGGTCGCCGACCCGGTCGCCAGCATCGAGCGCATGGGCACCCAGGAAGGCAGCATCGGCCTACCGCACCCGCGCATCCCGATGCCGCGTGAGCTGTACGGCAGCGAGCGGGCCAACTCGGCCGGCATCGACATGGCCAACGAACACCGCCTGGCGTCGCTGTCCTGCGCCCTGCTGGCCACCGCTCATAACGACTGGAAGGCCACGCCGCTACTGGCCTGCGCCACTAGCGAGCAACCGGCCAGCGCAGTGCTAAACCCGTCCGATCATCGCGATGTGGTCGGCCATGTGCAGGAAGCCACCGTCGCCGACGTCGACAATGCCATTCAGTGCGCGCTGAACGCCGCGCCAATCTGGCAGGCCACCCCACCGGCCGAGCGCGCCGCGATCCTCGAACGCGCCGCCGACCTGATGGAAGCCGATATCCAGCCGCTGATGGGCCTGCTGGTGCGCGAAGCCGGCAAGACCTTCGCCAACGCCATCGCCGAAGTGCGCGAGGCGGTGGACTTCCTGCGCTACTACGCGGTGCAGGCACGCAACGATCTGCGCAACGACAGCTGCCGCCCATTGGGCCCGGTGGTGTGCATCAGCCCGTGGAACTTCCCGCTGGCGATCTTCTCCGGCCAGGTGGCCGCGGCCCTGGCCGCCGGCAACCCGGTACTGGCCAAGCCAGCCGAACAGACCCCGCTGGTCGCCGCCCAGGCCGTGCGCCTGTTGCTGGAAGCCGGCATCCCGGAAGGCGTGCTGCAACTGCTGCCTGGCCAGGGCGAAACCGTCGGTGCCGGCCTGGTCGGTGACGAGCGTGTCAAAGGTGTGATGTTCACCGGTTCCACCGAAGTCGCCCGCCTGCTGCAACGCAACATCGCCGGGCGCCTGGACAACCAGGGCCGGCCGATCCCGCTGATCGCCGAGACCGGCGGCCAGAACGCCATGATCGTCGACTCCTCGGCGCTGACCGAGCAGGTGGTGATCGACGTGGTGTCCTCGGCCTTCGACAGCGCCGGCCAGCGTTGCTCGGCCCTGCGCGTGCTGTGCCTGCAGGAAGACTCCGCCGACCGCGTGATCGAGATGCTCAAGGGCGCCATGGCCGAAAGCCGCCTGGGTAACCCCGAGCGCCTGTCGGTAGACATCGGCCCGGTGATCGACGCCGAAGCCAAGGCGGGCATCGAGAAGCACATCCAGGCCATGCGCGACAAAGGCCGCACCGTCTACCAGGTGGCTATCGCCGAAGGCGAGGAGATCAAGCGCGGCACCTTCGTGATGCCGACCCTGATCGAACTGGAAAGCTTCGACGAGCTCAAGCGCGAGATCTTCGGCCCGGTGTTGCACGTGGTGCGCTACAACCGCAAGGACCTGGACCAGCTGATCGAGCAGATCAACGCCTCCGGCTACGGCCTGACCCTGGGCGTGCACACCCGCATCGACGAAACCATCGCCAAGGTGGTGGACAACGTCAACGCCGGCAACATGTACGTCAACCGCAACATCGTCGGCGCCGTGGTCGGCGTGCAGCCGTTCGGCGGTGAAGGCCTGTCGGGCACCGGCCCGAAAGCCGGCGGCCCGCTGTACCTGTACCGCCTGCTGTCGACCCGCCCGGCCGACGCCATCGCCCGCCACTTCCAGGCCGACGATGCGCGCAGCCAGGCCGATACCACCCTGCGCGACCAACAGCTCAAGCCGCTGACAACCCTCACGACCTGGGCGGCCAGCAGCCAGATGAGCGACCTGACCGCGCTGTGCGAGCAGTTCGCCGAGCAGTCGCAGAGCGGCATCACCCGCGTGCTGCCAGGCCCGACCGGCGAGCGCAACACCTACAGCGTGCTGCCACGCGAACACGTGCTGTGCCTAGCCGACAACGAGGCCGACCTGCTGGCCCAGCTGGCAGCGGTACTGGCCGTGGGTAGCTCGGCGGTGTTCCAGGACGGCGAGCCGGCCAAGACCGTGCGCGCTCGTCTGCCGAAGGAGCTGCAAGCGAAGATCAAGCTGGTGGCTGACTGGAGCAAGGATGAGGTCGCCTTTGACGCGGTCATCCACCACGGTCACTCCGACCAGTTGCGCGGCGTCTGCGAGCAGGTGGCCAAGCGTGCCGGCGCGATCGTCGGCGTGCATGGGCTGTCGAGCGGCGATCACCAGATCGCCCTGGAGCGCCTGGTGATCGAGCGGGCGGTGAGTGTTAATACCGCGGCGGCAGGTGGTAACGCCAGCCTGATGACCATCGGCTGACACAGATCGAACAAAAAAGGAGAGCTTCGGCTCTCCTTTTTTGTGGGCGCTTGGCCTAATCGTCATAGTGGTAACGGCACTGCAGGATGGTCAGGGTTCCCGCCTCGTAGAAGTAGACCAATCGGTGTTCGCGAGTGATACGGCGAGACCAGAAACCTGACAAGTCGCCTTTGAGCGGTTCTGGCTTGCCGGTGCCTTTGAAAGGGCTGCGCAGGCACTCACAGATCATCGTGTTGATGCGCTGGAAGATAGCGACAT
Organism: Pseudomonas sp. FW305-96; assembly: GCF_058783825.1. NCBI lineage: Bacteria > Pseudomonadati > Pseudomonadota > Gammaproteobacteria > Pseudomonadales > Pseudomonadaceae > Pseudomonas > Pseudomonas sp. FW305-96. Next base: position 200,277 of record NZ_JBYSYW010000001.1, read on the forward strand.
CACTGTTTCGCCAATAACCGTAGTCTTCCCACCCCTCAGCAGTGAAGGCCACGCTTGTGGTGCTTCGCGCCTCAGTCTTGTTTCGTTGCTTGGCTTTCACACTCATCGAGTGCCAGTTCCTGGGTAACGGCCTTACCAGCCCGGAGCTGAGCAATAGAAGCGCGAAGACGCTTGGCGTTAGCGGACGACTCCAGCAGGTACATGGTCTCGCGCATGCCGTTGTAGTCCTCGAGCGAAATCATCACGACCGGCTCGCCACGCTGACGAGTGATGACTGCCGGCTCATGGTCCCGGCATACGTCGTCCATTGTCTGCTTCAGGTCGGCGCGTGCCTGGCTGAACGTCAGTACATGCATTTTTCCTTCCTTTCCAGGTACAGCCTGGATCAGTTCTCGAGAGTCAACAGGCCTTGATGACAGGTCGGCGCTGTGCGACCTGCCTGCCAAACATTGTACAAACTTGCGTACAACTCGCAAGATCGAGCCCTGAAACTATTTGGAGAACTGATTGCCGCTGGGAAAGGTGGATATGGAACCGGAATTCCCGCAGCGGCAAAACAGCGTTAAGTCCTGCTGCCATGTAGGAGCTGTCCCAAACCGGCGCTTGACGCGATATCAAGACAGCCCCACTCCTGCGGCAGTACTCAAATTCGTGGGAGCGGCGGTGCGCCGATGCGACTTGCCCCGCGATGCCCTTTTGGGTCGTCAACACCCCATGCCCAGTTCGGCATCATCCATCAGCGCCTTGGCCAGGGCGCTCAGGTAATACGAGGCCCAGAGCAGTTGGAGCTTTTCCTCCATGATCCCGGTGATGGTCAGGTTGCCCAAGGTGACCTGGGCGATGGCCACTTCTGCCCCCATATCACCCACACCAATTAACCTGTCCCCTGCCCCACCACCCCGCCTAGACTCGCTGCACCCCGAACCAGGAATGCCGCCATGTCCGAGCAACTCCTCAGCAGCCGCAACCTCGCCTTCGAACTCTACGAAGTCCTCGACGCCGAGGCCCTGACCCAGCGCCCGCGCTTCGCCGAGCACAGCCGCGAGACCTTCGACGCAGCCCTGACCACCGCCCGCACCATTGCCGAGAAATACTTCGCCCCGCACAACCGCAAAGGCGATGAAAACGAGCCCCGCTACGTGGACGGCCGCGCTGAGCTGATCCCGGAAGTGAAACCGGCCGTGGACGCCTTCCTCGAAGCGGGCTTCCTCAACGCCAACCGCGAATTCGGAGTCGGCGGCATGCAGTTGCCAAGCCTGGTATCACAGGCCTGCTTTGCCCACTTCCAGGCCGCCAACGCTGGCACCACGGCCTACCCGTTCCTGACCATGGGCGCGGCCAACCTGATCGAGAGTTTCGGCACTGAAGAGCAAAAGCGCCTGTTCCTGCAGCCGATGATCGGGGGCCGCTACTTCGGTACCATGGCCCTGACCGAGCCCCATGCCGGCTCGTCGCTGGCCGATATCCGCACCCGCGCCGAACCCGCTGGCGACGGCAGCTACCGGCTCAAGGGCAACAAGATCTTCATCTCCGGCGGCGATCACGAGTTGTCCGAGAACATCGTGCACATGGTCCTGGCCAAGCTGCCGGACGCGCCGGCCGGGGTGAAGGGCATCTCGCTGTTCATCGTGCCCAAGTACCTGGTCAACCCCGACGGCAGCCTGGGTCCGCGCAACGATGTGCTGCTGGCCGGGCTGTTCCACAAGATGGGCTGGCGCGGCACCACTTCTACCGCGCTCAATTTCGGCGACAACGGCCAGTGCGTCGGCTACCTGGTCGGCCAGCCGCACCAGGGCCTGGCCTGCATGTTCCAGATGATGAACGAGGCGCGCATCGGCGTCGGCATGGGCGCGGTGATGCTGGGCTACGCCGGTTACCTTTATTCACTGGACTACGCCCGCCAACGTCCACAGGGCCGACTGCCGGACAACAAAGACCCGCACAGCCCCGCCGTGCCGATCATCGAGCACTGCGATGTGAAGCGCATGCTGCTGGCACAGAAGGCCTACGTGGAGGGGGCTTTCGACCTGGGCCTGTACGCGGCCCGGCTGTTCGATGACACCCACACTGCCGCAGATGCAGAGGCTCGCCGGCAAGCCCTGGAACTGCTCGACCTGCTCACGCCCATCGTCAAGTCCTGGCCTTCGGCGTTCTGCCTGAAAGCCAACGAACTGGCGATTCAGATCCTTGGCGGCCACGGTTACACCCGTGAGTACCCGGTCGAGCAGTACTACCGCGACAACCGCCTCAACCCGATCCACGAGGGCACCGAGGGCATCCAGTCCCTCGACCTGCTCGGGCGCAAGCTGGCGCAGAACAACGGTGCTGGCCTCAAGCAACTGATCCGCCTGATCGCCGGCACCTGCGAGCGCGCCAGCCATCACCCGAACCTCGACACACTGCGCCAGCCACTGGAGCAGCTGGTCAATCGCCTGCAAAGCGTGACCCTCACCCTGCTCGGCGATCTAGCCCAGGGCAAGGTCGCCGGCGCACTGGCCAACTCGTCTCTGTACCTCAAGGCCTTCGGCCACTGCGCGATCGGCTGGCGCTGGCTGGAGCAGGCGATCCATGCCGAGGTCGGCCTGCTCAAGGGCAGCGACCGCGACTTCTACCTGGGCAAGCTCCAGGCCGCGCGTTATTTCCTCACCTGGGAAGTGCCGGGCTGCCATAATGACCTCGCTTTGCTCGAGGCCCGCGACGATACGTGCCTGGGCATGCAAGAGGGGTGGTTCTAGGGGGAGCCACCGCGCACACGGAGGTTTCCCATGTTCGACTCCAGCACCCTGCTGCGCCAGCGCTTCGCCGCGCTGCGCAGCACGGCCGAACTGTTTTCGCTTCGCCATGTGAAGCAATCGCACCAGTCACTGTCAGTACGGCGCAACGTCGCCGAGCCGCCCTTCTTCAGCCAGGACGAAGGCGCCATGCTCACTGTGCGGGTCAATGGCGTCGAGGCCTACGCGGCCACCGCCGACCTGTCCCAGGCAGGCCTGCAACGCGCCCTGGAACAGGCCGAGGCACTCGCCCGGCGGATCAAGGCCAGCAGCCTGCTCGACCTGAGCGGCCAAGCCGCCCCGAGCGGGCGTCACGATCATGTCTCGCCCAATTTCGAACAGTCCCTGCCCAACCTCGCCGACTGCCTGGAGCTGCTCGCCGCCGAATCGGCCAGCGTGCCCAGGGACGAGCGCCTGGTGGACTGGCAGGCGAGCCTGGGCTTCAGTGTGGTCGAACAGACCTACCTGAACTCCGCCGGCGCCGAGCTGCGTCACGCCCAGCGCTTCATCTACCCAGGCCTGGCCGTCACCGCCAGCGACGGCCAGGACAGCCAGAGCCGCAGCCTGGGCCGGGAGAACTTCGGCCAGCAAGGCGGCTTCGAAGTGGTCGAGCGCTGCGGCCTGGTCGGCGCGGCCCGCCGGGTGGCCGACGAGGCGCTGCAACTGCTGCTGGCACCGAACACCCCGGCCGGCCAGCGTGATCTGTTGCTGATGCCCGACCAGATGATGCTGCAGATCCACGAATCCATCGGCCACCCGCTGGAGCTGGACCGCATTCTCGGCGATGAGCGCAACTACGCCGGCACCAGCTTCGTCAAAACCAGCGACTTCGGCCACCTGCACTATGGATCGAAGCTGCTCAACGTGACTTTCGACCCGACCATAGGCGAAGAACTGGCGAGCTACAGTTTCGACGACGACGGCACCCCGGCCAGCAAGCAGTTCCTTATCCGCGATGGCTTGCTGGTGCGCCCGCTGGGCGGCGCCCTGTCGCAACAGCGTTCGGGCCTGGACGGCGTGGCCAACAGCCGCGCCTGCAGCTGGAACCGCGCGCCGATCGACCGCATGGCCAACCTCAATATCGAGCCGGGCAACCAGACACTTGCGCAACTGATCGCCGGCATCGAGCACGGCATCCTGATGCGCACCAACCGCTCCTGGTCCATCGATGATGCGCGCAACAAATTCCAGTTCGGTTGTGAGTGGGGCCAACTGATCGAGAACGGCGAACTCAAGGGCGTGGTGAAGAACCCGAACTATCGCGGCATCTCCGCGGACTTCTGGCGCAACCTCTCGGCGGTCGGTGACCGCAGTACCTTCCAGGTACTCGGCACGCCCAACTGCGGCAAAGGCGAGCCCAACCAGGTGGTGCGGGTCGGCCACGCCTCGCCGGCGTGCGTGTTCCGCCAGATCGACGTATTCGGAGGGGACGCCTGATGAGCACCGTCTACCAGCAACGTTTCGAAAGCTTGCTCGATGGCCTGAACGCCGCCATGCAGCCCGGTGAGCAGTTCACCCTGGGCTACAGCGCCGAGCACTCGCAGTTCGTGCGTTTCAACCACGCCAAGGTGCGCCAGGCCGGGCTGGTCAGCCAGGCCAGCGTGCAGTTGCGGCTAGTCCGCGACGGGCGCCAGGCCGAGCAACAGATCACCCTGGGCGACGATTCAGAGCTGGACCGCCAGCGCCTGCACAATGCCCTGGCGCAACTGCGCCAGACCCTGCCGCTGCTGGCTGTGGATCCCTACCTGAACCTCGACGACAGCGCCTGGCACAGCCATAGCCTGCAGGAGCAGCCACTGCCCGAGCTGGACGAGGTGCTGGCCTTGGTCGAGCGTGGAGCCGGCGACCTGGACCTAGTCGGCATCTATGCCGCCGGCCCCATCTGCCGCGGCTTCGCCAGCTCGTTCGGCGCCTTTGGCTGGCACCAAGCCAACAGTTTCAACGTTGACTGGAGCCTGTTCCACGCCAACGGCCAAGCCGTCAAAGCCAACTACGCAGGGCAGGCCTGGCGCGGCGAAACCTTTGCCGCACGCCTGTGTCAGGCTCGCGAACAGTTGGCGCACCTGGGGCGCCCGGCCGTCACCCTCAAGCCCGGCAGCTACCGCGCCTACCTGGCGCCGGCGGCGATGGACGAGATCGCCGGCATGCTGTGCTGGGGAGGCTTCTCGGCACAAGCCCTGGCCACTGGCAACAGCCCGTTGCAGCGCCTGTACAACGGCGACGCGCAGTTGAGCCCACTGGTGAGCTTCAGCGAACAGGTCAGCGGCTCGCTGAGTCCGGCCTTCTCCGACGAGGGCTCGCCGCGCCGAGACCTGCTGCTGATCGGTGAAGGGCGGGCGCTGGAGCGACTGGTGAGTGCGCGCAGCGCCGTCGAATTCGGCCAGCAGGCCAATGGCGCCGACAGCTACGAGTCGCCCTGCGCGCTGAGCCTGGCGCCGGGCAACCTGCCCGTCGAGCAGATTCTCGAACGTCTGGGCACCGGCCTTTACATCAGCAACCTCTGGTACCTGAACTACTCGGACCTGCCGGCGGCGCGCATGACCGGGCTGACCCGCTTCGCCACTTTCTGGGTGGAGAACGGGCAGATCCAGGGCCCGGTGAGCACCATGCGCTTCGACGACAGCCTGTACAACCTGCTGGGCAACCAGCTGGAGGACCTGACCCAGGAGCGCGAGATGATCCTGTCGACCAGCACCTACGGGCAGCGCAGCACCGGGTCGAGTCATCTGCCCGGGGCGTTGGTCAAAGGCCTGACCCTGACATTGTGATCGACAGGACTGGCCTCATCGCTGGCAAGCCAGTTCCCACAGTGGCCGGCATGCACTGCCCCTGAGGGAGCCGGCGTGCCGGATGAGGCCAGCACCGGCAACACAGGACATTGAGGTAACCCATGCCCGACCGTGCCCCGCTGGACCCCGTCACCGCCCGCTGGATCCCCTGGGTGGTGGCCATCGCCTTCTTCATGCAATCGCTCGACGGCACCATCCTCAACACCGCGTTGCCGGCCATGGCCCGGTCGCTTGCCGAGGACCCGCTGCGCATGCAGGGGGTGATCATCGCCTATATGCTCACCGTGGCCTTGCTGATCCCGGCCTCGGGCTGGATCGCCGACCGCTTCGGCACCAAGCGCATCTTCTTCAGCGCCATCCTGCTGTTCAGCTTCGGCTCGCTGTTGTGCGCCATGGCCAACAGCCTCGGCTTCCTGATCTTCGCCCGGGTGGTGCAAGGCCTGGGCGGCGCACTGATGCTGCCCGTGGGAAGGCTGGTGGTGTTGCGCGCCTACCCGCGCAGCGAACTGGTGCGGATCATGAGCTTCATCACCATCCCCGGCCTGCTCGGGCCACTGCTCGGCCCGACCGTGGGCGGCTGGCTGGTGGAAATCCTCAGCTGGCACTGGATCTTCCTGCTCAACCTGCCGGTGGGCGCCGTGGGTTGCTATGCGGTGTGGAGGTTCATCCCCGACCTGCGCGGCGCCGAGCGCACCACCTTCGACGGGCCGGGTTTCCTGTTGTTTGGCGCGGCGATGGTACTGATCACCATCGCCATGGAAGGCCTGGGCGAACTGCACCTGCCGCACCTGCGGGTAATGTTGTTGCTGTTCGCCGGCATGGCCTGCCTGGCCGCCTACTGGCTGCGCGCCGGGCGCGACCCGGAGCCACTGTTCTCGCCGTCACTATTCCGCGTACGCACTTTCGCCATCGGCATCCTCGGCAACCTGTTCGCCCGCCTGGGCAGCGGCGCCCTGCCCTTCCTGGTGCCGTTGCTGCTGCAAGTGGCGCTGGGTTATTCACCGGCACAGGCCGGCATGAGCATGATTCCACTGGCGGCGGCGGCGATGCTCGCCAAGTCGGTCGCCCGGCCGCTGATCGAGCACCTCGGCTACCGCATCGTGCTCACCGGCAACACCCTGCTGCTGGGCCTGCTGCTGGCCAGCCTGGGGCTGGTCGACGAACAGACGCCGTATGCGCTGCTGCTGGCGCAGCTGGCGATGCTGGGCGCGGTGAACTCAATGCAGTTCACAGCGATGAACACCGTGACCCTGATCGACCTCGACGACGCCAGCGCCAGCAGCGGCAACAGCCTGCTGTCGGTGGTCGCGCAGCTGTCACTGAGCCTGGGCGTGGCCTGCGCCGGCGCGCTGCTCGGTGGTTTCACCGCGGCCGGCAGCGCCGAAGGCGTGGAAAGCACCCTGGGGGCGTTCCAGCTGACCTTCGTCACCATCGGCGTGATGGCCATGCTGGCGGCGGCGATCTTCCTGCAACTGGCGCCGACAGACGGAAGGCGCGCCCGTCGTCCGGAAGAGCACGTGGAGTCGTAGGGCGAATGGCTTCGAGGCTGGTAGACTGTGCGACATTTTTCGCTTCGCACCGCAGGCCCGCCTCGTGACCGTTGAAACCACCGCCTTTGCCACCCTCCCGCTGTCCGCTGCCATGCTGGCCAACCTGGACGCCCTGGGCTATGCCTCGATGACCCCGATCCAGGCCCAGAGCCTGCCGGTGATCCTCAAGGGCCAGGACCTGATCGCCCAGGCCAAGACCGGCAGCGGCAAGACCGCCGCCTTCGGCATCGGCCTGCTCAACCCGATCAACCCGCGCTACTTCGGCTGCCAGGCCCTGGTGCTGTGCCCAACCCGCGAGCTGGCCGACCAGGTGGCCAAGGAACTGCGCCGCCTGGCCCGCGCCGAGGACAACATCAAGATCCTCACCCTGTGCGGCGGCGTTTCGCTCGGCCCGCAGATCGCCTCGCTGGAGCACGGCGCGCACATCATCGTCGGCACGCCGGGGCGCATCCAGCAGCACCTGGACAAGGGCACACTGGTCCTCGACGGGCTCAACACCCTGGTGCTCGACGAAGCCGACCGCATGCTCGACATGGGCTTCTTCGACGCCATCGCCAGCATCATCGGCAAGACCCCGTCACGCCGTCAGACCCTGCTGTTCTCGGCCACCTACCCGGCCGGCATCGAGCAATTGGCCAAGGCCTTCATGCGCCAGCCGCAGCAGGTCAAGGTCGAGGCGCTGCACAGCGACAACCAGATCGAACAGCGCTTCATCGAGATCGACGCTCAGCAGCGCCTGGACGCCGTGACCCGTGTACTCGGCCACTACCGTCCACAGTCCTGCGTGGCGTTCTGCTTCACCAAGCAGCAGTGCGAGGACGTGGTTGCCCACCTCACCGCCAAGGGCATCGTCGCCCAGGCCCTGCACGGCGACCTGGAGCAACGTGACCGCGACCAGGTGCTGACGATGTTCGCCAACCGCAGCAGCTCGGTGCTGGTGGCCACCGACGTGGCCGCCCGCGGCCTGGACATCGATGGCCTGGACATGGTCATCAACGTCGAACTGGCGCGTGATGCCGAGATCCACGTGCACCGCGTTGGCCGTACCGGTCGTGCCGGCGAGAAAGGCGTGGCGGTCAGCCTGGTGGCACCGGCCGAAGGCCATCGCGCCCAGGCCATCGAAGACTTGCAGAAGCAGCCGCTGCGCTGGGAACAGCTGGACAGCCTCAAAAGCAAAGGCGGCGAGCCGCTGCTGCCACCGATGACCACCCTGTGCATCGCCGCCGGGCGCAAGGACAAGCTGCGCCCGGGCGATATCCTCGGCGCGCTGACCGGCGACGCCGGGTTGCCGGGCAAGCAGGTGGGCAAAATCGCCATCTTTGACTTCGTCGCGTTCGTGGCTGTGGAGCGGGCGGTGGCCAAACAGGCCATGCAGCGGCTGAACAGCGGCAAGATCAAGGGTCGCGCGCTGAAAGTCCGTATCGTCTGAAGTCTTTTTGGGGCTGCTGTGCAGCCCCAGCTATTGAATAGGTAACACTGTGTACTCCACCGACGTGATCATCCTCGGCGCCGGCGCCGCCGGCCTGATGTGCGCCCTGCTCAGCGCCCAGCGCGGGCGCCGGGTGCTGGTGCTCGACCACGCCAACAAACCGGGCAAGAAGATCCTCATGTCCGGCGGCGGGCGCTGCAACTTCACCAACATGTACACCGAGCCGGCCAACTTCCTCTCGCACAACCCGCACTTCTGCAAGTCGGCATTGGCCCGCTACACCCAGTGGGACTTCATCGAGCTGGTGTGCAAGCACGGCGTGCCGTACCACGAGAAGAAACTCGGCCAGCTGTTCTGCGACAACAAGTCCAGCGACATCCTCGACATGCTCCTGGCCGAGTGCGACCAGGCCGGCGCCGATCTGCGCATGAACACCAGCATCGACAAGATCGAAAAAACCGAGGCCGGCTACAGCCTGCAGACCAGCGCCGGCCCATTCGCCTGCCAGTCGCTGGTGATCGCCACCGGTGGCCTGTCGATCCCGACGCTCGGCGCCAGCGGTTTCGGCTATCAGGTCGCCCGCCAGTTCGGCCACGAACTGCTGCCGACCCGAGCCGGCCTGGTACCGTTCACCATCACCGAGCCCCAGCTCAAGGCACTGTGCACCGAGCTGTCCGGCACCTCGCTGGACTGCATCGCCAGCTGCAATGGCACCAGCTTTCGCGAGAACCTGCTGTTCACTCACCGTGGCCTGAGCGGGCCGGCGATCCTGCAGATCTCGTCCTTCTGGGAAGCCGGCGACACGGTGGAGATCAACCTGCTGCCTGATCGCGACGCCCTGGAATGGCTGCAAGGCCAACAAGCCGAGCGTCCCAACAGCGAGCTGAAGACCGTGCTGGGCGAGGTATTCACCCGCAAGCTGGCCAACTTGCTGGCCGAGCAGTGGTTCGAGTCCAAGCCGCTGAAGCAATACACCCCTGCGGAACTGGCGCAAGTCGCCGAAAAATTGGCGGCCTGGCAGGTGGCTCCGGCGGGGACCGAAGGCTATCGCACCGCGGAAGTGACCCTGGGCGGGGTGGATACCCGCGAAGTGTCTTCGAAAACCATGGAATCGCTGAAGAGCCCTGGGCTGTACTTCATCGGCGAAGTGCTAGACGTGAGCGGGCATCTGGGCGGTTTCAACTTCCAGTGGGCCTGGGCTTCGGCCAACGCAGCGGCGCAGTTCGTGTAGAGTAGAATCCATTCAGCAGCACGGAACGCTTCTTGCTGGTCCTGTGTTGTGAAGGGTGCGAAACCATCGCGGGACAAGCCCCGCGATGAGGCCCCAGAGATTCTTTTTCGAATACTGCCCAGCAGGCCATCATGTCATCGAGCTCGTTCCGCCATTCATTGCGTCGCCTGTGGGGCCAAGACAAGTTCAGCTATGCCATCCGCGTGACCATCGCCCTCACCGGCAGCATGGCCTGGTGCTGGTACCAGAACGAGATGAGCCTGCTCATCCCGCTGTTCCTCGGCATCATCGCCAGCGCCCTGGCCGAGACCGACGATGGCTGGCAGGGCCGCCTCAGTGCCCTGCTGGTCACCCTGGGCTGTTTCGCCATTGCCGCGCTGTCGGTCGAGCTGTTGTTCCCCTACCCCTGGGTCTTTGCAATCGCCCTGGCCCTGGCGGCGTTCTCCCTGACCATGCTCGGGGCCCTGGGCGAACGCTATGGGGCGATCGCCTCGGCCACGCTGATCCTGTCGGTCTACACCATGATCGGTGTCGACCAGCGCGGCGGAGAGGTCAGCGATTTCTGGCACGAGCCGTTGCTGCTGGTGACGGGTGCGGCCTGGTACGGACTGCTGTCGGTGTTGTGGCAGGCGCTGTTTTCCAACCAGCCGGTGCAACAGAGCCTGGCCAGGCTGTTCTACGAGCTGGGCAGCTACCTCAAGCTCAAGGCCAGCCTGTTCGAGCCGGTCCGCACCCTCGATGTCGAGGCCACGCGCCTGGAGCTGGCCAAGCAGAATGGCAAGGTAGTGGCCGCGCTCAACGCCGCCAAGGAGATCATCCTGCACCGGGTCGGCAACAGCCAGCCCAACTCCAAGGTCAGCCGCTACCTCAAGCTGTACTTCCTGGCCCAGGACATCCATGAGCGGGTCAGCGCCTCGCACTATCCGTACAATGGCCTGACCGAGGCGTTCTTCCATAGCGACGTGATGTTCCGCTGCCAGCGCCTGCTGCGCAAGCAGGGCTCGTCCTGCCAGGAGCTGGCGCGCTCGATCCGCCTGCGCCAGCCGTTCGTGCTGGCCAGCGGCTACCCCGAGGCACTGGAAGACCTCAACGCCTCGCTGGAGCACCTGCGCACCCAGAACAACCCAGCCTGGCGCAGCCTGCTGCGCTCGCTGCGGGCGCTGGCCGCCAACCTGGCCACGCTGGACCGGCTGCTCAGCGCCGCCAGCAACCCGGACAGCCTGGCCGATGCCAGCGACAGCAGCCTGCTCGACCGCTCGCCACGCAACTTCAAGGATGTGTGGAAACGCCTGCGCACCCAGCTGACACCCACCTCGTTGCTGTTCCGCCACGCCCTGCGCCTGTCGCTGGCGTTGTCGGTGGGCTATGGCATGGTTCACCTGATCCACCCGACCCAGGGCTATTGGATCATCCTCACCACGTTGTTCGTCTGCCAGCCCAACTATGGCGCGACCCGGCGCAAACTGGTGCAACGGATCATCGGCACCGCCATCGGCCTGACCGTGGGCTGGGCGCTGTTCGACCTGTTCCCCAACCCGATCGTCCAATCGCTGTTCGCGGTGGTCGCAGGGGTGGTGTTCTTCGTCAACCGCACCACCCGCTACACCCTGGCCACGGCGGCGATCACCCTGATGGTGCTGTTCTGCTTCAACCAGATCGGCGATGGCTACGGGCTGTTCCTGCCACGCCTGTTCGATACCCTGGTCGGCAGCCTGATCGCCATCCTCGCGGTGTTCCTGTTCCTGCCCGACTGGCAGGGACGGCGCTTGAACAAGGTGCTGGCCAACACCCTCGCCTGCGCCAGCGAATACCTGCGCCAGATCATGCAGCAATACGCCCATGGCAAACGTGACGACCTGGCCTACCGCCTGGCCCGGCGCAATGCGCACAATGCCGACGCGGCGCTGTCGACCACCCTGGCCAACATGCTCATGGAGCCAGGACATTTCCGTAAGGAGGCCGACGTCGGCTTCCGCTTCCTGGTGTTGTCACATACCTTGCTGAGCTACCTCTCGGGGCTGGGCGCGCACCGCGACACTGCGCTGCCGGCCGAAGTCCACGAGCAGTTGATCGATGGTGCCGGGCGGAGCCTGGCCAGCAGCCTGGACGAGATCGCCAATGGCCTGGCGGCACGCTTGCCGGTGGCGATCCACAGCGACGCCGAGGAGGCGCTGGCCAACGCGCTGGAGCAGATGCCCGAGGAGCTGGACGAGCATCAGCGCCTGGTGCAGACGCAATTGGCGCTGATCTGCCGGCAGTTGGGGCCGTTGCGGACCTTGGCCGGGCATCTGATCAAGGAAGGTCAACCCGCCTGATTGCCCACTCCCACACCAAGAGCGGGCTCAGAAACCATGCTGGCGCATCAGGCGGGCGTAACTGCCGTCGGCCTTCATGGTGGCGATGGCCTTTTCGAAACGCGCCACGATCTTCTTGTGCTCCGGGTGCTTGAGGCTTACCAGGATGTGCAGGCTGTTCTCGCCCAGCGGCGGGTCGACGAAGGCCACGCCCTCGCGCACCGTCTGCGGCTCGCGCTGCAGGTTGTAGCGCGCCACGTATTCATCCTCCACCGCCAGGTTCACCCGCCCGGCCGCCAGCATGCGCACCGCCGATGAAAAGTTGCGCACCAGCACCTTGTTCAGGCGTTCGTCGCTGTCGAATTCGGGGGAATAGGCGTAGTCGCGCACCACGGCAATGGTGTAAGGGTACAGGTCAGCCTGGCGGGCATAGGCAAAAGCCTCGCCTTCACGCTTGAGCAGGCGGATACGGTTGACCAGGTAGGTCGCGGAGAACTGGCCGATCAGGGTGCGCTCCTGGTTGTACCAGGCATTGATCAGTACATCGTAGCGTCCCTCGCCCACGCCCATCAGCGCCCTGGCCCAGGGCACCTCCTCGAACTCGGTGGCGTAGCCGGCACGGGTCAGCGCCGTGGTGACGATGCTGGTGGCCAGGCCGCCACCGGGCATGCTGGTGTCGGTAAAAGGCGGCCAGCTGTCGGCCACCAGCCGCAGCTTGCCATGGGCCAGGGCAGGCCCCGCACACAGCAGCCCAAGTAAACCAAGAACGCAAAGCAGTGGCCGCATGCTCAAATCCTTTCGAAGTTGGGGGCCCACGCTGGTGACGGCGATCTCTACTAGCAACAGAGGTTGCAGATTACACAAGCCAAATCCTGGCGACAGCGGACGATAATGTCATTTAGCCTCTATTTTGGCCGAATTCTGGACGGCGTCATTCTCCCTCGTCGTGACCGCCTGGATTTGCGATGATCGCCGGTCAACCGAAGGAGTCCTCCCCCATGTCCATCGAGTGGATTTGCAAGCACCATGGCGACCTCGCCATGGAACAACTCTACGCCATCCTGCAACTGCGCACCGAGGTGTTCGTGGTCGAGCAACGATGCGCCTACCAGGAAGTCGACGGGCTTGATCTGCAAGGCGATACCCTACACCTGATGGGCTGGGACGGGGACCGACTGGTGGCCTACCTGCGTTTGCTCGACCCGCAATCACACAATGGCGACGTGGTGATCGGCCGGGTGGTGACCGCCCCGTCGGCACGTGGGGGTGGGCTGGGGCATCAACTGCTGCTCAAGGGACTGGAGTGCGCGGCGCACTGCTGGGCGGAGACGCCGGTATACCTGTCGGCCCAGGCGCACCTGCAGGGCTACTACAACCGCCATGGCTTCGAGGTGGTGGGCGAGGAATACCTTGAGGACGATATTCCGCATATCGGCATGCGCAAGGGCTGAGGACATTGTCGCGGGGCAAGGCTGCGCCCACTGTTCAGCGTGGAAGCGGGCTTGCCCCGCGATGCTCATGGGTAGCCCAACACGTCACGGATCTGCCGCAGGTGCTGGATGATCCACTGCTTGTCGATCGCCCCCCAGTCACGGATACGGTAGTGCCCGGCATGGTTGCGCGCACCGAGCTGCTGCTCGAACTCACAGACGATGTCCAGATCGGCCAGGGCGGCGATGGTGTCCTGGGCGGTACGCCGGGGCATGCCGGTGGCTTCCATCAACGCCGGCACACTGGTGGCGGTCTGGCTGTCGATCAGCCAGGCCACGTAAAGGCGACGGTAGAAGCTGCTACGGGTCTTGCTCACTTCCGTGGTCATGGGGTGCTTGTCCCTCAGGTGTTGCCCGGCAGTTCCCGATAGGTCAGGTAGACGCGCAGGTCGAATTCAAGTTGATGGTAGTCCGGCTCCATGTGCTGACAGAGCTGGTAGAAGGCCTTGTTGTGATCGCGCTCCCTCAGGTGCGCCAGCTCATGCACCACGATCATGCGCAGGAACTGCGGCGCTGCCTCGCGGAACAACGAGGCGACGCGGATCTCCTTCTTCGCCTTGAGCTTGCCGCCCTGCACCCGCGATACCGCCGTGTTCAGGCCCAACGCACGGTGGGTGAGGTCCAGGCGGTTGTCGAACAGGACCTTGTCCAGCGGCGGCGCGCTGCGCAGGTACTGCTGCTTGATCTCCTGGGCATAGCCGTACAGGGCCTTGTCGCTCTGCACGTCATGGCGTTCGGGGTAGCGCTGGCGCAGGTAGTCGCCCAGGCGATCGCTGGCGATCATCTGGCGCACCTGTTCCTGCAGATGCGGCGGGTAGGCTTGCAGGTAACGTAGGGCGGTCATGGCAGACGTTCGGAACGAGAAGACGCGAGTTTAGCCAATCACGACGCCCATGGGAAAAACGCTGGGAAATCGCCAGCGGCGTCGGCGGTGAGCGGCCGGGCCACCAGAAACCCCTGCACGTAGGCGCAACCGGCGCCCTTGAGCCATTCGGCCTGGGCCCGGGTCTCGACGCCCTCGGCGATTACCGTGATGTCGTAGGCCGCGCACAGGTCGATGACGCTGCGCACCAAGGCGATATCCGCCGCCGAGTCCGGCAACCGCGCGACCAGGTGGCGATCGAGCTTGAGCGTGTCGATAGGCAGGTCGCGCAGCATGCGCAACGAGCAGTCGCCAGCGCCGAAATCGTCCAGCGCCACGCGAATGCCCAGCTCTCGCAAGCGGTGCACCTGCTTCACCGCCGCGTCGATGTTGTACATCAACGAGGTCTCGGCAACCTCCACCTCCAATTGGGCGGGTTGCAGTTGATGCTTGTCGATCACCTGGGCCAGTTCATCGACCAACCCGGGCATGGTGAACTGGGCGCGGCTCAGGCTGATGCCCAGCACCAGCTGCGAGCCAAAGCGATCGCTCCAGGCATTGCGTTGCGCGGCGCCCTTGCGATAGATCCAGCTGGCCAGGCGGTTGATCAGGCGAGCTTCTTCCAGCAACGGGATGAACAGCCCGGGCGGCACGTCGCCGACGCTCGGGTGCTGCCAGCGCAACAACGCCTCGAAGCCGCGCAGCCGGCCATCGGCGAAAGCCACCTGGGGTTGGTAGACCAGGCTGAAATCATTTTGCTCGATGGCCGTGCGCACGCTGTCCTCGAGCATCAGCCGTGAGCGGGCGCGGCCATTGAGTTCCTGGTCGTAGAAGCGGTACTGCTGGCGACCGGCCTGCTTGGCCGCGTACATCGCCGCATCGGCCGCGCGCAAGAGGCCCTCCACGTTGGCGCCGCAGTCGGGGTAGGTGGCGATGCCGATGCTCACCCCCAGGTTGACCTCGAGCCCATCCACCTGCTGGAAGCTCGACATGCGCTCCAACAGCTTTTCAGCATAGCGGCCGGCCTGTTCGGGATACGGCAGGCCGTCGAACAGCGCGGTGAACTCGTCGCCGCCCATACGCGCCAGCAGCGCCTCGCTGCCCAGGCACTCCTTGAGCTGGTCGGCCACCCAGCGCAGGACCTTGTCGCCGGCCTCATGGCCGAGCAGGTCGTTGATCCGCTTGAAGCCGTCCAGGTCCATGTACATCAGGGCCTTGGCCTTGTCCGAACGCTCGTTGCGCAGCAACGCGCTTTCGGCGGTCTGGTAGAAGCCACGACGGTTGAGCAGCCCGGTCAGCGGGTCGGTCACCGCCTGGTACTCCAATTGCTGGTGCAGGCTGCGCACCACCGACATGTCCAGCACCGTCACCACCATGGCCTTCTGTTCGGCGGGCAGCGGCGCGCATGACAATGCCACCGGCACCAGCTGGCCACCGAGGGTGCGCAGCTGGGCATCGTGCACACGGAAGATCTGCCGCCGCAGATAGGCCTGGTAGAAGTCCGACTCGTGCCACAGGTTGGCACAGGGGAGCTGGATCAGGTCCAGCATGTGCGCGCCTTGCAGTTTGTCCACCGGCGCATCGAGCAGGCGTGAGATGGCCGGGTTGGCGAAGCCGATGCAACCCGTTTCGTCCACCACCAGGATGCCCTCTGCGGCATTTTCCAGGATCGAGGCGTTGAATGCCCGCGCTGACTCCAGTTCACGGGTCAGCCGCTGCAGCATGCGCCTGTTGCGCTGCTGCTCCAGCAGGGCCTGGACCTTGGGCTTGAGGATCTGCGGGTCGAACGGTTTGAACAGGTAGTCCACAGCGCCACTGGCATAGCCCTTGAGTACGGCGGCGTCGGACTGCTCGTTGGCGGTCAGGAAAATGATCGGGGTCAAACGCGTGCGTTGGCTGCCGCGCATCAGGCGGGCAACCTCGAAACCGTCCATTTCAGGCATCTGCACGTCGAGCAGGACCAGATCGACCTCGTGCTCGAGCAAGGTGCTCAGGGCTTCCATCCCTGAACTGGCGGTCAATACCTGCCAATCCTGGCGGGACAGCAAGGCCCGCATGCTGATGAGGTTCTCCGGATAGTCGTCTACGACCAACAGAACCGAACTGCTTTCCGGTGTTTGAGAATAAGCGCCATCCATGTTGCTTCTCTTGGTAAGTCCAACTGCGACTTGTTATTGGATCCGATTGTTACTCTAGTCTCGGCCTCCGAAGACGCAATGCAGGTGGATGGCTATAAGCCACTGGAGTTGATGTTAGCCGACTAACGGTATAAGCGCCGGACAGGCGACGCACGGCCCAGGCCTGAGCGTGCCGCAAAGGCTGCAGGCACAAAAAAGCCCGCATCGCTGCGGGCTCTGTCGTTGAACGGTGCCGGATCAGTTGATCTTGGCCGCCAGTTCACCTTTGGCGTAGCGCTGGAACATGCCTTCCAGGGAGATCGGCTTGATCTTCGAGGCGTTGCCGGCGGTGCCGAAAGCTTCGTAGCGGGCGATGCACACGTCACGCATGGCCTTGACGGTTTCACCGAAGAACTTGCGCGGGTCGAACTCGCTCGGGTTCTGCGCCATCAGACGGCGCATGGCGCCAGTGGAGGCCAGGCGCAGGTCGGTGTCGATGTTGACCTTGCGGACACCGTACTTGATGCCTTCGACGATCTCTTCGACCGGCACGCCGTAGGTTTCCTTGATGTCGCCACCGTACTGGTTGATGATCGCCAGCCACTCTTGCGGCACCGAGGACGAGCCGTGCATCACCAGGTGGGTGTTGGGGATGCGCTTGTGGATTTCCTTGATACGGTCGATCGCCAGCACGTCGCCGGTCGGTGGCTTGGTGAACTTGTAGGCACCGTGGCTGGTACCGATGGCGATGGCCAGGGCGTCCACCTGGGTCTTCTTGACGAAGTCGGCCGCTTCTTCCGGGTCGGTCAGCATCTGGCTGTGATCCAGCACGCCTTCGGCGCCGATACCATCCTCTTCACCGGCCATCCCGGTTTCCAGCGAACCCAGGCAGCCCAGCTCGCCTTCCACCGAAACACCACAGGCGTGCGCCATGGCGACGGTCTGCTGGGTGACACGGACGTTGTACTCGTAGTCGGTCGGGGTCTTGCCGTCTTCACCCAGCGAGCCGTCCATCATCACCGAGCTGAAGCCCAGCTGGATGGAGCGCTGGCACACGTCGGGGCTGGTGCCGTGGTCCTGGTGCATGCACACCGGAATGTGCGGGAACTCTTCGATGGCCGCCAGGATCAGGTGGCGCAGGAACGGCGCACCGGCATATTTGCGAGCGCCAGCGGAAGCCTGGACGATGACCGGAGAGTCGGTCTTGTCGGCGGCTTCCATGATCGCGCGCATCTGCTCGAGGTTGTTGACGTTGAAAGCCGGAACGCCGTAGCCGAACTCGGCGGCGTGGTCCAGCATCTGGCGCATGCTAATGAGTGCCATTGTGTATCTCTCTCCCGACAAGCGTCGTTTGTTTCGTGCAAGCCTGCCGCAGGGGCGGTTGCTGTTCAAGTAGTGTGGGCCACCTGCGCGGCCCGGCCAGTCACGGTGCCTTGCAGCCCCGCCCAATCAGATCGTTGGTCGCCACCCAGTACACCAGGCCTTCTTCACCTTTGGTGTGGAAGGCCAGCATGCCATCGCTGTACAGCGCGCCGGAGGCACCCGGCTCGGCCTTGAGCCGGTAGACCTGGTCGCCGCCACCCAGGCGCACATCGACCGCGTCCTGTTGTGCATCGGCGAAGCGCCACAGCACCTCGGCCTGGCTGTCGCAGACCCATCGGGTCCAGTTGTCCGCCGGGGCGGGTTGAGCGGGTTGCAGCAACGAACAGCCTGCCAGGGTCGCCAGGGCCAACATGGCCAGAAGCGCTTTCATTCAATTACTCCGCCAGGGGCCGCAATGCGGCCCCAATGTCCAAGACCACGAAAACCGCCCCAGGTTGCCTGCCATCCGATCAAGGGCAGCCCGGCGCCTTGCGCTGGTGTTCGTCGTCGTATTTTTCCAGGCCGTCCGGGCCCAGGCGCTTGTTGATCACCGGTGCCGTCTCGGCCTGCCACTGGGACTGGTAGCAACCGCCCTTGGGCGGCTGCGCCGGGTCGGCCTCGCTGCCCGAGTTGCTGGAGCAGGCGCCCAGCAACACGGCCACGATCATCACAGGCAATTGCTTGACCATCAGGTCGCTCCCTTTGCCAGGCGCCTTCAAAATCAGGCCTTGGCCCGTTCTTCCAGGATTGCCACGGCAGGCAGGACCTTGCCCTCTACGAACTCGAGGAACGCGCCGCCACCGGTAGAAATGTAGGAGATATCGGCGCCAACGCCATATTTGTCGATGGCTGCCAGGGTGTCACCGCCACCGGCGATGGAGAATGCGGCGCTGTCGGCGATGGCCTTGGCCAGGACCTTGGTGCCGTTGCCGAACTGGTCGAACTCGAACACACCGACCGGACCGTTCCACAGGATAGTCTTCGAGGTCTTCAGCAACGCGGCGAACTGCTCGGCGGTCTTCGGACCGATGTCGAGGATCATGTCGTCGGCGGCGACGTCGGCGATCGACTTGACAGTGGCTTCGGCGTCTTCGGCGAATGCCTTGGCAACTACCACGTCCACCGGCAGCGGTACGCTGACCTTGGCGGCGATGGCCTTGGCGGTCTCGACCAGGTCAGGCTCGTACAGCGACTTGCCGACCGGGTGACCGGCGGCGGCCAGGAAGGTGTTGGCAATGCCGCCACCGACGATCAGTTGGTCACACACGGTGCTCAGGCTGTTCAGCACGTCCAGCTTGGTGGAGACCTTGGAGCCGGCAACGATGGCGGCCATCGGCTTGGCCGGGGCTTTCAAGGCCTTGCCCAGGGCGTCCAGCTCGGCGGCCAGCAGCGGGCCGGCGGCGGCGACCTTGGCGAACTTGGCGACGCCATGGGTGGAACCTTCGGCGCGGTGGGCGGTGCCGAAGGCGTCCATGACGAATACGTCGCACAGGGCGGCGTACTTCTGCGCCAGCTCGTCGGCGTTCTTCTTCTCGCCCTTGTTGAAACGCACGTTTTCGAATAGCACCAGGTCACCGGCCTGCACCTGAACGCCGTCGAGGTAATCGGCGACCAGCGGTACGTCGCGGCCCAGGGCCTTGCCCAGGTAGTCGGCAACCGGCTTGAGGCTGTTCTCGGCGGAGAACTCGCCTTCGGTCGGGCGCCCCAGGTGCGAGCAGACCATTACCGCCGCGCCCTTCTCCAGGGCCAGCTTGATGGTCGGCAGCGCTGCCAGGATACGCGCATCGCTGGCGACCACGCCGTCCTTCACGGGAACGTTGAGGTCTTCGCGGATCAGCACGCGCTTACCTTGCAGGTCGAGGTCGGTCATCTTCAACACGGTCATGAATGCAGTCCTTCAGGGCTGTTTGCTGCGGGTTGGGTGGACGACGTGCAGATAGTGTTCGGCAACGTCGAGCATACGGTTGGCGAACCCCCATTCGTTGTCGAACCAGGCCAGCAGGTTCACCAGGCGAGGGCCTGAGACACGGGTCTGGCTGGCATCGACGATGGCCGAATGCGGGTCATGGTTGAAATCACAGCTGGCGTGGGGCAGCTCGGTGTAGGCCAGCAAGCCTTTGAGCGGGCCATCCAGGGCGGCCTCGCGCAACACCCGGTTGACCTCGGCCGCGCTGGTGTCGCGGGCGGTCTGCAGGGTGATGTCCAGGCACGACACGTTGACGGTCGGCACACGTACCGCTTTGGCCTGGATTCGCCCGGCAAGTTCCGGCAGCAGGCGCTCGATACCGCGCGCCAGGCCAGTGGACACCGGGATCACCGACTGGAACGCCGAGCGCGTGCGGCGCAGGTCTTCGTGGTGATAGGCGTCGATCACCGGCTGGTCGTTCATCGCCGAGTGAATGGTGGTGATCTGTACGTACTCGATGCCAAAGGCCTGGTCCAGCACCCGCAACAGGGGCACGCCGCAGTTGGTGGTGCAGGACGCGTTCGATACCAGCAGTTCGTTGCCCGTCAGACAATCCTGGTTGATGCCGTAGACCACCGTGGCATCGACGTCGATTTCACTGGCCATCGGCTGCGAAAACAGTACCCGCGGCGCACCGGCATCGAGAAAGCGCTGGCCGTCGGCGCGGGTGTTGTAGGCGCCAGAGCACTCCAGCACCAGGTCGACATCGAGGGCGGCCCAGTCGATGCCTTCGGGGGTGGCACTGCGCAGCACTTTCACGCAGTCGCCGTTGATATGCAGACAGTCGCCGTCGACTTTCACCTCACCGGGGAAACGCCCGTGGGTGGAGTCGAAGCGCGTCAGGTATTCCAGGCTGGCCTGGTCGGCCAGGTCGTTCAGCGCGACGATCTCGAAACCGGCCTTCGCCCCTCGCTCGAACAGTGCGCGCAGGACACAGCGGCCGATGCGGCCGTAACCGTTGAGTGCAACTTTGTAGGGACGCGGGTGGGGCATTCGATACTCACGTGCAGGTGCGTTGAACGACCATCGCGGGGCATGCCCGCTCCCACAAGGCACCGGGATGCCTTGTGGGAGCGGGCATGCCCCGCGATCAGACGGGAGGCATGGAGCCTCCCGGGTGCATCAGTCTTCCAGCAGCTCTTCAGCGGTGCCCAGGATGTTGTCCAGGGTGAAGCCGAACTCCTCGAACAACGCGGAGGCCGGCGCCGACTCGCCGTAGGTGGTCATGCCGATGACGCGACCTTCGAGGCCGACGTACTTGTACCAGAAGTCGGCATGGGCAGCTTCGATGGCGATGCGCGCGCTGACTTCCAGTGGCAGGACCGACTGCTTGTAGGCTGCGTCCTGGGCATCGAACACGCTGGTGCTCGGCATCGACACGACGCGGACCTTGCGGCCCTCGGCGCTCAGCTTGTCGAACGCCTGGACGGCCAGGCCCACTTCGGAACCGGTAGCGATCAGGATCAGCTCAGGCTCGCCGGCGCAGTCCTTGAGGACGTAACCGCCACGGGCGATATCGGCGATCTGCTGGGCATTGCGATCCTGATGTTGCAAGTTCTGGCGCGAGAAGATCAGCGCCGAAGGGCCGTCCTTGCGCTCCAGGGCGGCTTTCCAGGACACGGCGGACTCGACCGCATCGGCCGGACGCCAGGTGTCCAGGTTCGGCGTGCTGCGCAGGCTGGTCAGTTGCTCGATCGGCTGGTGGGTCGGGCCGTCTTCGCCCAGGCCGATGGAGTCGTGGGTGTAGACGTGGATCACACGCTGCTTCATCAGCGCCGACATGCGCACGGCGTTGCGGGCGTATTCCATGAACATCAGGAAGGTCGCGCCGTAAGGCACCAGGCCGCCGTGCAGGGCGACGCCGTTCATGATGGCGGTCATGCCGAATTCGCGCACGCCGTAGAACACATAGTTGCCGCTGGCGTCATTGGCCTCGACACCCTTGCAACCTTTCCACAGGGTCAGGTTGGAGCCGGCCAGGTCCGCCGAACCACCGAGGAACTCCGGCAGCAGCGGGCCGAAGGCGTTCAGGGTGTTCTGGCTGGCCTTGCGGCTGGCGATGGTTTCGCCCTTGGCGGCGACTTCGTTGATGTAGGCCTGGGCCTTCTCGGAGAAGTCGGCCGGCAGCTCACCTGCGTCACGGCGCTTGAACTCGGCAGCCAGTTCCGGGTAAGCCTTGGCGTAGGCGTCGAAACGCTCGTTCCAGGCAGCTTCGGCCTTGGCGCCAGCGGCTTTGGCGTCCCACTCGGCATAGATGTCGGCCGGGATCTCGAACGGACCGTGGTTCCAGTTCAGTTCCTTGCGGGCCAGGGCGATTTCGTCGTTGCCCAGCGGTGCGCCGTGGCAGTCTTCCTTGCCCTGCTTGTTCGGCGAGCCGAAGCCGATGATGGTCTTGCAGCAGATCAGGGTCGGACGGTCGCTCTTGCGAGCGGTGTCGATGGCCATCTTGATCTCGTCGGCGTCGTGACCGTTGACGTTGCGGATCACCTGCCAGTTGTAGGCTTCGAAGCGCGCCGGGGTGTTGTCGGTGAACCAGCCGTGCACTTCGCCGTCGATGGAAATGCCGTTGTCGTCGTAGAAGGCGATCAGTTTGTTCAGGCCCAGGGTGCCGGCCAGCGAGGCGACTTCATGGGAAATGCCTTCCATCATGCAGCCGTCGCCGAGGAACACGTAGGTGTTGTGGTCGACGATGTTGTGGCCTTCACGGTTGAACTGGGCGCCCAGCACCTTTTCCGCCAGGGCGAAGCCCACGGCGTTGGCCAGACCCTGGCCCAGAGGGCCGGTGGTGGTCTCCACGCCAGGGGTGTAGCCGTACTCCGGGTGGCCCGGGGTGCGGCTGTGCAGCTGACGGAAGGCCTTGAGGTCGTCGATGGTGACGTCGTAGCCGGTCAGGTGCAGCAGCGAATAGATGAGCATCGAACCATGACCGTTGGACAGCACGAAGCGGTCACGGTCGGCGAAGCTGGGGTTGCTCGGGTTGTGCTTCAGGTAGTCGCGCCAAAGCACTTCGGCGATATCCGCCATACCCATGGGGGCACCTGGGTGGCCGCTGTTGGCCTTTTGCACGGCATCCATGCTGAGGGCACGAATGGCGTTGGCACGTTCACGACGGCTGGGCATCGCTGAGTCTCCTGGGGCTTGAAAGGGTGGTGAAGCGAAAAAAGACGACCATTTTCGCCCACAGGGGGGGCCGGGGGCAATGACGTATGGTCGCAGTCGGGCTTTTTTCCTGTGTTTGGCCTGCTTTTCAAGAAAAATGCGCCTGCGCAACCACCACCCATCCAGCAATATCAAAACTTTTTGATATTGCTATTGCGACCACAGCCTCCCCTGACTAGACTCCCGCCCCATGAACCTCAATGCGCCCATCACCCCGCAACACAGCGACGAGCTGGCCGCCCTGTGCAAGGCCGGCGGCGACCCGCTGCGCCTGAACGTGCTGCGCGCATTGGCCAACGACTCGTTCGGCGTGCTGGAGCTGGCGCAGATCTTCGACATCGGCCAGTCGGGCATGAGCCACCACCTCAAGGTACTGGCCCAGGCCGACCTGGTGGCGACCCGTCGCGAAGGCAATGCGATCTTCTACCGCCGTGCCCTGCCCGACAGTCAGCGCCTGGGGGGCCGCCTGCATACGGCACTGCTCGAGGAAGCCGACGACCTCGCGCTGCCCGTCGACGTACAGGCGCGTATCGCCCTGGTGCAACAGCGCCGCGCCGCCACCAGCCAGGACTTTTTCCAGCGCGTAGAAGAAAAGTTCCGCGCCCAGCAGGACCTGATCGCCGGCTTGCCGCAGTACCGCGAAAGCCTGCTGGCGCTGCTCGACAAGCTCAGCTTCGGCGTCGGCGCCAGCGCCCTGGAAGTGGGGCCTGGCGACGGCGGATTCCTGCCCGACCTGGCCCGCCGCTTCGACCAGGTCACGGCCATGGACAACAGCCCGACCATGCTCGAACTGGCGCGCCAGGTCTGCGAGCGCAATGCACTGAATAACGTAAACCTGCAGTTGGCCGATGCACTGGGTGCAACGGATGTGGAAGCCGACTGCGTTGTGCTGAACATGGTCCTGCACCATTTCAGCGACCCGGCCCAGGCCTTGCGCCTGCTGGCCAAACGGGTGAAGGCGGGCGGCAGCCTGCTGGTCACCGAGCTGTGCAGCCATGACCAGGGGTGGGCGCGCGAAGCTTGCGGCGACCTGTGGCTTGGCTTCGAGCAGGACGACCTGGCCCGTTGGGCCGACGCGGCAGGGCTGGCCCCCGGGGACAGCCTCTACGTGGGCTTGCGTAACGGTTTTCAGATCCAGGTCCGGCATTTCCAGCGGGCCATTGGCGACATACAACATCGGTAAATTTCAGGAACCCATCGAGATGAGCGAATACTCCCTTTTCACCTCCGAGTCCGTGTCCGAAGGGCATCCGGACAAGATCGCCGACCAGATCTCCGACGCGGTGCTGGACGCCATCATCGCCCAGGACAAGTACGCCCGCGTAGCCTGCGAGACCCTGGTCAAGACCGGTGTCGCCATCATCGCCGGCGAAGTCACCACTTCGGCCTGGGTCGACCTGGAAGACCTGGTGCGTAACGTGATCATCGACATCGGCTACAACAGCTCAGACGTCGGCTTCGACGGCGCCACCTGCGCCGTGATGAACATCATCGGCAAGCAGTCGGTGGACATCGCCCAGGGCGTCGACCGCTCCCGCCCGGAAGACCAGGGCGCAGGTGACCAGGGCCTGATGTTCGGCTACGCCAGCAACGAGACCGACGTGCTGATGCCGGCCCCGATCTGCTTCTCGCACCGCCTGGTCGAGCGCCAGGCCGAGGCGCGCAAGTCCAAGCTGCTGCCTTGGCTGCGCCCGGACGCCAAGTCCCAGGTCACCTGCCGCTATGAAAACGGCAAGGTCGTCGGCATCGACGCGGTCGTGCTGTCGACCCAGCACAACCCTGAGGTCTCGCAGAAAGACCTGCAGGAAGCGGTGATGGAATTGATCGTCAAGCACACCCTGCCTGCCGAGTTGCTGCACAAGGGTACCCAGTACCACATCAACCCGACCGGCAACTTCATCATCGGTGGCCCGGTGGGCGACTGCGGCCTGACCGGCCGCAAGATCATCGTCGACTCCTACGGCGGCATGGCCCGCCACGGTGGTGGCGCGTTCTCCGGCAAGGACCCGTCCAAGGTCGACCGTTCCGCTGCCTACGCCGGCCGCTACGTGGCCAAGAACATCGTCGCCGCTGGCCTGGCCGAGCGTTGCGAGATCCAGGTGTCCTACGCCATCGGCGTGGCCCAGCCGACCTCCATCTCGATCAACACCTTCGGCACCGGCAAGGTCTCGGACGAGAAGATCGTGCAACTGGTGCGCGAGTGCTTCGACCTGCGTCCGTATGCCATCACCACCATGCTCGACCTGCTGCACCCGATGTACCAGGAAACCGCTGCCTACGGTCATTTCGGCCGTACTCCGCAGCAGAAGACCGTGGGTGATGACACCTTCACCACCTTCACCTGGGAGCGCACCGACCGCGCCGCCGCCCTGCGCGACGCCGCTGGCCTGTAAGCCTCCTGCAGCAGTAAAAGAAAGCCCCTGCCGAGCAATCGGCAGGGGCTTTTTCGTGACATATCGCCTGACAATGCGGCACGTCGCACCAAGCAACTGGCACCTAGGCTGAGGACTCCTTACTGCCTCGCAAGGATGCCGGCCATGCCGCTACTGCCGATACTCATGCTCCTGTCGACTCTCTTCACCAGCGCACAGGCCGGCCAGTGTCCGGATTGGGGCCCATCACAGGCGAATGCCGAAATGGCCCGACTGGGCGAGACCCTGGCCCGCTGGGACGATCACTACCATCGTCAGGGCAAGTCATTGGTGGCGGACGAACTCTATGACCAGAGCCGCCAGCGCCTGCTGCGACTGCAGCGGTGCTTCAACCTGCCAGACGCGGCGCCCGACCCGCTGGCCGGCGCACGTGGCCCGATGCCCCACCCGGTCGCGCACACCGGCGTCGACAAGCTGCCCGACGAACAGGCCATGCGCCGCTGGCTGGCGGGCAAGCACGATGTCTGGATACAGCCCAAGGTCGATGGCGTCGCGGTTTCCCTGATCTACCAGCAGGGCCGGCTGGTCCGGCTGCTCAGCCGCGGCGATGGCGTCCAGGGCCATGACTGGAGCCGGCATATTCCTTCGCTCGGCGCCATCACCCGACAGCTGCCGCAACCTGTGGACCTGGTGCTGCAAGGGGAACTTTACCAACGCCTGGAGGGCCATGTGCAGGCTCAGGCAGGCAGCATCAACGCTCGCGGCAGCGTGGCCGGGCTAATGGCACGCAAGCAGCTGGACACCGCCCTCGGCGCGAGCATCGGCCTGTTCGTCTGGGACTGGCCACACGGGCCGCAAACCCAGGCGGAGCGCCTCGAGCTACTGGCCGCCATGGGCTTTGCCGACAGCCAGCGCTACAGCATCCCCATCGCCAGCCCGGAGCAGGCCGCCGAGATGCGCCTGCACTGGTATCGCGCCGCCCTGCCCTTCGCCACCGATGGCGTGATCCTGCGCCAGGGCAGCCGCCCGCCCGCCGAGCGCTGGCAGGCCAAAGCCCCTTACTGGATTGCAGCCTGGAAATACCCCTTCTCCCAAGCCCTGGCCGAAGTGCGCGAAGTGCGCTTTCGCATTGGCCGCACCGGCAAGGTAACCCCCATCCTGCACCTGGCGCCTGTCGAACTGGACGACCGTCGGGTTTCGCAGGTCAGCCTTGGGTCCCTGGCACGCTGGCAGAAACTCGATATACGCCCGGGCGACCAGGTGGCTATCAGCCTTGCCGGCCTCACCATTCCGCGGTTTGACGACGTGGTACATCGCACGGTCGTGCGACAGCCCGTCACCTCACCGACTGCCGGGCAGTATGACGCCCACACCTGCTGGCAGGCTGTTGCTGGCTGCGAAGAGCAATTCATCGCCCGTTTGACCTGGTTGAGCGGCAAGCAGGGGCTGGCCCTGCCAGGGATCGGGCCGGGCACCTGGCGCCGACTGGTGGATGTCGGCCTTGTGACCACCCTCGTGGATTGGCTGGAGCTCGATACCCAAGTTCTGGCGGCGGTGCCGGGTCTCGGCGATGCCAGCGCCCGACAACTTCATGACAGTTTTAGCGCGGCGCGCTTGCGCCCCTTCCTCCAATGGTTGAACGCGTTAGGCGCGCCCTTGCCTCAGGGGATGCCCCTGGAGGCCGACTGGTCGACGCTGGCAACACGATCGGCTGACGCATGGCAAGCCTTGCCGGGCGTCGGTGGCGCAAGATCGAAACAACTCGAGGTATTTTTTGCAACAGAAGATGTTCAAGCCCTTGCTGAGCAACTGGGCGGGTATCGTATCGCCGGTTTCCAGCACTCGGACGCCACGGCTGAACAATGACGGGCGTAGGGGAACTCCGAGTTTGCTGTCTAAAGCCCCACCAAGGGTTCCTAAATCCGGCAAACCAAGGCAGGATTCCACCAACTTTTGCTGCTCCGCCCCGCTCAGGAGGCTTTTCATGACACGTTTCACCGCTCTTTTCCTGCTGGCAACCCTTGGCCTGGCAACCGGCGCCGCGCAAGCCGCCCAGCCGGATGCAGGCCTGACCGGCTGCGCCGCCAAGCGCAGCGCCATCGAGAACCAGCTGAAGATTGCCCGTGACCATGGCAACAGCAACCAGGCTGCCGGGCTCGAAGAGGCGCTGCGTGGCGTGGACAACTGCACCGAAGCCGGGCTGCGCAAAGAGCGCGAGCAGAAAGTGCTCGATGCCCGCCACGAAGTGAACCAGCGCACCAAGGACCTGGACAAAGCCATGAAGAAAGGTGACGCGGAAAAGATCAACAAGCGCAAGGACAAGCTGGCCGAGGCGAAGAAAGAACTGCAAGAAGCCGTGGACGAGCTAGAGCGCTGACCGTACAGCCTTTGATGTGGGAACGAACCCGCTCCCACAACAGCCTCACACGGCTCAGTGATTGCGAAACTCGCTATGACAGGCCTTGCACGCCGCCTCGACCTTGTCCATCGGTGCCTTCATCTGCGCTGCGTCCAGCGGCGGGTTGCGGGTCACCGTCACCAGATCACCGGTAACGCCCTCCAGCTGCCGGGCCAGGTCCTGGAACCGCGCCTGGCGCTCCCAGACATCCGCCCGTGCGCTGCTGTCACCCTCGTCGCGCACCTGCGGGAAGTGCTGCCACGGCTCATGGGCCAAGGTATCCAGCTTCACCGCGCCCTCGGCGAACTTCACGTCATCGAAGGGCAACCGCCCGCGCAGCATGCCACCCATGTCTTCACTGGTCTTGAGCATCTGCTTGAAGATTGCCTTGCGCTGGCCCAGCGGCGAGTTGGGGTCGACGCCGTCACAGGCGGTCAGGGCGAGGGCGGCGAGCAGTACTACGGTCAATCGCTTGAACATCACGGTCTCTTTGGCCAGGCAAACGGGTCGCCAGTATCGCCGCCTGCCGGGCAAAGACCAATAGCCACACAGAAAACAAGGGCGAATGTTCATGTTTCGCCCAGCACAGGACCCACCCGATGAAATCTGCATTGCGCCATCTCGCCTGGGCCCTCCCCGCCCTGGCGCTCCTGGCCGGCTGCAACGGCGGCGAAAGCGCCAAGCCCGAGCCACATGCCATCGCCACTTATGTACCAGCCACCTGGAAGGACCTGCCCCAGGTCAGCGACGACGACCTGCTGGCCGGTTTCTATGCCTGGCGCAACGGTTGCGAGAAGCTCAAGCGCGATCCGGTGTGGGCCGCTACCTGCGAGGCAGCCGGTTCAGCCACGGCGAGCGCTGACCAGGTACGCACCTTCCTCGAGCAGAATCTCCAGGTGTATGGGCTGCGCTCGGCGCAGAACAGCGCCAACGGCCTGATAACCGGGTACTACGAGCCGGTCTACCCCGGCAGCCTGGAACGCACCGAAGCCGCGCATGTACCGGTGTACGGCGTACCCGAGGACATGATCGTGGTCGATCTGGCCAGTGTGTATCCCGAACTCAAGGGCAAGCGCCTGCGCGGGCGCCTCGATGGCCGCGTGCTCAAGCCCTATGACACCGCCGAAGTGATCAACCGCGACGGTGCCAAGGCGCCGGTACTGGCCTGGCTGACCGACCCGATGGACTTGCAGTTCCTGCAGATCCAGGGTTCCGGTCGCATCCAGCTGGAAGGTGGCCGCCAGCTGCGCCTGGGGTACGCCGACCAGAACGGCCACCCCTATCGGCCGATTGGCCGCTGGCTGGTGGACCAGGGCCAACTGCCCAAGGAACAGGTGACCATGGGCAGCATCCACGCCTGGGCCCAGGCCAACCCGCAGCGGGTCCCCGAGTTGCTGGCCAGCAACCCGAGCTACGTGTTCTTCAGCACCCGGCCGGATAGCAACGAAGGTCCGCGCGGCTCGCTCAACGTGCCGCTGACCGCTGGCTATAGCGTGGCCATCGACCGCAAGGTGATCCCGCTGGGCAGCCTGCTGTGGCTGTCCACCACCCGCCCCGACGGCAGCCCGGTGGTGCGCCCCGTGGGAGCTCAAGACACGGGTGGGGCGATTACCGGTGAAGTGCGTGCGGACCTGTTCTGGGGCACCGGTCCTGAGGCCGGTGAACTGGCAGGCAACATGAAACAACAGGGGCAGATATGGATGTTGTGGCCTAAGGGTCAGCCTTTGCCCGAAGTACCGAAGGTCCCCTGAAGAGCGCTATCGCGGGGCATGCCCGCTCCCACTGCGGGGGCGAGCTTGCCCCGCGATGCAGTCAGATCGAAACGACAAAGAACGACACGATCAGCGCCATCCCGACGAACCATACCAGCGAGCGCAACACTGCCCAGTCCGCCAGGTAGCAAATGATGTAGAGCAACCGGCTGGTGATGTACATCACCCCCAGCACATCTTGGGTCACTTGTTCGGCATTGCCGACGATATCGGCCACCAGCACCGCCGCGGCAAACGCGGGAAACGCCTCGTAGCCGTTCAACTGGGCGGCATGGGCTCGCCGTGGCAGCCCTTCGAGCTTGTCCAGGAACGCACGCGGATCGTGATTGGCACGCAGGCCGAAATACCCGCTGCTGAGTTTGGCGATCAGTGCACACAGCGGCGGCAGGACCAGCGCGACGAGAATGCACCACAGGGCTACGGTCATCTACAGGACTCCTTGTTCATAGAGGTTCGCTTCAGAGCTTCATCACCAGCATGCCGGCCAGTACCAGCCCGCAAGCTAGGAGTCTTGGCCCGCCAAAAGGTTCTTTGAGGTAGCGCATGCCCAACAGCACCACGAGGATCACGCTCAACTCGCGCAACGCTGCCGCTTCGGCCACCGAGCCCAGGTGCATGGCCCAGAGCACCAGAGCGTAGCTGAACAATACGCAGAACCCGACCGCCAGGCCCAGCTTCCATTGGGTGCGCCAGAACAGCATGAACGGCCCTCGTCGGGCCACCATGGCCAGCAACGGGAACGGCCAGGCACTGAGCAAGGTCAGCCATACCAGGTAGTCCCAGGGCTTGCCCCACAGGCGTACGGCCTGACCGTCGAACCAGGTGTAGCAGCCGATGCACAGGCCTATCAGTGCCACCACCGGCAGCATCGACCAGGGCAGGCGGTCGCCGCCGCCACCCTGCCAAAGCAAGCACGCCATGCCACAGGGGATCAGCAAGATGCCGATGATCTGCTGCTGGCTCAACGATTCGCCGGCAAAGGCCAGGGTCAGGCCCAGCACCACCAATGGCGACAGGCCACGCATCAACGGATAGACCAGCCCCAGGTCACCGACCCGATAGGCCTGGATCAGCAGAAAACGGTACAGCTGCTCGGCCAGCGCCGAGGCCAGCAGCCAGGGCCAGATCTCGGCGGGCGGGAAATCTACGAAGGCTACCGCCAGTATGGCGAAACTCAGTGCCACCACGTCCATGCTGGCGATCACCAGCAGCCGCTCGGCGCTGAACTTGATCAGGGTGTTCCAGGTGGCATGGAGCAGGGCTGCGACCAGTAC
Organism: Pseudomonas sp. FW305-96; assembly: GCF_058783825.1. NCBI lineage: Bacteria > Pseudomonadati > Pseudomonadota > Gammaproteobacteria > Pseudomonadales > Pseudomonadaceae > Pseudomonas > Pseudomonas sp. FW305-96. Next base: position 231,113 of record NZ_JBYSYW010000001.1, read on the forward strand.
GAGGGAAGTTGCCAGCACGCCTTGGAATCCTTGTCGTCGTTTGGTGGGGACCACTATATAGCGCCTGGCTAGTTATGGCCTCATCGCAGGGCAAGCCCGCTCCCGCGGCTTCGCCTGACAGGAACCAACTGGAGAAATCCGGTCATAAGGTGTGTCCCGAACGCCGCGCCAGGTCATCAAAGAACTGCCCGAGCCATTCGGGTAATGACTTGGAAGCCACTTACACAGGATTCGGGATGCTTGAATTAGTTGCCGCGTTTATCTGCCTCACCACCCTCCTCACTTATGTGAACTACCGCTTCATCGGCCTGCCGCCGGCCATCGGCGTGATGGTCACCGCATTGCTGTTCTCCCTGATGCTGCAGGGCCTGAGCCTGATCGGCTTCCCTGGCCTGGAAGAACGCGTCGAAGGCCTGATGAACCAGATCGACTTCAACGACCTGCTGATGCACTGGATGCTGTCGTTCCTGCTGTTCGCTGGCGCCTTGCACGTCAACCTCGCCGACCTGCGCAGCTACCGCTGGCCGATCGGCCTGCTGGCCACCCTTGGCGTACTCATCGCCACCGTGGTGATCGGTTACCTGGCGCACTGGGTGTTCGCCCTGTTTGGCTGGAACGTGCCGTTGATCTACTGCCTGCTGTTCGGCGCGCTGATCTCGCCGACCGACCCAATCGCCGTGCTCGGTGCACTGCGTACCGCCAACGCCTCCAAGCCGCTGAAGACCACCATCGTCGGTGAGTCGCTGTTCAATGACGGCACAGCGGTCGTGGTGTTCACCGTGCTGCTGGGCATCATCCAGCTGGGCGAGACGCCGAGCGTCGCCGACACCGCCATCCTGTTCGCCCGCGAGGCCCTGGGTGGCATCGCCTTCGGCGGCCTGATCGGCTATGCCACCTACCGCATGATCAAGAGCGTCGAACAATACCAGGTGGAAGTGATGCTGACCCTGGCGCTGGTGATCGGCGGCTCGGCCATGTGCTACGAGCTGCACGTGTCGGCGCCGATCGCCATGGTGGTAGCCGGACTGATCATCGGCAACCTGGGACGCAACCTGGCGATGAACGACATGACCCGCCGCTACATGGACGGCTTCTGGGAACTGATCGACGACATGCTCAATGCCTTGCTGTTCGCGCTGATTGGCCTGGAGCTGTTGCTGCTGCCGTTCAACTGGCTGCACCTGGCGGCCGGTGGCGTGCTGGCGGTGGCGGTGCTGGCTTCGCGGCTGCTGACCGTGGCGCCGGCGATCGTGCTGCTGCGCCGCTGGCGCAGCGTGCCGCAGGGCACCATCCGCGTGCTGACCTGGGGCGGCCTGCGCGGTGGCGTGTCGGTCGCCCTGGCGCTGTCGCTGCCGCAGGGCGCCGAGCGTGACCTGCTGCTGTCGATCACTTACATCGTGGTGCTGTCGTCGATCCTGATTCAGGGCCTGACGGTCGGCAAGGTGGTGCGCAAGGTCAGCACACAACCCGAGTAACAACGTAGAGGCGGACTAGCCCCGCGATATCGTCTGCACAGGCATCGATGTTGATCCTGCCGGCGCCATCGCGGGGCAAGCCCGCTCCCACGCTTGAGCAAACGGGTCTATTCCACCGCGCTGTCCGGGAACTGGTCCTGGATGTACTTGATCTCGGTGCGCCCGTGGGCGGCCGGCAGGCCATCCTCACCCAGGTTGACGAACACCATCTTGTCGACGGTCAGGATCGCCTTGCGGGTGATCTTGTTGCGTACTTCGCACTTGAGGGTGATCGAGGTGCGGCCGAATTCGGTGGCGGTGATGCCCAGTTCGATGATGTCGCCCTGACGCGAGGCACTGACGAAGTTGATCTCGGAAATGTACTTGGTCACCACGCGCTGGTTACCCAGCTGGACGATGGCGTAGATCGCCGCCTCCTCGTCGATCCAGCGCAGCAGGCTGCCGCCGAACAGGGTGCCGTTGGGATTGAGGTCTTCGGGTTTTACCCATTTGCGGGTGTGAAAGTTCATCTGTACTCCTGACCTGCTTGCTGACATGCGCTAATGATGGCAGACCGCTCGGTCACGCTCCATTGAACATCGACTATCGTCTCGATTAATCGACAGAAAGTCTTGGGTGTGTCACACGCCCGCGGCTATAATCTTGCCGTTTCACATGGCCCCCCACAGTGGTGGCCATCCCGCCACCCATCCGAGGGGCGCTGCAGCAGGCTTGGCCTGTCAGGCTCGGTTGGGGCGTTGTCCGCGCAAGCGGACGCTCAACGCACAACGGCGCCCATTCGCACACTACGAATGGAGGCTCTCAATGAGCGCTGTAAACACGCCTGCAGGTTTTTCCGACTTCAAGGTCGCCGACATCTCCCTGGCCGACTGGGGCCGCAAGGAAGTCATCATCGCCGAGTCGGAAATGCCCGCGCTGATGGGCCTGCGCCGCAAGTATCAAGCCGAGCAACCGCTCAAGGGCGCGAAGATCATCGGCTGCATCCACATGACCATCCAGACTGCCGTGCTGATCGAGACCCTGGTCGCCCTGGGTGCCGAAGTGCGCTGGTCGTCGTGCAACATCTTCTCCACCCAGGACCAGGCCGCCGCCGCCATCGCTGCCGCCGGCATCCCGGTGTTCGCCTGGAAAGGCGAGACCGAGCAAGAGTACGAGTGGTGCATCGAGCAGACCATCCTCAAGGATGGCCAGCCATGGGACGCCAACATGGTGCTGGACGACGGTGGTGACCTGACCGAGATCCTGCACAAGAAATACCCGGCCATGCTGGACAAGATCCACGGTGTGACCGAAGAGACCACCACCGGCGTGCACCGCCTGCTGGACATGCTGGCCAAGGGCGAGCTGAAAGTCCCGGCGATCAACGTCAACGACTCGGTCACCAAGAGCAAGAACGACAACAAATACGGCTGCCGCCACAGCCTCAACGACGCCATCAAGCGCGGCACCGACCACCTGCTTTCGGGCAAGCAGGCCCTGGTGATCGGCTACGGCGACGTGGGCAAGGGCTCGGCCCAGTCCCTGCGCCAGGAAGGCATGATCGTCAAGGTCACCGAAGTCGACCCGATCTGCGCCATGCAAGCCTGCATGGACGGCTTCGAAGTCGTCTCGCCGTTCAAGGACGGCATCAACACCGGTACCGAAGCCGGCATCAACAAGGACCTGCTCGGCCGCATCGACCTGATCGTCACCACCACCGGTAACGTCAACGTCTGCGACGCCAACATGCTCAAGGCCCTGAAAAAGCGCGCCGTGGTCTGCAACATCGGCCACTTCGACAACGAGATCGACACCGCCTTCATGCGCAAGAACTGGGCATGGGAAGAGGTCAAGCCACAGGTGCACAAGATCCACCGCACCGGCGCCGGCGTGTTCGACCCGCAGAACGACGACTACCTGATCCTGCTGGCCGAAGGCCGCCTGGTAAACCTGGGCAACGCCACCGGCCACCCGAGCCGCATCATGGACGGTTCGTTCGCCAACCAGGTCCTGGCGCAGATCTTCCTGTTCGAGCAGAAGTTCGCCGCGCTGCCTGCCGCGAAGAAGGCCGAGCGCCTGACCGTGGAAGTGCTGCCGAAGAAACTCGACGAAGAAGTGGCCCTGGAAATGGTCCGCGGCTTCGGCGGCGTGGTCACCCAGCTGACCCCGCAGCAGGCCGAATACATCGGTGTGACCGTCGAAGGCCCGTTCAAGCCGGACGCTTACCGCTACTAAGCGGCTGGTTGCCAGTGCCAGGTATCCTTGCCCGGCACTGGCAGGCAACGTTTCGAACCGATGTCCGAGCCAGGCCGGCCCCCACCGTCCTGGCTTTTATTTGCAGGCAGCAGCCCAGGCTCACTGCCGAAGGAACCAGAGATGTCACAAGAACGCCGCTACAGTTTCGAGTTCTTCCCCACCAAGACCGATGCCGGTCACGAAAAGCTGATGGGCGTTGCCCGCCAGCTGGCCAGCTACAACCCGGACTTCTTCTCCTGCACCTATGGTGCCGGTGGCTCGACCCGCGACCGCACGCTCAACACCGTGCTGCAGCTGGAAAATGAGGTGAAAGTCCCCGCCGCCCCGCATCTGTCCTGCGTGGGCGACAGCAAGGACGACCTGCGCGCCCTGCTGGCCGAGTACCAGGCCGCCGGCATCAAGCGCATCGTCGCCCTGCGTGGCGACCTGCCGTCGGGCATGGGCATGGCCAGCGGCGAACTGCGCTACGCCAGCGACCTGGTCGAATTCATCCGCCAGGAAACCGGCAACCACTTCCACCTGGAAGTGGCCGCCTACCCGGAGATGCACCCGCAGGCGCGCAATTTCGAGAGCGACCTGGCCAACTTCGTGCACAAGGTCAAGGCCGGTGCCGACAGCGCCATCACCCAGTATTTCTTCAACGCCGACAGCTACTTCTATTTCGTCGAGCGCGCGCAGAAGCTGGGCGTGGAGATCCCGGTGGTGCCCGGCATCATGCCGATCACCAACTACAGCAAGCTGGCACGCTTCTCCGACGCCTGCGGCGCCGAGATCCCACGCTGGATCCGCAAGCAGCTGGAAGCCTATGCCGACGACACCGCCAGCATCCAGGCATTCGGCGAGGAAGTGATCACCCGCATGTGCGAACAGCTGCTGCAAGGCGGCGCGCCGGGCCTGCACTTCTACACCCTGAACCAGGCCGAGCCGAGCCTGGCGATCTGGAACAACCTGAAGCTGCCACGCTGATGGTCGCGAACAAGGCTTTGGCGCAGGTCAAAGCCTTGTTCGTTCGCGCTCGCGCCGCACACACCTGCGGCCAGCGTTCACTGGTCTTGCCCGGGCTTGCAGCGTACTCTCACGCCATGCGCACGCTCATCCTCCCTCTCCTGCTGTTGCTGCTCGCCGGCCTGAGCCCGCTGGCCAATGCAGAACGCCTGCGCATCGTCAGCGACGACTGGGCGCCCTACCTCTACCAGGAGAACGGCCAGGCCAAAGGCATCGACTACGAGATCACCAACGAGGTGTTCAAACGCCTGGGCGTCGAGGTGCAATGGCAGTTTTTGCCCTGGAAGCGCTGCCTGGCCATGGTCGAACAGGGCCTGGCAGATGCCGTGATGGATATTTTCCAGGTCGACTCGCGCCAGGGCTACCTGGTCTACCCGGACGAACCGATGTCCGAGGTCGAGTTCGTCCTCTACCAAGCGCGCTCACGGCCACACCCGGTCAAGCGCGTCGAGAACCTGGCCGGGCTGACCGTCGGCACCTCACCGGGCTATGTCTACGACGGCACTTTCGCCGAATCGCCGCTGTTTCGCCGCGAGCCCGCGCCCAGCCACGAAGCCAACTTCGGCAAGCTGGCGCTGGGGCGCATCGACCTGCTGGTGACCGACCGCCGGGTCGGCCGCTATGTGAGCCGACGCCTGGGCCTGGAGCAGACCGTGGAAGAGCTGCCCCTGGTGGTCAGCCGCCGCCCACAGTACCTGGGGCTGGCCCGCAAGCCCGGCCGCGAGCAGTTGGCGCAGGCCTTCAGCGAGGAGCTGCGGCGCTTCAAACAGGAGCCAGCCTATGCCGCGATCAGTGCCCGCTACCTCGGCAATCAGGATTTTCCTTTCGCCGTTGAGCAGCAGGAACGCGGCACACGCTGATTGCTCTGTTATACTCGGGCCTTCCCGCCCGGCTCACGCCCGGACGCTCGGCCTCGCAACAGGCATCTCGACCCGCAGCCGCGCACCTTTGGTGCCCGCCCGCCGGCATTCAGGATGCGCAGTGAACGCCCAGCTGGACCGGACGCGATCGCATCCCTCCGATGCCCGTCGCGCCAGGCAGAACACCCCATCGGGCCTAGCCCCCACGAGAACAGGATTGCCCATGTCCTTTGCTTCCCTCGGTCTCTCCGAGGCTCTTGTCCGCGCTATCGAGGCAGCGGGCTATACCCAGCCCACTCCGGTGCAACAGCGGGCCATTCCCGCCGTGTTGCAAGGTCGCGACCTGATGGTCGCCGCCCAGACAGGTACTGGTAAAACCGGCGGCTTCGCGCTCCCTATTCTTGAGCGCCTGTTCCCGGGTGGCCACCCCGACAAATCGCAACGCCATGGCCCGCGCCAACCGCGCGTGCTGGTGCTGACCCCCACCCGCGAGCTGGCAGCGCAGGTGCATGACAGCTTCAAGGTCTACGCCCGCGACCTCAACTTCATCAGCGCCTGCATCTTCGGTGGCGTCGGCATGAACCCGCAGGTCCAGGCCATGGCCAAGGGCGTCGACGTCCTGGTCGCCTGCCCGGGCCGCCTGCTCGACCTGGCCGGCCAAGGCAGCGTCGACCTCTCGCGGGTCGAGATCCTGGTGCTGGACGAAGCCGACCGCATGCTCGACATGGGCTTCATCCACGACGTCAAGAAAGTGCTGGCGCGCCTGCCGGCCAAGCGCCAGAACCTGCTGTTCTCGGCGACCTTCTCCAAGGACATCACCGACCTCGCCGACAAGCTGCTGCACAACCCCGAGCGCATCGAGGTCACGCCGCCAAACACCACCGTCGAGCGTATCGAGCAGCGGGTCTACCGCCTGCCGGCCAGCCACAAGCGCGCCCTGCTGGCGCACCTGATCACCCTGGGCGCCTGGGAACAGGTGCTGGTGTTCACCCGCACCAAGCACGGCGCCAACCGCCTGGCCGAATACCTCGAGAAGCACGGCCTGACCGCCGCGGCGATCCACGGCAACAAGAGCCAGAACGCCCGCACCAAGGCGCTGGCCGACTTCAAGGCCAACACCGTGCGCGTGCTGGTCGCCACCGACATCGCCGCCCGCGGCCTGGACATCGACCAGTTGCCCCACGTGGTCAACTTCGAGCTGCCCAATGTCGAGGAAGACTACGTTCACCGCATCGGCCGTACGGGCCGTGCCGGTCGCTCCGGTGAAGCCATTTCGATGGTCGCGCCGGATGAAGAAAAGCTGCTCAAGAGCATCGAGCGCGTCACCCGCCAGAAAATCCCGGATGGCGACCTGATGGGCTTTGACGCATCGCAGGTCGAGGCCGAGAAGCCGGAAGTGCGCGAGCGCCAGCCGAACAATGGCCGCGGTGGCCGCAACCAGCAACCTCGCGGCGAAGGCGGCAAGGAAGGCAGTGGCGGGCGCAAGGACAAAGGCAAGGACAAAGGCCGCAACAAGCCTTCGTCCGAGAAGTCCGCGGAAAAGGACAAGTCCGGCGAGAAACAGCAGCAGGGCCAGCAGCGCAAGCCGCGCGACCAGAAGCCACGCCAGCAGCAGAACAACGGCCAGAAAGCCGCGCCGGTCGCCTCCCCCAATCGCGACCCTGAAGAGTTCCTCGACGACGACGTCGACAACTTTGGCAACCGCGCCGACTACGTCAGCCCCTACCAGAACGCCAAGAACCAGGGGCGCAATCGTCGCCCGGGCGGCAACGGGGGCCAAGCCCAAGGGCAAGGCCAGCGCAGTGGTGGCGGCCAGGGGCAAGGCCAGGGCCGTGGCAATGGCCAGCAGCGCCAGGGCCAGGGCTCCGGTGAAAAGCGCCCGCGCAACGGCGGCGGCAGCAATGGTGGCGCCCGACGCGACAACAACGGTGGCCGTGCTCGCCGTGAAGATTCGTCCCGCCAGGAACCGGCCGTGCGCAACCCGCGCGAGTCGCAGAGCGCACCAGTGATCATCCGCAAGGAATCCAAACTCGACCGCTACCCGACGCCCGAGCAACTGGACGACCTGCCAAGCCGCCCACGCGGTGAGCGCCCGGCGCTGCTGACCCGCAAGGGCTGAGCCCGCAATCGCGGGGCCTGCCCCGCGATGAGGCCATGCAAAGCCAACGAAAACGCCGCCCATTGGGCGGCGTTTTCGCTGCTGGCGAAGCGAATTACTACTGTTTCAGGCCTTCGACGCTGATATCCAGGTCCAGGGTCTGCGAAGTCGGACCTGGGCCCTTGATGCCGAAGTCGTTCAGGTTCAGCGTGGTGGTGGCGTTGAAGCCAGCGCGCTCGCCGCCCCACGGGTCCTTGCCCTCGCCATTGAACACGGCCTTGAAGGTGACGGGCTTGGTCACGCCGTGCAGGGTCAGGTCGCCGGTCACATCGGCAGTCTTGTCACCGGTCGACTTGACGCTGGTGGAGACGAACTTGGCTTCCGGATATTTTTTGACATCCAGGAAGTCCTTGCTGGCGATGTGCTTGTCACGCTCGGCGTGGTTCGACCACAGGCTGGCAGTCTTCAGGTCTACGCTGATCTTGCTGGCCTCGGGCTTGGCACTGTCCCAGGTGAAGTTGCCGTCGAAGTCCTTGAAGGTGCCGTGGATGAAGCTGTAGCCCAGGTGGCTGATCTTCCAGTCGACGAACGCGTGCTGGCCTTCCTTGTCGATCTTGTACTCGGCGGCCATGGCCTGGCCGGCGGAGATCAGAGCGGTACCGAGCGCCAGAGCGGCAAAAGTCTTTTTCAACATCCTTACTTCCTTCCTTTGCAATTGAGGTTGAGAGTCAAGCTTTGCGGCCCAGCATGCGGGTCAGGGTCGCGTCACGGTCGATGAAATGATGTTTCAATGCCGCCAATGCGTGCAGTACGGCAAAAATCACCAGGCCCCAGGCCAGCCAGAGGTGGATCACCCCCGCCAGGTCAGCCTGGTCAGGCAGGTCGCTGACCAGCGCGGGAACGTCGAACAAGCCGAACACCGGAATACCCACGCCGTCGGCGGTGGAAATCAGATAGCCCGCTATCATCACTGCGAACAGGCCCAGGTACAGCGCCAGATGGCCCAGCTTGGCGGCCAGCCGGGTGACCTTGCCATGGTTGGCCGGTGCCGGTGGCGGCGGGCTGACGAAACGCCAGACTACCCGCAACAGCATCAGTGCCAGCAACACCAGGCCGATGCTCTTGTGCAGGTCCGGACCGGACTTGCGCCATGGGTCGTAGTAATCAAGGCCGACCATCCACAAGCCCAGGCCAAACAGCCCGAAGACCGCCAGCGCCACACCCCAGTGCAGGACGATGCTGACCAGGCCATAGCGAGAAGATGAATTGCGCAGTTGCATGTTGGCGTATTTCCCCGTGAAAGCTGTGCACAAGACTAACGCGTAATGCATCGAATAAAAGCGTAAAAAGCAGCTTCTGATTATCGAAAAACCAGATATTAATTCTGGAAGCTTCCTATTAAGGAAACATTAACGATAGACGTTTGGAAGATCCGACGCCATCGCGGGGCAAGCCCGCTTACACAGGGCTCCGCGATGGCGGCTATACCGAGATCAGCCGGCCTTGGCCTGGCTGTTGAGCACCGGCTTCTTGGCCGATTCCGACTTGGCGGTGGCCTTCTTCACCGGCGCCGGTTTGGCTGCAGGCTTGTGGGCCTGCTTGGCCGCAGGCTTGGCGGGGGTCTGCTTGGTGGCCGCCGGCTTCACTGGCTCTTCCTTAGCAACGGGTGTCGGCGCAACCGGCGCGGCTGCCGGTGCAGGCGCAACCTCCTCGGCCTTGGCGATCGGCGCGGCCTTGGCCTCTGGCTTGTCAGAGCCGCCAAACAGACGCGAGAAGAAGCCCGGCTTGACCTGCTCGGCCTTCACGGGCTCCGCCTTGGCCGGAGCCTTGTCAGAGGCGCCGCCGAACAGGTTGGAGAAGAACCCGCCCTTGTCCTTCGCGGCCGCGACGCCGGCCGCTCCAGTAGCCGCTGCGGCGGCTACCGACGCAGCCTTGGCCGGGTCGAAGGACTTGCCCGCCGCCAGGTCCTGGACCTGCCCCGCGGCACGCTGGCCGCTACGCAGGGCCCCTTCGAGGGTACCTGGGTAAAGCGCATCGGTGTGTTCGCCGGCAAAGGCGATCCGTTGTACCGGGCGCTCCCACAGGCGCCAGTATTTGCTGATCTGCCCCGGGCCGTAGGCCAGGTACGCACCGCCCATGCCGGCGTCGGTGCTGTAGCGGCGGATTTCATAACCGGTGAAGGCGCCGCGTGCCTGCGGGTAGAAGGCGTGCAGGCGGATCAGTACCTGATCGACCATCTGCTTGTCACCAAAAGCCTGGAGCAAGCGGGCGTTATCCCCGGACAGGTTGATCACCACGTTGGCGCCACCCTTGAGCGCCGGCTCGATCCACAGCATGCCAAGGCCAGTGTTGCTGAAGATCTCGCCGGACATGCGTGCACGGCTTTCCCACACCGGGTTCTTGAACTTGAGCATCAGCTGGTCGCGCCAGCCATAGTTGGTGCCCTTCAAGGCGGCCAGGTGCTGCCCGTCCAGGCCTGGGGTCATCTGGATCTTGGCCAGTGCACGCAGCGGTACGGCCATGACCAGATAGTCAGCCTGGTAGCCGACACCGCCGACCTTGACGGTCACACCGTCTTTGTCCTGAACGATGGCGGTAACCGGCGAACTGGTCTTGATGGTCTTCAGCTGCTTGACGAAGGCCTGGGCCAACACCGGGCTGCCACCTGGCAGGCGCGCGGCGCGCAGGTCACGGTCGCTGACATTGCGGTAGACCCGGCCTTGCTGGGCGAAGTACAGCAGCGACAGGCGCGACGGCTCGTCATAGCGGGTGCGGATCTGCTGGTTGACCAGCTGACGGGCGGTGGCTGGCAGCTGCAGCTTGTCGAGCCAGGTGGACACGTTCATCTGGTCGAGGGCGAACAGGGTGCTGTTTGCCGCGGGATTGAGCGGGTCTTCAATGGAACGGGCCAGGTCGTCGAGGGTTTTCTCGAAGCGTTTGAGCGCCTCGGCAGTGGCTGGCTGCTTGGTCGCCAGATCGGTGGCAGTGAAATATTCACCGTCGATCAGGTAGCCGGGGTTGCGCACGAACTCCGGGGCCGGCAGGGTGGCGACCTTGAACTGCTCCAGATACTGGTTGAGCACCGGCTGGGTCTTGCTGTTGCCGACCCATTCGCTGGTGGCCAGGCCCGAACGCCCGCCCATGCCCGACTTGGCTTCCAGCAGGGTCACCTGCCAGCCCTTGCTCTGCAGCTCGTAGGCCGCGGTCAGGCCCGCCAGGCCACCACCGACGACGATCGCCGTCTTGTCCTTGGCCAGCGCGACGCCGCTGGTCACCCCGATCAATACCAACGCGCACAGGCGCACCCAAGCAGCAGCCATGATGGCGAACTCCGGTTAGAGAAGCGATAGAAGGGACGGGGAGCAATGCCCCGGGAGAGATGCGTTAAGAATACGTCACCTCTGCCCACCCTGCCACCGCAGTGACATCAAGTGCCTTTGGCAACTGGTAATTTTGTCAGTGGCGTTGGGTCGCCGGGGCGTGCAGCCTTGGCTGGCACTCAAGCATCGAGCCGGGGAAGAACAGTGATCTACACCGAAGATTTTGCCAGGTGGACGCCTTCGGCGCCCCTACCCGAGTGCTCCTGGCGCACGCCCACCGGCCTGAACATCGTGTCCAATGGCATTGTCTACAGCGCGCGTTACCAGACCGAGGAGGGGCGGATCGGCACGGAATTGATCATCCATGGCCAGTGCGATATCGAGTTCATCTTCGGCCAGACGGTCGATTGCCTGCTGCTTGAAGTGGATGTCACCACGCTCAGCACGGCCGTCTCGACCGCCTACTGGTTGACCCTGCGCGACCTGGACTACACCGAGTTCACGCCCGGGCCCGGCACCCACGGCACCTCCTGGCACGACGTGCCCGGCCCGCTCGACCGCCTGACCCTGTCCACCCTACCGCAGTGCACCGTGCATATCCGCCAGCTGGAATGGCGCCCGGCCTGGCGACACTGAGCGGTTGTCCTGCCCCCCGGCATTGCTTAGGCTTACGCGGTCAAACCGAGCCGTAACGCCAGGAGAAGTGCCCATGGGCCTCAACGATCAGTGGATGCAGCGCGACCTGAAGGTCCTTTGGCACCCCTGCACCCAGATGAAAGACCACGAACAGCTGCCGCTGATCCCGATCAAGCGCGGCGAGGGCGTGTGGCTGGAGGACTTCGAGGGCAAACGCTACCTGGACGCCGTCAGCTCATGGTGGGTCAACGCTTTTGGCCATGCCAACCCGCGCATCAACCAGCGCATCAAGGACCAGGTCGACCAGCTCGAACATGTGATCCTCGCCGGTTTCAGCCACCAGCCGGTGATCGAGCTGTCCGAACGCCTGGTAGCGATCACCCCCGCCGGCCTGGACCGGGTGTTCTATGGCGACAATGGCTCATCGTGCATCGAAGTGGCGCTGAAGATGAGCTTCCACTACTGGCAGAACACCGGCAAAGCGCAGAAGAAGCGCTTCGTCACCCTGACCAACAGCTATCATGGCGAGACCATCGCCGCGATGTCGGTGGGCGACGTGCCGCTGTTCACCGAAACCTACAAGGCGCTGCTGCTGGACACCATCAAGGTGCCGAGCCCGGACTGCTACCTGCGTCCGGAAGGCATGGGCTGGGAAGAGCACTCGCGGAACATGTTCGCGGCCATGGAGCAGACCCTGGCCGAACACCACGCCAGCATCGCTGCGGTGATCGTCGAACCGCTGATCCAGGGCGCCGGCGGCATGCGCATGTATCACCCGGTGTACCTCAAGCTGCTGCGCGAGGCCTGCGACCGTTACGACGTGCATCTGATCCACGATGAGATCGCCGTCGGCTTCGGCCGCACCGGCACGATGTTCGCCTGCGAGCAGGCCGGCATCACCCCGGACTTCCTGTGCCTGTCCAAGGCCCTGACCGGCGGCTACCTGCCGCTGGCCGCCTGCCTGACCACCGACAAGGTCTACCAGGCGTTCTACGACGACTACCCGACCCTGCGCGCCTTCCTGCACTCGCACAGCTACACCGGCAATCCGCTGGCCTGCGCCGCGGCCCTGGCCACTTTGGACATCTTCGAGCAGGACAACGTGATCGAGGCCAACAAGGCCTTGTCGGCGCGCATGGCCAGCGCCACCGCGCACCTGGCCGACCATGCCCACGTCGCCGAGATCCGCCAGACCGGCATGGTCCTGGCCATCGAGATGGTCCAGGACAAGGCCACCAAGGCCGCCTACCCCTGGCAGGAGCGCCGCGGCCTGAAAGTCTTCGAGCACGCCCTGAGCCGTGGCGCACTGTTGCGCCCGCTGGGCAGCGTGGTGTATTTCCTGCCGCCTTACGTGATTACACCCGAACAGATCGACTTCCTGGCCGAGGTGGCCAGCGAAGGGATCGATATCGCCACCCGCGACAAGGTGAGCGTTGCCGTGCCGGCCGACTTCCATCCGGATTTCCGCGATCCGGGCTAGCCCCAGACCAACCCGAAACCTGTAGGAGCCGGCTCGTCCGCTCCTACAGGATCTGCGTCAGCCTTTTTCCAGAGCAAGCCCATGAGACTCTCCCGCTTCTTCATCGACGCCCCACTGGGCCTTGGCGAGCACGAGCTCCCCGAAGCCCAGGCCCACTACATTGGCCGCGTGCTGCGCATGGCCGCTGGCGACGCCGTGCAGCTGTTCGACGGCAGCGGCCAGGAATACCTCGGCCAACTGCTCGAAGTCGGCAAGAAAACCGTGCGCGTCAGCCTCGACCAGGCACTTCCCGGCCAGGCCGACTCGCCTTTGCATATCCACCTCGGCCAGGGCCTGTCCCGTGGCGAGCGCATGGACTGGGCGATCCAGAAAGCCACCGAGCTGGGGGCCAACGAAATCACCCCGATCGTCAGCGAACGCTGCGAAGTACGCCTGAAGGACGAACGCGCCGACAAGCGCCTGGCCCACTGGCGCCAGGTGGCTGTCAGTGCCTGCGAGCAGTGCGGGCGCTCGACCTTGCCGGTGATCCACCCGCCCGTGACCCTGGCCGAGTGGCTGAAAAGCACCGAAGCCGACCTCAAGCTGGTGCTGCACCCGGTGGCCGAGCCACTGACCAGCCATGCCAAACCGGCCAGGCTGGCCTTCCTGATCGGCCCCGAGGGCGGCCTGAGCGAAGCGGAAGTCGAGCAGGCCAAGGCCGCCGGCTGCCACGCCGCCCGCCTCGGCCCTCGCGTGCTGCGCACCGAAACCGCGCCTGTGGTGGCCCTGTCGGTGGCACAGCAACTGTGGGGCGATTTCTAACGCACGTAGAAAAACACCGCGACGAAGTGCATCAGGCTGCCGGCAATCACGAACAGGTGCCAGATGCCGTGCCAGTGGCGGAATCGGCTGTCAAAAGCGAAGAAGATGATGCCGACGGTGTAGAACACACCGCCGGCCGCCAGCCAGGCGAAACCCGCGGCACCCAGGCTGTGCAGCAGCGGTTTCACCGCCACCAGCACGATCCAGCCCATCAGCGCATAGATGACGATCGACAGGATCCGTGCCTCGGAGCGCGGCTTGATCTCCTGCAACATGCCGACCAGCGCCAGCCCCCAGACCACCCCGAACAGGCTCCAGCCCCAGGGGCCGCGCAGGCTGACCAGGCAGAACGGCGTGTAGCTGCCGGCAATCAACAGGTAGATCGACAGGTGGTCGAGCTTGCGCATGACCCGCTTCGCCCGCCCGCGGGTGCTGTGGTAGAGGGTGGAGATGCTGTAGAGCAACAGCAGGGTGAAACCGTAGATGGAGAAACTGACGATCTTCCAGGGATCGCCCTGCAGGCCCGCCACGACGATCAGCCAGCTCGCGCCGATGCAGGCCAGTACCGCGCCGACCAGGTGGGTCCAGGCGTTGAAGCGTTCACCGTAATACATGCAAGCACAGACCTCCCGCAGCAGTCAGGGTTCCTGAGCCCCGCGACAGGGCCCGCTCAACCATCATCCTAGCCAGCTGCAGATTGCAGATCAGCGTCACGTACCAATCTTTCCAGCCCGGCCAGGTCCGGCACCCGCGCCACCTGCTCGCCCACCTGCACTGCCGCCAGCTCCAGCGCGGCCAGCGGCACGTCAACATAGTTCAACTGGCTGTCGAGCTTGCACGAGCGCGGAATCCCCTGCAGCAGCAACGCCAGGAAGCGCAGGCCGGTATCTCCCAATGCGTTGAGAACCACCACCCGTGCCCGCTCGCCGCAAGTGGTCTGCCCGCCACAGGCCGCCTCGAAACCGATCAACGGCAAGCGCTGCTGGCGCCAGTCCACCCAGCCCAGGTGCCAGGCCGGCTCTCCTGGCTCGCAGGCGATGGCACGATGACCAATCAATTCGGCCACCGCCACGTTGGGCAGTACCAGGGTGCGGTCGCCCAGGGGCAACAGCAGGCCGGTTAGGCTGCTGCGCTGGCCGGCGATATGTTCAAGCATGGGGCTGGCTCCAGTGGGCGATGCTCTGCAACAGGACCGACTCCTGGTAGGGCTTGCCGAGGTAATCGTTGACGCCAATGGCCATGGCCCGGTCGCGGTGCTTCTGCCCGGTACGCGAGGTGATCATGATGATCGGCAACTGTGCCAGGCGTTCGTCGCGGCGGATGCGCGTGGCCACCTCGAAGCCGTCCATGCGCGGCATCTCGATGTCCAGCAGCAACACGTCCGGGCGGTGCTCCTCGAGCAGCGCCATGGCATCCACCCCGTCCTTGGCGGTCAGCACGCTCATGCCGTGGCGTTCGAGCAGGCGGCTGGTGACCTTGCGCACGGTCACCGAGTCGTCCACCACCATCACCAGCAATGGCCGCCTGGGCACCGGGCCGGTCAGCAGATGCTGCCCCTGCGCCGCGCCCGGCAGGCGCGCCAGGCGTCGCTGCTGGCCGCGCAACTGGCCGAGCAGGTCGAGAATCAGCACCACCCGCCCGTCGCCAAGCAGGGTGGCACCGGACAGCCCCGGCACCGCCGCGAACTGCGGGCCCAGGCTCTTGACCACGATCTCGCGACTGGGCGACAGGCTGTCGACCTGGATCGCGAACGATTGCTCGTGGGAATGGGTGAGCAGCACCGGCAGCGGCACGCTCTGGCCCAGCAGGTTGGGTTGCGTACCCTCCTGCAGCAGCTCGCCGAGGTAACGCAGCGCGTAGTCATGGCCGGCATAGCTGTAGCGTGGCGGGTCGAGTCGGTAGCAGGCCTCGAGCTCCGATGGCGGCACGCGCACGATGCCCTCGATGGTGTTCAGCCCAATAGCGTACTGCTCATCCTCCACGTGCACCATCAGCGCCCGGTTCACCGACACGGTGAACGGCAAGCGGATCAGGAAGCGCGCGCCCTTGCCGGGGCTGGACTCGATGCTCATCGAACCGCCCAGCTGCTTGACCTCTTCATGGACCACGTCCATGCCCAGGCCGCGCCCGGAGATCTGGGTGATCTTCTCGGCAGTGGAAAACCCCGGGCGCAGGATGAACTGCAGGATCTCGTGGTCGCTCAAGCGTGCCTGCGGATCGAGCAGGCCGCGTTTGATCGCCTTGTTGCGCACCGCCTCCAGCGGCACCCCGGCACCGTCGTCGCTCATCTCGATGACGATGTCGGCGCCTTCGTGCAGCAGGTTCAGGTGGATGGTGCCCTGCTCCGGCTTATCGGCCGCCAGGCGCGCCTCGCGGGCTTCCAGGCCATGGTCGACGGCATTGCGCAGCATGTGTTCCAGCGGCGCGACCATGCGCTCGAGCACACTGCGGTCCAGCTCGCCCTCGGCATTGCCGACCACCAGTTCGACCTGTTTGCCCAGTTCGCTCGCCACCTGCCGCACCACCCGTTGCAAACGCGGCACCAGGCGTTCGAACGGTACCATCAAGGTGGCGGTCAGCCCCTCTTGCAACTGGCTGTTGACCCGCGCCTGCTGCTGCAACAGGCTGTGCGCTTCCTGGGCCCGCTGCAGCAGGGTCTCCTTGAGGTCGAGCAGGTCCGAGGTGGACTCGAACAGCGCCCGCGACAATTGCTGCAACTGCGAATGACGATCCATCTCCAGGGGGTCGAAGTCGTCATAGGCGTCACCTTCGAACTGGTGCCGGCTCGAGATCCGCCCCTGGGTCTCGATATCCAGGCGCAGCAGCTGGTCGCGCATGCGCTCCAGCGTGGTCTCCATCTCGTTGAGAGCGAACTGCGCATCGTTGACCTGCTGCTCGATGCGCCCACGGATCACCGAATGCTCGCCGGCCAGGTTGCCCAGGTCGTCAAGCAGTTCGGCATCGACCTTGACCATGTCCCCGGCCCGCTCGGGCGCGACAGCCGGGGCTTCGGCCGGGGCGGGCTCGGCCTGGGGCTGCCCGGCGGCGCTGTCGGTCAGCGCGGCGCTGGAGAAGTTGCGGATATAGTCGATCAGCGCCGTCGCCGCGTGCAGCGGCTCACCCAGGCGCGCCGCGTCGAGCATGTGCGCCAGGCGGTCATGGCAGTTCTGCAGCAGGCTGAACAAGGCCGGCGTCGACGGCAGCCGCGCGGCCGCCAGCAGCTCGTAGAGGAATTCCAGCTCATGGGCCAGGTCGCCGATGGCGGCGATCTCGACCATGCGCGCCCCACCCTTTAGGGTGTGCAGGTCGCGCAACAGGTTCTCCACCTCGACCGTGTTGCGCGGGTCGGCCTGCCAACGCGCCAGGGACTGGGCCGCGCTTTCGAGGATATCGGAGCTCTCTTCGAGAAAAACCTCCAGTAGTTCCTTGTCGCCTTCGCTTTCCTGCGTGTCGTCCTGCGCCTCGGTCGGGCCAGGGGGCGGAGCGTTATGGCGGAAATCGCGCAGCTCGCCCAGCAACGCCACCGCCGACAGCGGTGACTGGCCCTCGCGCAAGCTGCGCAGCATCTCGGCCAGGGCGTCATGGCTGCGTGCGAGCAGCTCGAACAGCCCTGGGCTTGCCCCGATCCGCCGGTCCACCAGCCCTTCGTAGAGCCGCGCGAGCTCCTGGGCAAGCACTTCGATGGCGCCAATCGCGGCCATCTGCGCACCGCCCTTGAGGGTCAGCACATCATGTTGCAACGCAGACAGCGGTGACAGGCTTTCGGGATCGTCCTTCCATTGCCGCAGTGCCTGGTCGGCGCCCTCGAGAATATCCGCGGCCTCCTCGAGAAACAGCTCGACGACAGCGGGGTCCGGCAGCTGGCCAGGTAGGGGCAGCACTGTCGCGCCAGCTGCGCCGACCAACCCCAGGGCCGCCGGGTCGAGGGCATCGTCAAGCAAGCCATGCAAGGCGGCCAGGCAATCGGGGCGGGCGGTCGGATCCTGCCCGGCGGCTATTTCGTCGAACAGGTCGAGCAGCGCTTCGTGGGCCTGACGGGCGATGGCAAAGAAACGCGGTGTCACCGCAAGGCTGCCCTCTTCGACCGCGCCATAGAGGTCGAGCAGCCCTTCGCAGACTTCATCCACCTGCCACAGCTCAGCCTGGTGCGCGCCATGGCTGAGGGTGGTCATTTCCTCGAGCAGCAGGTGCAGCTCATGATGCTGCGTGGGGTCGGCCTGCCAGTTGGCCAGCCGCGCCTCGGCGTCAAGCAGGATATCCATGCCCAGGGTCAGGAAGGTGGCCGTCAGTTGCGGGTCACGCCTGGCCCGACGCGACGGGTGCGGCTCGGCCTGGTGCCGGGCGAGCCTGGCATCGACCGTTTGCCCGACCTGCTCGATCAACGCCGCAGCCCCCGGGATGGCAGCCAATGGTGAGCTATCCAACTGGGCCAGCCCCAGGTGGAACAGCGCACGCGCAGCCTCCAGCAGCTCGATCTCGGCCTGCTGTAAAGGCAGGTGGTGACCTTTGTACTCGCGCACCAAGCGGTCGAGCGCGGTGGCCAGATCCGCCACCGGCATCACGCCGGCCATGGCGGCGCTGCCCTTGAGGGTGTGCAAGGCGCGTTGCAGGCTGTCGCTGACCACTGTGCCTTGGGCACCAGCCACCTGCAGGAAAACATCGAGCCCGGCCAGGTGCCCCTGGGCCTCGTTACGGAAAATCTCCAGCAGCTGCGGATCGAGCCCGTCGATGCTGGCGCTGGCCGGCGTGTCATTGAGCGCCAGTGCGTGCAGATGCCCGGCCAGTTGCTCTATCTCCGCAGTGGGCGGCAATTGGCTGGCGGCGAAGTCGGCGAGCAGGTCGGGCAGGCGCACGAACACTTGCTGCAAGGCCACCAGGCCTTCGGCGCTCAGTGTGATGCGCCCCTCCAGCACCCGGTTGAGCAGGTGCTCGGCGCCCCAGGCGAGTTCTGCCACGGCCTCTGCGTGAACCATCCGCCCGCTGCCCTTGAGCGTATGCAGCGCGCGGCGTACCTCGATCAGTGCCTCGCGCAGGCCGTTGTCGGCACGCCAACGCAGCCACTGGCGCTCGAGTTCAGGCAACAGTTCGCCGGCCTCTTCGAGAAAAACCCCGCGCAACTCGTCATCGACACCGTCCGCCATGCCGGAGCCAGCCAAGGGCCGCTCGAGGCGCGGGCATTGCACGCCCAGGGCGGTCAGGCTGGCGTGGGCCATGTCGATGAAACGCTGGGCATCGGCCAGCGGATCGGCCACCCGCCACTGCAACCAGGCCTCCCCGGCGCACAGGGCATCGGCCAGGTGGGCCAGCTCATCGGGCAGCGGCTCGTCCTCCACATGGACCAACCAGCCCTGCACATACCCCGCGCACCCACCGAATACCTCGGCGGCGGCCGGCAGCATCAGCATCGCCAACGCCCCGCGCACCTGCTGCAGCAAACCGGGCAAGGCCTGCAGGCGCTGACGCGACCAGTCCGACTCCAGGCAGTCGCCGATCAGGTCCTTGGCCTGCTGCAGCACATTGAGCGACTCGTTGAGTACCAGTTGGCGAATCTCGGCAAGGTCAGAACCAGGCAGGTTGCCTGGCGAGGTCTCCTCCAGCGGGCCGACCATGCCGTTGAGGGTCGCCTCGACGTACAACAGCGCCCCGGCGACATCCATCAACAGCGCCTCGTCCACCGCGCCGTCCTTCTCGACCTGCGCCTGCAGCGCCAGCACCTGGTCGATGATTACTCGTCGTGGCTGCTGGAAACCCAGCACTGCCAGGGTATCTGCGACATGGCGCAAGGGTGGCAGCAAGGTTTCCAACGACTCGCGGGGCGGATGCTCGCCACTGACAAAGGGGTCGAGACGGTCCTTGATGCGCATCAGGTCATCGCACAGGGCCATCACCACCGAACGCAGCGCGTCCCGCCCAGGGCCGGCCTGCATGTGCTCACGCCAGCTCCCCAGGGAAAGGTCGAGGTTGGCGAGGTCCGCGGCGCCCGCCAGGCGCTGCCCGAGTTCGCCCAGCAGGCTGCCCTGGGCCAGGGGCTCGGCACCCCGGCAGACCCGCAGCTGGTTGAGCAACGGCATGACCACCAGCGGCAAGTCGTGACGCGCTCCGCGCAGGCGATCCAGGTAAGGCGGCAATTGCTCAAGCCCCCGGAACAGCGCGCCCAGGCAGTCGCCGCGAGGGCTCACCTGGCCCTCGGCCATGGCCCGTCCCAGCAGCTCCAGTTCCTCGGCCAGGCGCGTCGCGCCCGGCAATTCGAGCAGGTGCAGGCAACCGTGCACCTGGTGCAGGTTGTCGACGAAGAACGCCAGCATCGACAGATCGCCTGGCTCCGCCGAGAAACGCTCCAGGGCCTGGCGCGCCTGCGCCAGGCAATCGAGGATGGGGGCCTTGATCCAGGCCAGGGCCACCGTGTCGTGGCGCTCGCCGGCCGTATTGCCCGGGCCGGCCATGCTCGCCCCGCTCACGACCGCTCCACCGGCTTGGGCAGGGTGAAACCGGATACCGAGCGGCGCATCTCGCTGGCCATGCGTGCCAGGTGGCGGATGCTGTCGGCCGTGGCGCCGGAACCGGCGGAGGTCTGCGCGGTGATCTGCTGGATCACCGCCATGGTGTGGGAAATCTGCCCGGCAGACGACGTCTGCAACTGAGCGGCATCGGAGATGCTGTGAATAAGGTCGGCCATCGTCTGCGACACGCCTTCGATCTCTGCCAGGGCCACGCCGGCGTCCTGGGCCAGGCGCGCGCCGCGCACCACTTCGGCGGTGGTCTGCTCCATGGAGATCACCGCCTCGTTGGTATCGGCCTGGATGGTGCGTACCAACGCCTCGATCTGCCGGGTTGCCGAGGACGAGCGCTCGGCCAGGCGCTGCACCTCGTCGGCGACCACGGCAAAGCCGCGGCCGGCCTCGCCGGCGAGCGATGCCTGGATGGCCGCGTTGAGGGCGAGGATGTTGGTCTGCTCGGCAATGTCGTCGATCAGGCTGACGATATCGCCGATCTCCTGGGAGGACTCACCCAGGCGCTTGATCCGCTTGGCGGTGTCCTGGATCTGCTCGCGGATGTTGTCCATGCCGTGGATGGTGTTGTGCACCACTTCGTTGCCCTTGTTGGCGATGGCCACCGAACGCTCGGCCACCTTGGCCGATTCATAGGCATGCGCGGAGACCCGGTCGATCGACTCGACCATGTCGCCCACCGCCTCGGACGCCTCGCTGATCTGCTCGGCCTGGTGCTCGGAGGCCTTGGCCAGTTGGCGGGCGGTGTTCTGGGTGTCCTGCACCGCAGCGGCGACCTGCTCGGCACTGTGGTTGATGGTGGCGACCAGGTCGCGCAGCTGGTCGACCGAGAAATTGATCGAGTCGGCGATGGCTCCGGTGAAGTCCTCTGTCACCGAAACGGTCACGGTCAGGTCGCCGTCGGCCAGTTCCTCGATCTCGTCGAGCAGGCGCATGATCGCCTGCTGGTTGCGCTCGTTCTTTTCCGCGGTCTCGCGGAGCTGGCGGTGGGTGGCGCGCACCATCACCAGGCCGATGAGGATGATCGAGGCCAGTGCCAGCAGGCCGAGTACGTAGCCGCCGACAGTATCGAGGGTACGCCCGCCGGCCAGGTTTTCGAAGCCGTTGGCCAGGTGCGAGGCCTCGTCGAGCAGGGTCTGCGACAGGCTGAAGATGTTACCGGCAGCCTCGCGCACGCGGAACAGTTCGGGCGAAGTCTCGAGGATTTCGTCCACCGAGCCCGAGACGAACTGGAACAGTTCGGCGATCTCGGCCAGCCGCGCCCGGGCATCGGCGTCCTCGACGCGGGTGACCTGGATCGCCGGGTTGCCGGCGAGCATGCCCTCGAGCACCTGGCCGAAGCGGCTGGCGTCGCGGCCGAAGGCATCGGCGGCCTGCACCGAAGTCTCGTCACCGGCGAGCACGGTGTTGACCGAGCCGAGAATACGCTCGGCCAACAGCAACTGGCGCTGGGCCACGGCCACCTGGTTGGCCGGCGCACCGCTCTGCAGCAGGATTTCCACCACTTTCTCGTATTCGACCTGCAACTGCGGAACGGTCTCGGCCAGGGTGGCCGCGACCTGGTGCAACGACAGCACGGTCTGTTCGCTGGCCAGGATGGTGTCGGTGTTCTTGCGCAGGTTCTCCCAGTCCTGGCGCACCGCGTCCATTTCGTCGCGTACCGTGGCGGGCGCGGCGGGCAGGCCGGTGGTCTTGTCCCCCTCGCGCAGGTAGCTCCAGCGCCGCTCGAAGTCGTTGCGCGCGTCGCTGAGCAGCCTGAACGCCAGCGCCTTGCCCGCCGCCGCCTCGGTGGCGTTCTTGGCAATGCGCTGGGACAGCACGCGCAGCTCGCCGGCATGGCCGATGTACTGCTTGTCGTGGTTGGCCTGGGTGTTGAGGTAGGCGAAGTTGGCGAACAACAGGACGATCGACAGGATCAGCACCACGAACAGCACGGTGATCTGCGCAGTGCTGCGCGGGCGTTGGGCCACGGCTGCGGGCGAGACGCCGGCTGCGGCAACGGTGGGTCCTGGCTTGTTCACGTCGAAAGTCCTCTACAACGCCACATCGAGAAAGCCCGGCGCCTGGGCCAGGGCGAACGGGCTGAAGATCGCCCAATTGCGCTCACGGGGAAAATGGCCCTGCACGAAGGGCGCGGCCGCGCGGATCAACGGTTGCGGCGGCGACAGCTCGAGGCTGCTCAGGGCGAAGTGCTGCAGGCCGACCACTTCGTCCACCAGCAGCCCGGCGAACAGCTCTTCGTGATCCAGCACCAGCACCCGCCGTTGCTTGCCCGCCGCCGCCGGCCCCAGGCCGAAGAATGCACACAGGTCCATCACCGGCAGCAGCCGCCCACGCAGGTTGGCCACTCCGCGCACCCAGGGCTGCACACCCGGCACCCGGCTACCGCGGGGTTCGCGCAACACTTCGGCGACTTCACCCATGGGCGCGACGAACCACTGCCCGGCGACACGAAAGCCGATGCCGCTCCATTGTTGCAGGCGGATGTCCTGCGGTGGCTGGTCGGCCACCAGCAGGCGGCAGCGCCGGTCGATGTCCAGCAGCAGCTCGAAGGCGGTCAGCGACGCGCCCTGGGGCCGGGTGGTCAAGCCTGCAGCACTTCTTTGAGCTTGGCGATCAGCGCGTCTTCTTCCACAGGTTTGGTCAGGAAGTCGCGGGCGCCCTGGCGCTGGGCCCAGATCCGATCGGTTTCCTGGTCCTTGGTGGTGACCACGATCACCGGGATGGCGCTGGTTTCCGGGTCCTTGCTCAACTGGCGGGTGGCCTGGAATCCGTTCATGCCGGGCATGACAATGTCCATCAGCACCGCGTCGGGCTTTTCCTGGCGGGCCAGGGCCACGCCGTCGGCACCGTTGTCGGCCTTGAGCACCCCATAGCCGTGCTTCTCCAGCCATTCGGTCAATCTGTACATCTCTGTCGGCGAGTCGTCGACAATCAGAACTCGGGCCATGCTGTTTCCCCATCAGGAAATAGAGACGCCGCCTTGCGTGGGCGGCGTCAGGGTGCGTGTGGATCCTGCGCGGCGAAACCGGGCACGCAGGCACGGATCGCGTCGAGCAGTTCTTCCTTGCTGAACGGTTTGGTCAGGAACTGGTCGGAGCCGACCACCCGGCCGCGGGCCTTGTCGAACAGGCCGTCGCGGGAAGAGAGCAGGATCACCGGGGTGTCCTTGAACGCGCTGTTGTGCTTGATGATGGCGCAGGTCTGGTAGCCGTCGAGGCGCGGCATCAGCACGTCGACGAAGATGACCCGCGGTTTGTGGTCGACGATCTTGGCCAGGGCGTCGAAGCCGTCACTGGCGGTGATCACCTCACAGCCTGCCTCGCCGAGCAACATCTGCGCGGTGCGGCGGATCGTGCGGGAATCGTCGATCACCATCACCTTCAGGGGTTGTTCCATATAGTTCGCCATCATTTGCTGCTCTGGTCTGAGCGGCAAGCTGCAAGTTACAAGCGTCAAGTAAAAGCAAATGGGTGTGCAGCCCGGCTCTCTTGCAGCTTGTGGCTTGGAGCTTGAAGCTGGATCGAGCCTTTTTAGCACACTCCCGAAGGCCATTCCATCCGCCCGCCCCTTGACCGTGGGCGCGCCCGGCGCCACCCTGAGCCACTTTTCTTTCGTGCCATCGCGGCCTAGGGCCGCCAAGAGGAACTACCCATGAGCGTTCGCCTCGGGATTGTCATGGACCCCATCGCGTCCATCTCCTACAAAAAGGACAGCTCGCTGGCCATGCTGCTGGCCGCCCAGGCCCGCGGCTGGAGCCTGTACTACATGGAGCAGCGCGATCTGTACCAGGGCCAGGGCAAGGCCCGCGCACGCATGCGCCCGCTCAAGGTGTTCGCCGACCCGGCCCGCTGGTTCGAAGTGGGCGAGGAGCAGGACAGCACCCTGGCCGAGCTGGACGTGATCCTGATGCGCAAGGACCCGCCCTTCGACATGGAGTTCGTCTACAGCACCTACCTGCTGGAACAGGCCGAGGCCGAAGGCGTGCTGGTGGTCAACCGCCCGCAGAGCCTGCGCGACTGCAACGAGAAGCTGTTCGCCACGCTGTTCCCGCAGTGCACGCCCCCCACGCTGGTCAGCCGCCGCCCCGACATCATCCGCGAGTTCGCCGCCGAGCATGGTGATGTGATTCTCAAACCGCTGGATGGCATGGGTGGCACTTCGATCTTCCGTCACCGGGTCGGCGACCCCAACCTGTCGGTGATCCTCGAGACCCTGACCGCGCTCGGCGCCCAGCAGATCATGGCGCAGGCCTACCTGCCGGCGATCAAGGACGGCGACAAGCGCATCCTGATGATCGACGGCGAGCCGGTGGACTACTGCCTGGCGCGCATCCCGGCCAGCGGCGAGACCCGCGGCAACCTGGCCGCCGGTGGTCGCGGCGAAGCCCGCCCGTTGAGCGAGCGCGATCGCTGGATCGCCGCCCAGGTCGGCCCGACCTTGCGTGAAAAGGGCCTGCTGTTCGTCGGCCTGGACGTGATCGGCGACTACCTCACCGAAATCAACGTCACCAGCCCGACCTGCATCCGCGAGATCGACGCCGCCTTCAACACCAATATCGGCGGGCAATTGATGGACGCCATTGATCGCAAGCTTCAGGCGCGCTGACCGAAGACAGGTGGCAACACCGCGCAGTGGGGTATGATGCCGGTCCTTTTCGACTGAGCTGCTGCCCCGCCGAGGCTCTGTACGAAAAGTCTTGAGACGCAGGTCAGGCAAGGCGAAAACCGCCGAGGAAGCGCAGTGTACTGGAGTACATGAGCATTCCGAGGCTGTTTTCAACGCAGCATGAACAAGTATCAAGGCTTTTCGTACAGAGCCTAGCGGTTGCTGGATACCCGATGACGCTCCCCGCCGACATCCCACCCGACCTGCTGCCACCGCGCGTCCGCCCGGTGGACCGGCTCGGTTTCACCCTGTTCCTGGCCACCCTGGTGCACCTGGCGCTGATCCTGGGCGTGGGTTTCACCGTGGTCAAACCGGCCGAAATCCGACACGCCATGGATATCACCTTGGCCACCTTCAAGAGCGAGAAAGCGCCCGAGAAGGCCGATTTCCAAGCCCAGGACAACCAGCAGGGTAGCGGTACGCTGGACAAGAAAGCGGTGCCCAAGACCACCGAGGTCGCGCCGTTCCAGGACAGCAAGATCAACAAGATCACCCCGCCCCCGGCGGCGAAACCGCAAACACCCCCGGCACCGGCGAAGTCCGTGGTCGCCACCCAGGCGCCGAAGCCGCAGAAAGCCGAGCCCAGGCCCAAGGAGAGCAAGCCGCAACCTAAGCCCGAGGCCAAGGTACCGGACTTCGACAGTTCGCAGCTGTCCAGCCAGATCGCCAGCCTCGAGGCCGAACTGTCCCAGGAACAGCAGCTTTACGCCAAACGCCCGCGCATCCACCGCCTGAATGCCGCCTCGACCCTGCGCGACAAGGGTGCCTGGTACAAGGAAGAGTGGCGCAAGAAGGTCGAGCGCATCGGCAACCTCAACTACCCCGAAGAAGCCCGGCGCCAGCAGATGTACGGCAGCCTGCGGATGATGGTGTCGATCAACCGCGACGGTTCGCTGTACGAGGTGCTGGTGCTGGAGTCCTCCGGCCAGCCCGTGCTGGACCAGGCTGCCCAGCGCATCGTGCGCCTGGCCGCGCCCTTCGCGCCATTCACCGGGGACCTGGCGGAGTTCGACCGCCTGGAGATCATCCGTACCTGGCGCTTTGCCCGGGGTGACCGGCTGTCGAGCAACTGATCGGGGCCGCGTTGCGGCCCATCGCTGGCAAGCCAGCTCCCACAGGGGCAGCGCATGGCTTGAGTTCTGCACGATCGGTGGAGGAGCCGGCTTGTCAGCCTCGCCACCTGGCGCCACACTAGCGGACATGAAGACCCTCGCCCCCAGCTACCTCAAGCACCAGTTCCTGATCGCCATGCCGCACATGGCCGATCCGAACTTTGCCCAGACCCTCACCTACATCGTCGAGCACAATGCCCACGGCGCCATGGGCCTGGTGGTCAACCGCCCGCAGGAGCTGAACCTGGCCGACATCCTCGAGCAGTTGCGCCCGGACGATGAGCCGCCCGCCAGCACCCTGCACATCCCGATCTACCAGGGCGGCCCGGTGCAGACCGACCGCGGCTTCGTACTCCACAGCAACGACCGCAGCTACCAGGCCACGGTCGAGCTGGAGGGCCTGTCGCTGTCCACCTCCCAGGACGTGCTGTTCGCCATCGCCGCCGGCGACGGTCCGCGCAAGAGCCTGATCACCCTGGGCTACGCGGGCTGGGAAGCCGGCCAGCTGGAGGCCGAGCTGGCCGACAACGCCTGGCTCAACTGCCCCTTCGACCCCGAGATTATCTTCGGCATGGCCAGCGACATGCGCCTGGGCGCCGCCGCCGCCAGCCTGGGGATCAACCTCAGCCTGCTGACCAGCCAGGCGGGCCACGCCTGATGGCCGAACTGCGCTTGCTGCTTGGCTTCGACTACGGCACCCGGCAGATCGGCGTGGCCGTCGGCCAGGTGATCACCGGCCAGGCCCGAGAACTGTGCACGCTCAAGGCGCAGAACGGCGTGCCGGACTGGAACCAGGTCGAGAAGCTGATCAAGGAATGGAAACCCGACGCCATCGTCGTCGGCCTGCCGCTGAACATGGACGGCACGCCCAGCGAGATGAGCGAACGCGCCGAAAAATTCGCCCGTCGCCTGCACGGCCGCTACAACCTGCCGGTACACACCCACGACGAACGGCTCACCACCTTCGAAGCCAAGGGCGAGCAGATGGCCCGTGGCGGCCGGCATGGCAGCTACCGCGACAATCCGGTCGACGCCATCGCCGCGGCCCTGCTGCTGCAAGGCTGGCTGGAGGCCAACACTTAAATCCGCTTTGCCGCCGGCGGCTTGCCGGCGCCCGCCTTCCGAGGAGCACGCAATGAGCCTACCCAATCCCGCCGACCTGATCCGGCAGATGGCCGTCGACCTTCGCGCCCACCTGGCCCGCCGCACGATCGCCGAGCCACGCTTCATCGGCATCCGCACCGGCGGCGTGTGGGTGGCCCAGGCCCTGCAGGCCGAGCTCGGCGACCAGAGCCCGCTGGGTACCCTGGACGTCTCCTTCTACCGGGACGATTTCAGCCAGAACGGCCTGCACCCGCAGGTGCGCCCCTCGGAACTGCCTTTCGAGATCGAAGGCCAGCACCTGGTGCTGGTGGACGACGTGCTGATGAGCGGGCGCACCATCCGCGCCGCGCTCAACGAGCTGTTCGACTACGGCCGCCCGGCCAGCGTGACGCTGGTTTGCCTGCTCGACCTGGATGCCGGCGAACTGCCGATCCGCCCGAATGTGCTTGGCGCCACCCTGTCCCTGGCCGCCCATGAACGGGTAAAATTGACCGGACCCACGCCGCTCGCCCTCGAGCGCCAGGACCTCGCTCCCGCATCCGCCCTTTAAGAGTCCCCCGCGATGACGCCATTCGACGCCAAGCGCCCGCTGCAGCTCAATGATCAGGGCCAGCTGCGCCACTTCCTCTCGCTCGACGGTTTGCCCCGCGAACTGCTGACCGAGATCCTCGACACCGCCGACTCGTTCCTCGAAGTCGGCGCCCGGGCCGTGAAGAAAGTCCCGCTGCTGCGCGGCAAGACCGTGTGCAACGTGTTCTTCGAGAACTCCACCCGTACCCGCACCACCTTCGAGCTGGCCGCCCAGCGCCTGTCGGCCGACGTGATCAGCCTGAACGTGTCGACCTCCTCGACCAGCAAGGGCGAGACCCTGTTCGACACCCTGCGCAACCTGGAGGCCATGGCCGCCGACATGTTCGTCGTGCGCCACTCCGACTCCGGCGCCGCCCATTTCATCGCCGAGCACGTGTGCCCGGACGTGGCGGTGATCAACGGCGGTGACGGCCGCCACGCCCACCCGACCCAGGGCATGCTCGACATGCTGACCATCCGTCGGCACAAGGGCAGCTTCGAGAACCTGTCGGTGGCCATCGTCGGCGATATCCTGCACTCGCGCGTGGCCCGCTCCGACATGCTCGCGCTCAAGGCGCTGGGCTGCCCGGACATCCGCGTGATCGGCCCGAAGACGCTGATCCCGATCGGCATCGAGCAGTACGGCGTGAAGGTGTACACGGACCTCGCCGAAGGCCTCAAGGATGTCGACGTGGTGATCATGCTGCGCCTGCAGCGTGAGCGAATGGCCGGCGGCCTGCTGCCCAGCGAGGGCGAGTTCTACCGCCTGTTCGGCCTGACCACCGCGCGCCTGGCCGGTGCCAAACCCGACGCCATCGTCATGCACCCGGGCCCGATCAACCGCGGCGTGGAGATCGAGTCAGCAGTGGCCGACGGCCAGCATTCGGTGATCCTCAATCAGGTCACCTACGGCATCGCCGTACGCATGGCAGTACTGTCCATGGCCATGAGCGGGCAGAACGCGCAACGTCAATTCGAGCAGGAGAACGCCCAGTGACCATCAGCATTATCGGCGCCCGGGTCATCGATCCTGCCAGCGGCCTGGACAAGGTCACCGACCTGCACCTCGACGGCGGGCGCATTGCCGCCATCGGCGCGGCTCCAGCCGGCTTCAGCGCCAGCCGCATGATCCAGGCCGATGGCCTGGTCGCCGCCCCAGGCCTGGTCGACCTCGGCGTCTCCCTGCGCGAACCTGGCTACAGCCGCAAAGGCAACATCGCCAGCGAAACCCGCGCCGCGGTCGCCGGTGGCGTCACCAGCCTGTGCTGCCCACCGCAGACCAAGCCAGTATTGGACACCTCGGCCGTCGCCGAACTGATCCTTGACCGCGCCCGCGAAGCGGCCAACAGCAAGGTCTATCCGATCGGTGCCCTGACCAAAGGCCTGGAAGGCGAGCAACTGGCCGAACTGGTGGCCCTGCGCGACACTGGCTGCGTGGCCTTCGGCAACGGCCTGAAAGAGATCCCCAACAACCGCACCCTGGCTCGCGCCCTGGAATACGCCGCCACCTTCGACCTGACCGTGGTGTTCCATTCCCAGGACCGTGACCTGGCCCAGGGCGGCCTCGCCCACGAGGGGCCGATGGCCAGCTTCCTCGGCCTGCCTGGCATCCCGGAAACCGCCGAGACCGTGGCCCTGGCCCGCAACCTGCTGCTGGTCGAGCAGAGCGGCGTGCGCGCTCACTTCACCCAGATCACCAGCGCCCGTGGCGCCCGGCTGATCGCCCAGGCCCAGCAGTTGGGGCTGCCGGTCACCGCCGATGTGGCGCTGTACCAACTGATCCTCACCGATGAGGCCCTGCGCGACTTCTCAAGCCTGTACCACGTGCAGCCGCCGCTGCGCACCGCCGCCGACCGCGACGGCCTGCGCGAGGCGGTAAAGTCTGGGGTGATCCAGGCAATCTCCAGCCATCACCAGCCCCACGAGCGCGATGCCAAGCTGGCGCCGTTCGGCGCCACCGAGCCAGGCATCAGCAGTGTCGAACTGCTGTTGCCGCTGGCCATGACCCTGGTGGAGGACGGCCTGCTCGACCTGCCGACCTTGTTGGCACGCCTGAGCAGCGGCCCGGCCACGGCCATGCGCCTGCCAGCCGGCGAGCTGAAAGTCGGCGCCGCCGCCGACCTGGTGCTGTTCGACCCGAAAGCCTCGACCGTGGCCGGCGAACACTGGTTCTCCCGCGGCGAGAACTGCCCGTTCATCGGCCACTGCCTGCCGGGCGCGGTGCGTTATACCTTGGTCGATGGGCACGTCTGCCACGAGGCCTGAGTAACGCCATTGCCTGGCAAGCCCGCTCCCACGAAGCCCCCGGGGTCATTGTGTGGAGCAGGCCTGCCAGGCAATGCCTTGAAACAACCATTCATCCCTCTCGGTTGAAATCCTTCCCCCCTCCCCCCATATGAGTCTGCATCAGGCACTTTCGCCCCGCTGCGTGGAGACTCTCCCCTTGACTACCATCGTTTCTGTCCGCCGTAACGGCAAAGTCGTCATGGGCGGCGACGGCCAGGTTTCCCTCGGCAACACCGTGATGAAAGGCAACGCCAAGAAAGTGCGGCGCCTGTACAACGGCCAGGTCATCGCCGGTTTTGCCGGTGCCACCGCCGATGCCTTCACCCTGTTCGAGCGCTTCGAAGCCCAGCTGCAGAAACACTCCGGCCACCTGGTGCGTGCCGCCGTCGAGCTGGCCAAGGAATGGCGTACCGACCGCTCGCTGAGCCGCCTGGAAGCGATGCTGGCCGTGGCCAACAAGGATGCATCCCTGATCATCACCGGCAACGGCGACGTGGTCGAACCCGAGGACGGGCTGATCGCCATGGGTTCCGGCGGTGGCTATGCCCAGGCCGCGGCCCGCGCCCTGCTGAACAAGACCGACCTGTCGGCCCGCGAGATCACCGAGGCCGCCCTGAACATCGCCGGCGACATCTGCGTGTTCACCAACCACAACCTGACCATCGAGGAGCAGGACCTGGCCGAGTGAATCAGTTGTTTTGGCGTCCCGCTCGCAGCGGGACTTTTCCACACTGATCACTGTGCTTGAGGACCCCACACATCATGTCCATGACCCCACGCGAAATCGTCCACGAACTCAACCGCCACATCATCGGCCAGGACGACGCCAAACGCGCCGTCGCCATTGCCCTGCGCAACCGCTGGCGGCGCATGCAGCTCCCCGCCGAGCTGCGTGCCGAAGTCACCCCCAAGAACATCCTGATGATCGGCCCCACCGGCGTGGGCAAGACTGAAATCGCCCGCCGCCTGGCCAAGCTGGCCAACGCACCGTTCATCAAGGTCGAAGCGACCAAGTTCACCGAGGTCGGCTATGTCGGCCGTGACGTCGAATCGATCATCCGCGACCTGGCCGACGCCGCGCTGAAGATGCTGCGCGAGCAGGAGATCGTCCGCGTGCGCCACCGCGCCGAGGACGCCGCCGAGGACCGCATCCTCGACGCCCTGCTGCCACAGGCGCGGGTCAGCAGCTTCAGCGAGGAAGCCCAGCAGAGCAGCAGCGACTCCAACACTCGCCAGCTGTTCCGCAAGCGCCTGCGCGAAGGCCAGCTGGACGACAAGGAAATCGAGATCGAAGTCGCCGAAAGCATGGGTGTCGAGATCGCCGCGCCACCCGGCATGGAAGAGATGACCAACCAGCTGCAAAGCCTGTTCGCCAACATGGGCAAGGGCAAGCGCAAGGCACGCAAGCTCAAGGTCAAGGACGCGCTGAAGATGGTCCGTGACGAAGAAGCCGGCCGCCTGGTCAATGAGGAAGAGCTCAAGGCCAAGGCCCTGGAGGCGGTCGAGCAGCACGGTATCGTGTTCATCGACGAGATCGACAAGGTTGCCAAGCGTGGCAACGTCGGTGGCGCCGATGTTTCCCGTGAAGGCGTGCAGCGCGACCTGCTGCCGCTGATCGAAGGCTGCACCGTCAATACCAAGCTGGGCATGGTCAAGACCGACCACATCCTGTTCATCGCTTCCGGCGCGTTCCACCTGAGCAAGCCGAGCGACCTGGTACCCGAGCTGCAAGGCCGCCTGCCGATCCGTGTCGAGCTCAAGGCGCTGACCCCGGAAGACTTCGAGCGCATCCTCAAGGAGCCGCACGCCTCGCTGACCGAGCAATACAGCGCCCTGCTCAAGACCGAGGGCCTGAACATCGAGTTCGCCGACGAGGGCCTCAAGCGCCTGGCCGAGATCGCCTACCAGGTCAACGAGAAAACCGAGAACATCGGTGCCCGCCGCCTGCACACCCTGCTCGAGCGCCTGCTCGAAGAGGTGTCGTTCAGCGCCGGCGACCTGGCCAGCGCCCACGACGAGTCGCCGATCCACATCGACGCCGCCTACGTCAACAGCCACCTGGGTGAGCTGGCGCAGAACGAAGACCTGTCGCGCTACATCCTGTAAGACCGCAGGGGGCCGCGTTGCGGCCCCCTTGCACAATGCCTGGAATCACTCGAAGCTTGCAGCTTGAAGCCAAAGAGAGAGTCACCCATGGCCCGCCTCCCCACCGCCATCAACCTGCACAAAGCCTCCAGAACCCTTACCCTCACCTACGCCCCCGGCGAGGTCTACCACCTGCCCGCCGAGTTCCTGCGCGTGCACTCGCCTTCCGCCGAAGTCCAGGGCCACGGCAATCCCATCCTGCAATTCGGCAAGATCAACGTCGGCCTCAGCGGCCTGGAACCGGCTGGTCAATACGCACTGAAACTGACCTTCGACGACGGCCATGACTCAGGATTGTTCACCTGGGAATACCTCGAGCAGCTGTGCCTGCGCCAGGAGCAGCTATGGGCCGACTACCTCGACGAATTGCACAAGGCCGGCAAATCCCGCGACCCGTCCGAATCGGTAGTGAAATTGATGCTCTAGCTCAAGCCCCGCAAGCTTTAGAGCGCATTTTCTAATCTCATCTGCTTGAATGCCTGGATGACGGCCAAAGATTGGCTGTCTTGCGCATTACACGAAAGTCGGGTAACCAATGGAGCTGGCAAGTTCCCTGCATCGCCTCCGGGCAGGCAGGGCCAGGCCGGTATGTAGAGGTCGCGAGCGAAAGCAGGTTGTCTTCACACGCAGAAACCCCCGCAGCTCATCATCGGCACGCATCCGGTCGCAGCACCGCTGTTCCTTATCACTGGTCACCCGAGTAGCAGTACCGGGCTGTCACAGCACACCGGTACTCGTCTCAGGACAACGGAGCGTCGTAGATGAGTAACAAGAACAACGATGAGTTGCAGCGGCAGGCCTCGGAAAACACCCTGGGGCTGAACCCGGTCATCGGCATTCGCCGCAAGGATCTACTTACATCGGCACGCACGGTATTACGCCAGGCCATGCGCCAGCCCTTGCACAGCGCCAAGCACGTGGCGCACTTCGGCCTGGAGCTGAAAAACGTCCTGCTGGGCAAGTCGGCGCTGCAACCGGAAGGCGACGACCGTCGCTTCAGCGACCCGGCGTGGAGCAAGAACCCCCTTTATCGCCGCTACCTGCAGACCTACCTCGCCTGGCGCAAGGAACTCAACGACTGGATCAGCGAGAGTGACCTGTCGCCGCAGGACATCAGCCGCGGGCAGTTCGTCATCAACCTGGTGACCGAGGCCATGGCGCCCACCAACACCCTCTCCAACCCGGCCGCGGTCAAACGCTTCTTCGAGACCGGCGGCAAGAGCCTGCTCGACGGGCTGTCCAACCTGGCCAAGGACATCGTCAACAACGGCGGCATGCCCAGCCAGGTGAACATGGAGGCTTTCGAGGTCGGCAAGAATCTGGGCACCAGCGAAGGCGCGGTGGTGTACCGCAACGATGTGCTGGAGCTGATCCAGTACAGCCCCATCACCGAGCAGGTGCACAGCCGCCCGTTGCTGGTGGTGCCACCGCAGATCAACAAGTTCTACGTATTCGACCTGAGCCCGGAAAAGAGCCTGGCGCGCTTCTGCCTGCGCTCGCAGCAACAGACCTTCATCGTCAGCTGGCGCAACCCGACCAAGGCCCAGCGCGAGTGGGGCCTGTCCACCTACATCGACGCACTCAAGGAAGCCGTCGACGCGGTGCTGGCAATCACTGGCAGCAAGGACTTGAACATGCTCGGTGCCTGCTCCGGCGGTATCACCTGCACGGCGCTGGTGGGCCACTACGCCGCCCTCGGCGAGAAGAAGGTCAATGCCCTGACCCTGCTGGTGAGCGTGCTCGACACCACTGTCGACACCCAGGTGGCATTGTTCGTCGACGAGCAGACCCTGGAAGCGGCCAAGCGCCACTCCTACCAGTCCGGCGTGCTGGAAGGCAGCGACATGGCCAAGGTGTTCGCCTGGATGCGCCCCAACGACCTGATCTGGAACTACTGGGTCAACAACTACCTGCTCGGCAACGAGCCACCGGTGTTCGACATTCTGTTCTGGAACAACGACACCACCCGACTGCCGGCCGCCTTCCACGGCGACCTGATCGAGATGTTCAAGAACAACCCGCTGATCCGTTCCAACGCCCTCGAAGTGTGCGGCACGGCCATCGACCTGAAGCAGGTCGACTGCGACATCTACAGCGTTGCCGGCACCGCCGACCACATTACCCCGTGGCAGTCGTGCTACCGCTCGGCGCACCTGTTCGGCGGCAAGATCGAGTTCGTGCTGTCCAACAGCGGCCATATCCAGAGCATCCTCAACCCCCCGGGCAACCCCAAGGCGCGCTTCATGACCGGCGAAGACCGCCCGGACGACCCGGTGGCCTGGCAGGAGAACGCGGTCAAGCATGCCGACTCCTGGTGGCTGCACTGGCAGGCCTGGCTGGGTGAGCGCGCCGGCGAACTCAAGAAGGCACCTACACGGCTGGGTAACCGCGCCTATACCGCGGGCGAGGCCGCACCGGGAACATACGTGCACGAGCGTTGAGCCGAACCGCCGTGGTGCGCCTGCTGGCGCAGCGCGGCGCTACTTTCACCACAGAGTCACGCGCATGCCGCAACCGTACATCTTCAGGACCGTCGAGCTGGACGACCAGTCCATCCGCACTGCGGTCCGCCCGGGCAAGCCCCACCTGACGCCGCTGCTGATATTCAACGGCATCGGCGCCAACCTCGAGCTGGTGTTTCCATTCATCGAGGCCCTGGACCCGGACCTGGAGGTCATCGCCTTCGACGTGCCCGGGGTGGGCGGCTCGTCCACGCCCCGTCACCCCTACCGTTTTCCCGGCCTGGCCAAGTTGACTGCAAGGATGCTCGACTACCTGGACTACGGCCAGGTCAACGTCATCGGCGTGTCCTGGGGCGGCGCCCTGGCCCAGCAGTTCGCCCACGACTACCCCGAACGCTGCAAGAAACTGGTACTGGCCGCCACCGCCGCCGGCGCGGTGATGGTACCGGGCAAGCCCAAGGTGTTGTGGATGATGGCCAGCCCACGGCGCTACGTGCAGCCCTCCCATGTGATCCGCATCGCGCCGCTGATCTATGGCGGCGGCTTTCGCCGGGATCCGGACCTCGCCATGCACCATGCCTCGAAGGTACGTTCGGGCGGCAAGCTGGGCTACTACTGGCAACTGTTCGCCGGGCTCGGCTGGACCAGCATCCACTGGCTGCACAAGATCCACCAGCCCACCCTGGTGCTGGCCGGCGACGACGATCCGCTGATCCCGCTGATCAACATGCGCCTGCTGGCCTGGCGGATTCCCAATGCCCAGCTACACATAATCGATGATGGCCACCTGTTCCTGATCACCCGGGCCGAGGCCGTCGCCCCGATCATCATGAAATTCCTCGAGCAAGAACGCCAACGCGCGGTCATGCACCCTCGGCCAGCGGCACGGGGGTAGGAAGGCTTTTTATTGCGTCAGCACGGGCCTTTGCGGGCACTCCCAGGTAGGTGATGCGAACCTGCAGGAGTAGCTTTACCCGCACCAAGGCCAACGCGGAAATGGATCTGACGAAGGAGTGTTGGCATGAAGGACAAACCGGCCAGAGGATCGACACCGGTCCCCGCCACGAGCATGAACGTGCAGAACGCCATTACCGGCCTGCGCGGTCGCGACCTGTTCTCGACCCTGCGCCAGGTCGGCCGGATCGGCCTGCGCAATCCGCTGCACACCGCGCATCACCTGCTGAGCCTGGGCGGCCAGCTGGGGCGCGTGCTTATCGGCGACAGCCCCTACCAGCCCCACCCGCGTGACGCACGCTTCAGCGACCCGACCTGGAGCCAGAACCCGTTCTACCGCCGCGGCCTGCAGGCCTACCTTGCCTGGCAGAAGCAGACGCGCCTGTGGATCGAGGAAAGCAGCCTGGCCGACGACGACCGCGCCCGGGCGCAGTTCCTGTTCAACCTGGTCAGCGACGCCTTCGCCCCCAGCAACTCGCTGCTCAACCCGCTGGCGGTCAAGGAACTGTTCAACACCGGCGGCCTGAGCCTGCTGCGTGGTGTCAGCCACCTGCTCGACGACCTGCGCCACAACGACGGCTTGCCACGGCAAGTGGACGAACGGGCCTTCGAGGTTGGCGGCAACCTGGCAGCGACCCCGGGCGCCGTGGTGTTTCGCAACGAGCTGCTGGAGCTGATCCAGTACAAACCCATGAGCGAGAAACAGTACTCCCGGCCGCTGCTGGTGATACCGCCGCAGATCAACAAGTTCTACATCTTCGACCTGAGCCCGACCAACAGCTTCGTCCAGTACATGCTCAAGCAGGGCCTGCAGGTGTTCATGGTCAGCTGGCGCAACCCCGACCCCCGTCACCGTGAGTGGGGCCTGTCCAGCTATGTGCAAGCCCTGGAGGAAGCGCTCAACGCCTGCCGCAGCATCAGCGGCAACCGCGACCCCAACCTCATGGGCGCCTGCGCCGGCGGCTTGACCATGGCCGCGCTGCAGGGCCACTTGCAAGCTAAGAAGCAGCTGCGCAAGGTACGCAGCGCCACTTACCTGGTGAGCCTGCTCGACAGCCAGTTCGACAGCCCCGCCAGCCTGTTCGCCGACGAACAGACCATCGAGGCGGCCAAGCGCCGCTCCTATCAGCGCGGCGTACTGGACGGCGGCGAGGTGGCACGGATCTTCGCCTGGATGCGCCCCAACGACCTGATCTGGAACTATTGGGTCAACAACTACCTGATGGGCAAGACACCGCCGGCCTTCGACATCCTCTACTGGAACGCCGACAGCACGCGCCTGCCGGCCGCGCTGCACGGCGACCTGCTGGATTTCTTCAAGCTCAACCCGCTGACCTTCCCCGAAGGCCTTGAGGTGTGCGGCACACCGATCGACCTCACGCAGGTCGGGCTGGACAGTTTCACCGTGGCCGGCAGCAACGACCACATCACCCCCTGGGACGCGGTGTACCGTTCGGCCCTGCTGCTCGGCGGCGACCGGCGCTTCATTCTGGCCAACAGCGGTCATATCCAGAGCATCATCAACCCGCCCGGCAACCCAAAGTCCTACTACCTGGAAAACCCCAAGCTCTCCAGCGACCCGCGGGCCTGGTTCCACGACGCCCAACGCCGCGACGGCAGCTGGTGGCCCCTGTGGCTGGAATGGATACTGCAGCGCTCCGGCACGCTCAGGACGCCACGCGACGACCTGGGCAGCACCACTTATCCACCGCTGGGCCCCGCGCCCGGCAGCTACGTACTGGCACGCTGACCGGATGAAGACCCGCGACCGTATCCTCGAATGTGCCTTGCAGCTGTTCAATCGCCAGGGCGAACCGAACGTCTCGACCCTGGAGATCGCCAACGAACTGGGGATCAGCCCAGGCAACCTGTACTACCACTTCCACGGCAAGGAGCCGTTGGTGATCGGCCTGTTCGAACGTTTCGAAGAGCAATTGATGCCACTGCTCGACCCGCCGCTGGACGTACGCCTGGATGCCGAGGACTACTGGCTGTTCCTGCACCTGATCGTCGAACGCATGGCCCAGTACCGTTTCCTGTTCCAGGACCTGTCCAACCTCACCGGGCGTCTGCCCAAGCTGGCGCGGGGCATGCGCAGCCTGATCAACGCTCTCAAGCGCACCCTGGCCGCACTGCTGGCCAGCCTCAAGGGACAGGGCCAGGTGACCAGCGAGACCCAGGCACTGGGGCAGTTGGTGGAACAGATCACCCTGACCCTGATGTGCTCGCTTGATTATCAGCGCGTGCTTGGCCGCGAGGGCGATGTCGGCGTGGTGGTGTACCAGGTGATGATGCTGGTGGCGCCACATCTGCAGGCCCCGGCGCGTATGGCGGCGGAGCAGTTGGCAATGAGGTATCTGGAAGGCTGAAACGATCGCGGGGCAAGCCCGCTCCCCCGAGTCCTGTGCAGGTTTCGTGGGAGCGGGCTTGCCCCGCGAGCAGTACGACCCGGTATCAGGCTTGGTTGGCCGCGTTCACCGGTGCCGACGGGGTGCTGCTGGCCGGAGCCGCGCTCGGTGCCGGGGCTGCGGTGGCAGCAGGCGCCGGTGCGGCGGACTTGGCTGCGGCAGGCTTGGCCGGCGCCGCTTTCTTCACGGCAGGTTTCTTGGCTGCTGCCGGTTTGGCAGCGGGCTTGGCCGCTACAGGCTTGGCCGCAGCCTTGACCGCAGGCTTGGCCGCCGCGGTTTTCGCCGCAGGTTTTGCCGCAGCGGTCTTGGCCGCAGGCTTGGCGGCCGCCTTGGCCAATGGCTTGGCGGCCGTCTTGCTGGCGCTGGCCTTGGAGATCGGGGTGACCGAGGCACCGGTCAGTTTCTCGATCTGCTTGGTCAGCGAATCGACCTGCTGGTGCAGGGCCTTGATCTCATTGCGGCTGGGCACGCCCAGGCGCGAGATGGCGCTGTTCAGGCGCTTGTCGAAGGCTTCCTCCAGCTCGCTCCACTTGCCCAGCGCGCGATCCTTCACGCCCGACACTCGCGAGTTGGTCGACGACTTGGCGCTTTCGGCCACGTCTTCGGCGGTTTTCTTCGCCTGTTTCTCGGCCTTCTCGCCGTCCTTCACCAGCGAATCGAACAGCTTCGGACCGTCCTGGTCGACCTTGGAGTAGATACCCAGGCCAGCCAACCAGATCTTGCGGGAGTACTTCTCGATTCCGCCGATCCAGGAGCTGCCTTCTTTCTCGGTGTTCTTCTTGCCAGCCATCCTGCTCTCCTTATGGTTTGTGCGCGACGCGCTCGAGCAGCTCGTGCAGCTGTTCAAGCTTGATGGACAACGCCTCAACGTCATGTTTAGACGGAATGCCGAGGCGATTCAAGGCGCGCCCCACCCGTGCGTCGAAAGCTTTTTCGATCTTGTCCAGTTGGATCTCTACCTTGCCGCGTACGCGACTGACTTCTTCAGCGGCTTCGTCGATCTGGTGGTTGGCAGCATCAAGCTCTTTATCGATGCGCTTCTTGCCACGCTTCTCGACACCTTCGCCGGCCTTGACCAGCTCATGGAAGTAGTCGGAGCCTTCCTGGCCGACCCGCGCATAAGCGCCGATCCCAGCCAGCCAGATCTTGCGCGCGTAGCCGCGCACTTCGCCCAGCGTACTCTGGGCGTCGTCCTTTTTCTTCACATTCACTTTGGCCATGCTCTGTACCTCATGCTCATGAGTGGAGGAGAACCGCCCATGAAGTTTGGGCTTGAGCATAAGGTAGGGGCAGGATTTAGAATCTTCACCCTAAGATCGCCACGCTGAAGTATCTACCGCAGCTGCTGCATGCTGGCGTTGCAGAATTCGGCTCCCTTTTCCCGGAGCCTTTGTCATGCCCCAGTCACCGACCTCGCCAGCGACATCGTTCAGGCAACGGGTAGCAATGCAATTCGCCAACCGCCCCAGCTTGCGCGAGGTCACTGCCGCTGCTGGCTTCGACGCACTTGCCGCACGCTACCCGTGGACCCGCAAGAACCACCCGCAGCTGCAATCCCTGGAGGGCTTCAGCATCCTGCCCGGCCCGGATGAAGAACAACCGACACAACCAGGCAACCTGGTCGACACATTGCTGGAGCATTTCCTCAACGGCCAGCCCATGGCCCTCAAGCCCACGGACCAGTTCAGCCTGAACCCGCCAGCCATCTTCCACCCCCAGGATGATGCGCCGACCATCCACATTCGCATGGCCGACCTGAACACGGATTACGACGATGTCCTTGCGACCCTCTGCGAAAGATTTCAGCAGGCACAGGTCAGTTTCTGGAACAGCCGCGAGGGGGACTCGGATGTGACCCGTCTGCACTGGATGCAGCAGGTGCTCAAGGCCGCACTTCTCGGCACGCTCGAGCGCCAAGGCCTGGACAGTGACCAGAAGGCCTTGCTGTACCCCATGCTCGCTCAATCCGATACGTCGGCCAACGTGCAGGGTGTGCAGGTGACACTCGGCAATCACGGCAACATGGTTGAGCTGGTAGTGCCGGACCTTCTCATTACTGGCAAAAAAGAGGCGCGCGAGGTGATCTTGTGGTGCAAACCCTCTGGCACCGTACGCGGCTTCACCGGGCTCCCGGCCTTTGCGGTAGCCCTGCGCGACGAGCTCTCCGAGCGCCATGTGTTCGACACGATGTCCTGGGCCTGCACGGCCCTGGCCGAAGACCCGTTCGGCTATCAGGCCAGGCAACTGCTCAACGCCATGCTGCAACAGATTGACCGCATGCAACTTGATGCAATCGAACAGACAAGCGATCTGGAAGAGGCCTTCAGCCTGTTGAGCGATCCTTCATCGACATTCCCGGCCTCCTTCAAGCTCGAGCAATGGACACCCGCGATCCCCCTCCCTGACTGGCTGGAAAACGCCACGCTGACGGATCGATTCCAGTACCACATGGCGTTGCTGGATCTGTCGGCGCAGCAAATGCTGAAACAGGGTGAGTCATCCCTGGACGGAATCGAAGACTTGCAGCAGTACACGGTTCGCCGCCTACGCGAGCACATGCGCAATGACCACCCGGCCGAGCCGCCTTACCACCCTGACCAGGTGCAGATCACCGTTTCGCAGGTGGTGCAGGTGTCCTCCGAGGGGCCGGCGAGGCTTGAGTACCTGAAAACCATCAGCCTGACCGAACTGGCCATTTCACGCCTGCCCTTGGGCAGCGGCCAGGTAGCTTCAGCCATCCAACTGGCCGATCAACAGGCGCTGAGCAGCTGGCTGGACCTTGACTACGTCGATGCACTGATCGCTGCCGTGGATGTCGGTGGCCAGTATCCGCCCTTTGTCCACGACCAGTTGCAAAAGGGCAACGACACCGACAAACACCGCCAGCTTTTCGCCGAAGAATGGCGTGCAGCCCTACTGCTGAGCGCACTACAGGCCAAGATCGGTGGCCAGCTGAGTGAGCGAACCTGGCAGGTCGTTGCAGACTTTTGCCACCGTAAAGCCCACGCCAGCGCATCGCTGAGCCTGGCTCCGCTGTCATTCAACAGCGTCCCGGGTGGCCCGAAGGCCAACCGGGTGCATGGCATGTTCGTCATCCATGTCCCCGCCACAGAGGCCTGGATACTCTACCGGCCCTTGAACGCCGCGCAGGCTGTCAGGCAGTTCGAAAGCCAAGGGCACCTGATGGCAGCAATCCGGACTGAGCAGCGCCTGCAGCAGGACATCCTCGCCTGGCTGGATGACGAAGCCCGCCCCATTTATGCCGATGATGGCTTCACTCATCCGCACTTGCACAGTGGCCTGACTGAACTGGCGCACTTGCTGGGGCCCGATTCCGAGCTGGCCGCCGAGGCGATCGAACGCCTGAGGGCACCGGCCACTTTGGCCTTCACTCCACCGACCGGCGACCTGGACAGGTCGATGTTTCAGGCCAGAGCCGACGTGCTTCTGTTACTGGCTTCACGCCAGAGCACCTCGAATGCCCAACAACGCTGGGCGATGGTCGTGCAATTCGCCTGGCTGGCGTTCAACACGGTCACGCCGCTGCTGCGTGGGCCTGCAGGCCTGCTCGCCTGGCTGGTGACAGCCCTGCTCAGCATCAAGGATGACCTGACAGCCT
Source organism: Pseudomonas sp. FW305-96 (assembly GCF_058783825.1). Taxonomy (NCBI): domain Bacteria; kingdom Pseudomonadati; phylum Pseudomonadota; class Gammaproteobacteria; order Pseudomonadales; family Pseudomonadaceae; genus Pseudomonas; species Pseudomonas sp. FW305-96. The sequence continues at coordinate 272,860 of NZ_JBYSYW010000001.1, forward strand.
TGACCCAAGGAAGCAGCGGAGAAAAGGTGCTCGCCACCGCTGACATACTGCTGAACCTGGCCATGCTGCTGGCCCACGATTCCAGTCCAGCCCACGTCGAACCTGAGCTGGCGCTTCAGCCCAGGTCATGGCGTGGCTCCCGCGCGACCGCAAAGCAGCAACCTGAGCAAAAAACCTGGCAAGCCCCCACCGAGCACCTCAAGCCTGCAGCGCTCAACGTCGGCCAATGGGGCCGCGATCAGCGGCTCGGCAACCTGCCCCGCGACGCCCGTGCCACCCTCGACACGCTACGCGCCCATGTCAGTCTGAACGAACAAAGTGCGCTGACCACCGGCCGCATGCGCGGCCTGTACAAGGTGGATGACCGTTACTACGTAAAACTGCAAGAAGTCGCCTATGAAGTTGAGGAGAGCTGGAGGGGCATGCGCATTATTGGCCCGGACGTCACACAGAGTGACTGGTCGCAAACCTGGGGGGCGGAGCCTGACGATTACTATATTGTCGGCCGTGAACGCGGCCGCGGTCCGTGGTTGGCGCGCTGGAACGGCGAATGGATGCTGGACCTGCATATGCCAGGCGGCATGCCAAAAACAGCCAGGGCGTTGATCGATGAAAAAAAGCAGGCCTTCAAGCAGATGCAGGAACGCCGAGTGGCGAATGACCAACAACTCACCAGCACAGTAACGTTGGTCGAGCGCTGTCTTGAGCGGGTGAAACCGTATGACGAAGCACACTCGGCATTCGACCAGGCTCTGAACGATTACCCCGGCGTCGCCCCGGACGACCTGCCGGAAGGTATGCAGATACGGCGGCAGGCACTACGAGCCCTGCGCAACGAGGCACGGGACAACCTGGATGTACTGGCACGCACTTTTGAAAAACAGGCCGGGTTGATAAAGGACCAGATGCAGCTGTACGCCCGCATGAGCGACCCGAAATATGCCAGGTTCGATCCCAAGGGTGCAGCATCCTATGCCCGCGGCCAGTGGTCGGAACAGTTGTTGACCGCCGACGTGCAACAATTCCGCCGCCTGCTAGAAATGAATGACTACGACACACTCAAGAACCAGTCGCGTCAGCTTCAGCAACTGCCTTTCGGCCAGCAACAAGCAGCGCTGTATCTGGAGTACAGCAAGAACGTCGAGGCGGCCTTGGGTGTCCATAGACGCATTTTCAACGTCAGCCAACGGCTTGACCAGGACCTCAGCGAGGCTCTAGCAGATGGACAGATCCAGTTCCCGGGCAAACGCAAGGTGCTCGATCACATCATCAACACCCGACGATACTCGACACTGATCGTTCGAGCCCAGATCTTGAGCGACTTGCATCAGTTGGTGGTGAAGCGAGGCCAGCTGACCGCGGAAAACTTCGAATCCACCCTGTTATTGCAAAAGACCTTGCGCAGCAAACAACTCCACGAAGCGCTGCTGAGCCACGACAGCCTGGCCGCTGCCCGCCTGGAGCCGCAAGCGCAGAAGGAACCGCTGGAGAGCGCGCTGAGCGAATACAAACTGTCACGGAGCAATGCCGAATATTTGCTATCAGGTGATCTTCCGGCAATAGACAGCAGCAGGCTAAATGAATACATCGCTGAACTGAATGCCCTAATAACCCTGGCCGAGAATGACCTTGCCCATGTTTCTGCTGCGGCGGATACGCCGGAGGCAGTGTTCGAACCGCAATTGACGACGCACAAGGTGCGGCCAGCGAGACGCAAAATAATCCGCACCACCCACGGCAGATCACTGGTCGTCGAGCAGACCGAGGAAGGCAGTGAAGCCGTGCAGATCGATCCGCTGACAGGACAGACCATTGCGCGCTATCAGCCTGAAGGTGATCGCTGGGAAGATGTAAAGCAAAGAGCGCCAACACCTAACTACGCTCGCCTGCGCCGCACCGGCAACTACCTTTTAGATGAGCAGAATGCCAGGCTCACCCACGCCTCCCGCTATTTGAAGACCCCAAACGACCTAAGAGACCAGCTTGATTTCTACATTCAGGACATGACCAACACCGCAAAGGATTTGCGTAACGGCCCGGATCAAGGGCATTCACTCGCCACCAGGCTGGATCAGGCGATTGCCGAGGTACAGGCAGAAAAGAAACGGCTCTTGACCATCGCCTACCTTGGCACCCTGCAGCCGGATAGCAAAGCCCTGCGTTTCCTGGTGGGGGCGGGCGAAATCGAGATCAAGCTGACCCGAAGCCGCAAGAAGCTCAAGGCCAACGATTTTCTGGATGTGTATGACATTTATCGCCTGCAACCCAGGCAGAAGCTCTGGGAAGCGCATTTCCACTACACCACTGCCAATGTCGATGCCCGGCGCTTCGCCAAAGGCCATTTGAAGTTCCCGGACGCCATGAGTCGCGACGAGCGCCTGGAACGTGCATTGGCCCCGGCAGAGCGCAATGAGATCTATAGAGGTGATCTACGTCTGGAGCAGATCGACGACCTGATCCCGTTCCCCGACAACTGACAGCAGCGGGCGTCAGGCCAGCGCCTTGTCCAACGCCCGCTCGATCTCGCCCTTGATGGTGCCGCTCATCATCGACAGCATCATGCCCAGCTTGAGCTCGACGCGGATGGTGTCCTCACCGATATGCACACTGCCGTTGGCGCCGCTGCGTTTCACATCGACACGATCACCGTTCCAGCTGGCCTTGAGGTCGTACTCGCGGGTCAGCTTTTCCACCAGCGCCTGCGCCTTGGCGCGAGCGGCTTCACGGCCGAGGGAGTGTTTGCGTTCGACGCTGATCTGGGTCATGCGGGTGATCCTGGATATGAAGACATAATCGCCATTATGCCCGCCCCCTTTGCATGACACACCCCGCCAAGACAAATCCGCCCGTAGCCCCTAGAATGGCCGTAATTTTTTTCTGGTGAAGCGATATGACCGACCAGCGCAAAGGCGACCACGCCGAACCCACCACCCACTTCGGCTACCAGGACGTTCCCGAGAGCCAGAAGGCGAAGAAAGTCGCCGAGGTCTTCCACTCGGTGGCCGCCAAGTACGACCTGATGAACGACGTGCTCTCCGGCGGCATGCACCGTCTGTGGAAGCGCTTCACCATCGAGCTGTCCGGGGTGCGCAGCGGCAACCGCGTGCTGGACATCGCCGGTGGCACCGGCGACCTGGCCGCCAAGTTCTCGCGCCTGGTCGGCCCGAGCGGGCAGGTGGTGCTGGCCGATATCAACGAATCGATGCTCAAGGTCGGCCGCGACCGCCTGCTCGACCGCGGCGTGTCCGGCAATATCGAATTCGTCCAGGCCGATGCTGAAAAGCTGCCGTTCCCGGACAACCACTTCGACTGCGTGACCATCGCCTTCGGCCTGCGCAACGTGACGCACAAGGATGCGGCCATCCGCTCCATGCTGCGCGTGCTCAAGCCCGGTGGCCGCCTGTTGATCCTGGAGTTCTCCAAGCCGACCAACAAGCTGATGTCCAAGGCTTACGACGCCTACTCGTTCGCCTTCATGCCGCTGGCCGGCAAGCTCATCACCAACGACTCGGAAAGCTACCGCTACCTGGCCGAATCGATCCGCATGCACCCCGACCAGGAAACGCTCAAGAGCATGATGGTCGAGGCCGGCTTCGACCGCGTCACCTACCACAACATGACCAGCGGTATCGTCGCCGTGCACCGGGGGATCAAGCCCTGATGCTCCTGGCCGGCCTGCTCGCCAGCGTCGAGCACGGGCTCAACCGTGTCCTGCGCCTGGACAGCACCGCCCTCCCGCGCCTGGCGGCGCTGGAAGGCAAGGTGATCGAGATCGACTGCGTGCAGCCGGCCCTGAAGCTGTTCGTGCTGCCCGACGAGGAAGGCCTGATGCTTGCCGCCCATTGGGAAAGCGAGGTCGACTGCACCCTGCGCGCCCCCGCCGGGCGCCTGGCGCAGTTGGCGCTGGCCAAAGACAAGACCGCGGTACTGCACAGCCCCCAGGTCGAGCTGCATGGCGACAGCGCCGTGCTGCTCGACCTGTTCGGCATCCTGCAGGACCTGGAACTGGACTGGGAACACGAGTTGCAGCGTTGGCTGGGGCCGGTGCCCACCGCGCTGCTCGCCGGCCACCTGCGCCTGCGCGCGCGCTGGACCCGCCAGGGCCTGGCCCGCTTCGGCGAGAATCTGTCCGAGTACCTGGCCGAGGAATCGCGTACCCTGGTCGGCAAACGCGAAGCCGAAGCGGCATTCAGCGAACTCGATACGCTGAAGGTCGATATCGAACGCCTCGAGGCACGCCTGCGCCGCCTCGCCCACACTCTTGATACCAGCGATAACGCATGAAGCTGCTCGCCGTCCGCCGTCTGTTGCGCATCCAGCGCGTCGTGATCCGCTACCGCCTCGATGACCTGCTGTTCGAACAACCCCTGCTGCCCTGGTGGCTGGCCAGCCTGCGCCTGCTGATGCCGTGGCGCTGGTTGCCGCGCAAGCCCCTGGAGCTGAGCCGCGGCGCACGCCTGCGCCTGGCGCTGCAGGACCTGGGGCCGATCTTCATCAAGTTCGGCCAGTTGCTCTCCACCCGCCGCGACCTGCTGCCCACCGACATCGCCGACGAGCTGATGCTGCTGCAGGACCGCGTGCCACCCTTCGACCCGCAGCACGCCGTGGCGCTGATCGAAGCACAGCTCGGTGCCAAGGTGGGCGAGGTGTTCAGCCGTTTCGACGTTGAGCCGCTGGCCTCGGCTTCGGTGGCCCAGGTACACGCCGCACGCCTGAAGAGCGGTGAGGAAGTGGTGGTCAAGGTGGTGCGCCCAGGCCTGAAACCGGTCATCGCCCAGGACCTGGCCTGGCTGTTCCTGATCGCCAAGGCCGCCGAGCGCGCCTCGGCCGATGCCCGTCGCCTGCACCCGGTGGAAATCGTCGGCGACTACGAAAAGACCATCTACGACGAGCTCGACCTGCTGCGCGAGGCCGCCAACGCCAGCCAGCTGCGGCGCAACTTCGAAGGCTCCGAGCTGATGTACGTACCCCAGGTCTACTGGGACCTGTGCCGGCCCAAGGTGCTGGTGATGGAGCGTATCTATGGCGTGCCGGTCACCGACATGGCGACGCTCGCCGACCAGCGCACCGATATGAAGATGCTGGCCGAGCGCGGCGTCGAGGTGTTCTTCACCCAAGTGTTCCGCGACAGCTTCTTCCATGCCGACATGCACCCCGGCAACATCTTCGTCAGCACGGTCAAGCCGTGGAGCCCGCAATACATCGCCATCGACTGCGGTATCGTCGGCAGCCTCACTGCCGAGGACCAGGACTACCTGGCCCGCAACCTGATCGCCTTCTTCAAGCGCGACTACCGCCGCGTGGCCCAGCTGCATATCGATTCGGGCTGGGTACCGGCGCAGACCAAGGTCAACGAGTTCGAAGCGGCGATCCGCACCGTGTGCGAGCCGATCTTCGAAAAGCCGCTCAAGGACATCTCCTTCGGCCAGGTGCTGATGCGCCTGTTCCAGACGGCCCGACGCTTCAACATGGAGGTCCAGCCACAGCTGGTATTGCTGCAGAAGACCCTGCTCAATATCGAAGGCCTGGGCCGCCAGCTCTACCCCGACCTGGACCTGTGGAGCACCGCCAAGCCCTTCCTCGAACGCTGGATGCGCGAGCGCATGAGCCCGAAAGCGGTAATCGGCAACCTCTACAGCCAGGCCGAGCAACTGCCGCACCTGGCCGACATGACCCGCGACCTGCTCGAACGCCTGTCGCAACCGCACCTGCACGACCCACAACTGCCCGAGCGCCGCCGCGCCGGCGACAACTGGGCGCTGCGCCTGCTTGGCGCCGGGCTGCTCGGCGGTGGCGCCACCCTGGCGGCCGGCGCGGTCAGCCTCAGCGCCCCGGCCGCTTGGCCTGCGTGGTTGATGCTGGCAGCGGGCCTGTACCTGATCGTGCGCCGATAGCCAGCCGCGCCGCCGGCTGGCACACTAGCGCACAGGGGCCCGGTACGGGAGCGGGCCCGGTTTGGAGTCGACGATGAAAGACTGGCTGGACGAGATCAAGTGGAACAGCGATGGCCTGGTACCGGCGATCGCCCAGGACCACAAGACCGGGCGCGTGCTGATGATGGCCTGGATGAACCGTGAATCCCTCGCCCTGACCGCCGCCGAGCATCGCGCCATCTATTGGTCGCGCTCGCGAGGCAAGCTGTGGCGCAAGGGCGAAGAGTCGGGCCATGTGCAGAAGCTGCACGAAATGCGCCTGGACTGCGACGCCGACGTGATCATCCTGATGGTCGAGCAACTGGGCCATATCGCCTGCCATACCGGCCGCGAAAGCTGCTTCTATCGCGTGTTCGAAGACGGCCAGTGGAAAATCGTCGATCCGGTCCTCAAGGATCCGGACGCCATCTATAGCGCAGGGCATTGACATGAGCGACACGCTAGACCGCCTCGCCGAGGTGCTGGAAGAACGCAAGCACGCGGCGCCCGACAGCAGCTACGTGGCCAGCCTGCATCACAAGGGCCTGAACAAGATCCTCGAGAAGCTCGGCGAAGAGTCCATCGAGACCATCATCGCCGCCAAGGATGCCGCCATCAGCAAGGATTACAGCGATGTCATCTACGAGACCGCGGACCTGTGGTTTCATAGCCTGGTCATGCTCAGCGCGCTGGGCCAGCATCCGCAGGCGGTGCTGGACGAACTGGAGCGCCGCTTCGGCCTTTCCGGCCATGACGAGAAGGCCGCCCGTCAGCCCCAGGCCTGACCGCGCGTATTTTTAGGAGCGGGCTTGCCCCGCGATAGCGCCGGTTCCGGCTGACATACATTTTTCAGGAGTACGAAATGGGTATTTTTGACTGGAAACACTGGATCGTCCTGCTGGTCGTCGTGGTGCTGGTGTTCGGCACCAAGAAACTGAAGAACTTCGGCAGCGACCTGGGCGAATCGATCAAGGGCTTCCGCAAGGCCATGAACGAAGAAGAAGCCAAGCCGGCCGAGCAGGCCCCACCGCCGGCGCAGCCCGTTCCGCCTGTGCAGAACACCGCGCAGCAGGCCCAGGGCCACACCATCGAGGGCCAGGCCCAGCCGGTTCAAGAGCCGCAGCGGAAAGACTGACCCATGTTCGGTATCAGTTTCAGCGAGCTGCTGCTCGTCGGCCTGGTCGCCCTGCTGGTGCTCGGCCCTGAGCGCCTGCCGGGAGCCGCGCGCACTGCCGGGCTGTGGATCGGTCGCCTCAAGCGCAGCTTCAACGCGATCAAGATGGAAGTCGAGCGCGAGATCGGCGCCGACGACATCCGCCGCCAGCTGCACAACGAGCACATCCTGCAGATGGAGCAGGAGGCCAAGCGCATCCTCAATCCGCTGACGCCGCCCACACAGCCGCCAGCAAACGCTGAAACGCCCGCCACGCCTGCCGCCGACGCAGCGCCCGCGCAGCCGGCCGCAGCCCCACCCTCCGAACCGCCACAACCGCCGCGAGCCCCATGAGCGAGAATCCGGAAACCGACCAGCCGATGCCGCTGGTCTCGCACCTGACCGAGCTGCGCACCCGCCTGCTGCGCTGCGTCGCCGCCATCTTCCTGATCTTCGCCGGGCTGTTCTCCTTCGCCCAGCAGATCTACACCCTGGTCTCGGCGCCGCTGCGCGAGCACTTGCCGGCCAACGCGACGATGATCGCCACCGATGTGGCCTCGCCGTTCCTGACGCCGTTCAAGCTGACCATGATCGTCTCGCTGTTCCTGGCAATCCCGTTCATCCTCCAACAGATCTGGGGTTTCATTGCCCCCGGCCTGTACCGCCATGAAAAGCGCATCGCCATCCCGCTGTTGGTGTCGAGCATCTTCCTGTTCTACGCCGGCATGGCCTTCGCCTATTTCCTGGTGTTCCCGCTGATCTTCGGCTTCTTCGCCAGCGCCACGCCCGAAGGCGTGTCGATGATGACCGACATTTCCAGCTATCTCGACTTCGTCATGACCCTGTTCTTCGCCTTCGGGGTCGCCTTCGAAATCCCCGTGGCGGTAGTGCTGCTGGTGTGGATTGGCGTGGTCGACGTGCAGTACCTGAAGAAGATCCGCCCGTACGTGATCATCGGCTGCTTCGTGGTCGGCATGATCCTCACCCCACCGGACATCTTCTCCCAGACCCTCCTGGCCGTGCCGATGTGGATGCTGTTCGAGGTCGGCGTGCTGTGCGGCAGCCTGATCCGCAAGCGCAGCCACGCCCATGAAGAAACCGGCAACGACCACAACGACCAGCCGCCTGCGACCCAACCGTGAATCTGTTGCTCCTTGAAGAGGCCGACTTCGTGTCGGCCGACCGTGTTGTCCTGGCCGATCGCCGCTTCACCCACATGCAGGAGATCCATCGCGTGGCGGTGGGCGACAGCCTGCGCGTGGGTCGCGTAAACGGCTTGATGGGCAAGGCCGAGGTCGTGCGCCTCGAGCATCACGAAGCCGAACTGCAGGTGACTTTCGACCAGACACCACCGGCCAAACTGCCGCTTACCCTGGTGCTGGCCGTGCCGCGCCCGAAGATGCTGCGCCGGCTGTTCCAGACGGTCGCCACCCTGGGCGTGCCGCGGCTGATCCTGGTCAATAGCTACAAGGTTGAGAAAAGCTTCTGGCAGACGCCATTCCTCAACCCCGAGAGCATTCGCGAGAACCTCATCCTCGGGCTCGAGCAGGCCCGCGACACCGTGTTGCCCGAGGTCATCATCGAGAAGCGCTTCAAGCCGTTCGTCGACGACCGCCTGCCCGCCATCGCCGCCGGCACTCTCGGCCTGGTCGGGCATCCCGGCCCCTACCTCGCTTGCCCACGAGCCGTTGAAGGCCCGGTGACGCTTGCGATCGGCCCGGAGGGCGGCTGGATCCCCTATGAAGTCGAGCTGCTGGGCAAGGCTGGCCTGGAGCCTGTGCAATTGGGGGATAGGATCCTACGTGTGGAGACGGCTGTAACAGCGTTGCTTTCGCGAATTTTCTGACAGAGCGGTCAGCTTTTTCCCATCAAGTTTCCCCGCCGTGCGCCGATGCCCTATGCAACAAAACAATAATCCGCACTGCCACGCGCCGGGGAGTCGTCTATGTACCGTTGGTTTGCCCAGTCATTGGGAAATGTAAGCGTCAATCGCAAGTTGGGGATCGGCTTCGGCCTGGTGCTGCTGCTCACCCTGGGCATCACCTTCACCGGTTGGCTGGGCATCGACAGCGTCACCAGCCGTGGCGACAAGCTCGGCAACATCTCGGTGATCCACCAGTACACCCAGGACCTGCGTCTCGCCCGCCTGGCCTACGAGCGCAGCCGTGATGACGCTTCCGTGGCCGAGCTGGAGAAGGCCCTGGCCAATCTTGAGCGCCAAGTACAGCTCATGATCGGCCAGATCGAACTGCCCGCCGACCGCCAGCGTCTGGACAAGCAACAGGACGCCGTACGCCAATACCAGCAAGCCTTCGCCGAGCTCAGGCAGGCCGGCCAGCGCCGCGAGGCCAGCCGCGGCACCCTGGGCGACAGCGCCGACAAGGCCGCCGACCTGATCGGCAAGGTCCAGCAGCGCCTGTTGCAGGGCGGGGATATCCAGCAGTACCAGGAAGCTGTGCAGGTCGCGGCGCTGCTGCAGCAGGCGCGCTTCCAGGTACGCGGCTACACCTACAGCGGCAAGGCCGAATTCCAGCAGACCGCGCTCACTGCCATCGACCAGGCCCTGACCGTGCTCAAGGCCCTGCCCGCCAGGCTCCCGGCCGAGTTCGCCGCCAGCCTGGACGACGCCGCCAGCGCGCTGGCCGCCTACCGCGACGCGGTGAACCAGTTCGGCAATGCCCAGGCCGCCAGCGAGCAAGCGTTGACGCGCATGTCCGCACAGGGCCAGGTGCTGCTGGACGCCAGCCAGGCAATGACCGTTTCGCAAACAACCGTGCGCGATCAGGGCACCCAGCAGGCCAAGACCCTGCTGGCCGGTGCCACGGCGCTGGCCTTGCTGCTGGGCGTGCTCGCCGCGTTCGCCATTACCCGGCAGATCATCGTGCCCCTGCGCCAGACCCTCGCCGCCGCAGAACGCGTGGCCGGTGGCGACCTGCGCCAGGACCTCAAGGCCGACCGGCGCGACGAGCTGGGCCAATTGCAGGCCAGCATGCAGCGCATGACCCAGAGCCTGCGCGAACTGATCGGCGGCATCGGCGACGGCGTGACGCAAATCGCCAGTGCTGCCGAGGAACTGTCGGCGGTCACCGAGCAGACCAGCGCCGGAGTCAACAACCAGAAAGTCGAGACCGACCAGGTCGCCACCGCCATGAACGAGATGGCCGCCACCGTCCAGGAAGTGGCGCGCAACGCCGAACAGGCCTCGGAAGCGGCGCTGATGGCCGACCAGCAGGCCCGCGAGGGTGACAAGGTGGTGGGCGAGGCGATCAGTCAGATCGAGCGCCTGGCCAGCGAAGTGGTCAACTCCAGCGAAGCGATGAACCAGCTCAAGGCCGAGAGCGACAAGATCGGCAGTGTGCTCGATGTGATCAAGTCGGTGGCCCAGCAGACCAACCTGCTGGCGCTCAACGCAGCCATCGAAGCGGCCCGTGCGGGCGAGGCAGGCCGTGGCTTCGCCGTGGTCGCCGACGAAGTGCGCAGCCTGGCCCAGCGCACCCAGCAGTCCACCGAAGAGATCGAGGAGCTGATTGCCAGCCTGCAAAACGGCACCGAGCGCGTGGCCGGTGTCATGGACAGCAGCCGCGCCCTCACCGACAGCAGCGTGGAACTGACGCGCCGCGCCGGTGATTCGCTGGGCACCATCACCCGCACCGTGTCGTCGATCCAGTCGATGAACCAGCAGATCGCCACCGCCGCCGAGCAACAGAGCGCCGTGGCCGAGGAGATCAACCGCAGCGTGATGAACGTGCGCGATATCTCCGACCAGACCTCCGCGGCCAGCGAGGAGACGGCAAGTTCCAGCGTCGAGCTGGCGCGCCTGGGGACTCACCTGCAGGGTCTGGTAGGACGTTTCAGGCTCTAGACTGCGGTTTGCGGGCTGTAGGTTTTGCCCTTCAGCCCGCAAGGACTTTTCCTACCCTATTTACAGGTCCAGTCCGACGGACTCCCTGCCGATGAGCAAGGGTCATAGCGGCAACATAGCGCTATGGCCATTTCTCAATTGGACGGAGACCTGCCATGTTCGGATACCTTGATCGTCAGCTCGGCAACCTCGGCGTCGGGCTCAAGCTCGCCCTCGGTTTCGCCGTGGTGCTGCTGCTCACCCTGGCCACCACGCTCAGCGGCTGGCGCGCCCTGGACGGCGCCATCCAGCGCTCGGAGCAGCTCGGCGACATCGGTCAACTCAACGACCTGACCCGTGACCTGCGTGCCGAGCGCATCACTTACCGGGTGCTTGCCGACGACGTCAGCAAGGCCCGCATCGCGACCATCCTGGAGCAGTTGCACGACCGCCTGACCCTGCTGCAACAACGCAGCGGCGTCGATTCGTCGCGGCAGATGCTGAACCAGAAACTGCAGCTGCTGCAGCGCCTGAAGGCCGACTTCGCCATCCTGCAAGGCACCGTGGACAGCCGCGAAGGCTTGCGTGCGGCGATGCAGGCGCAGGCAGGCGTGCTCGAAGCCGTGATCGACGAACTGCAGACCCAGGCCTTGCTCAAGCTGCCCGGCGATGGCCAGCAAGGCAGCGTAGTCGGGCTTATGGATACCCTGGGCCGCCATATCGAGTCCGCCAGCCAGCAAAGCCAGGTGCCGGCCTATACCTACTCGCCCCAGGACAGTTTCGCCAGCATGGGCGATGCCGCGCTGCAGGCGGCGAACGTCAGCCTGGGGCAGTTGCTACGGGCCATTGCCCCACTGGAACTGCCCGCCACATTGACCCAGCGGCCACAGGTGGAGTTGGACCGCTACCGCGACACCCTGCGCCAATACCGCGAGGCCGCGCTCAAGGTTGAGCAATTGCAGGACGGCATGGAGAAAATGGGCGACGAACTGCAGGCCGTGAGCCTTGAACTGAGCGAGCGCAAGGTCGAACAGCGCGACAACGAGGCCCTGGCCGACCGTTCGTTGCTGACCAGCGTGGCCGTGTTGGCGCTGGTGTTCGGCATCCTGGCCGCCTGGCTGATCACCCGGCAGGTCACCCTACCTCTGCGCCAGGTGCTGTCCCAGGCCGCGCGCATCGCCCGTGGCGATCTCAGCCAGGTACAGACGGTGCACCGCCGTGACGAGATGGGCCAGCTGCAAACCAGCATGCGCGAGATGACCTTGAGCCTGCGCGAGCTGCTCGGCGGCATCGATCAGGGCGTCGGCCAGTTGTCCAAGGCAGCGGCAGAGCTGGCCTGCGCCAGCGTGGATACGCGCGAGCGCATCAGCCAGCAGCGCGAAGAGACCGATCAGGTGGCCACGGCCATGAACCAGATGAGCGCCACGGTACAGGAAGTCGCGCAGAACGCCGAACAAGCCTCGCTAGCGGCAACCACCGCCGATCATCAGGCACAGCTGGGCGATCAGGTGGTGGCTGAAGCCATCGCCCGCATCGAGCAACTGGCAAGCCAGATGGACCGCTGCCTCACCGCGATGGGCCACCTGGCCGGTGAAAGCCAGCGCATCGGATCGATTCTAGATGTGATCAAGTCGGTTTCCGAGCAGACCAACCTCCTGGCGCTCAACGCCGCCATCGAAGCAGCCCGGGCGGGGGAAGCCGGGCGTGGCTTCGCCGTGGTGGCCGACGAAGTGCGCGGCCTGGCCCAACGCACGCAGCAGTCGACCGAGGAAATCGAGCTGCTGATCGACAGCCTGCACCGTGGTACCGACGAGGTCACCGGCCTGCTCGACGACAGCAAGAGCCTGACCGGGCAGAGTGTCGAGCTCAGCCGCAAGGCGGGTGCCGCGCTGGGGCAGATCACCGAAACGGTATCGAGCATCCAGGGCATGAACCAACAGATCGCCACGGCCAGCGAGCAACAGAGCGTGGTTGCCGAGCAGATCAACCGCAGCGTGATCAATGTACGTGATGTGTCGGACCAGACCAGTGCAGCCAGTGAGCAGACCGCTGCTTCAAGCGGGGAACTGGAGCACTTGGGGCAGCAGTTGCGGGGCATGGTGGGGCGGTTCAGCCTTTAGGCCTTCCGGCCGTGCGTTCAAATCTCCAGCCCCGGGCTTTGGCTTTGGCTTTGGCTTTGGCTTTGGCTTTGGCGATCAGAAGGTTCCCCCACAGCCCACTAGCGACAGCTGCGTCAGCCCAGGCGCCGCCCGTAACTTCGCGACTTCAGGAGGCCGAACGCAGGTCTTGCGGAGGGAGGTGACGGGCATGGATGCCCGTCAAGCGCTGCGCCCCAGGATGGGGCGTTCAGCGCGGTCCTCCCGGGAGCAAGGCCGGAGTGAGGGAACCCGGAGCGAAGCGTAGGGCCGGATGAATGGAGCGCAGCGTTTTTTGGTTACTTTTTGTCGCGTTTGACAAAAAGTGACTCGCCGGTGAACTGACCCCCGAAAGTTGGACAGGTAATGCTATGCGGCCAGCGCTTGGGTTCGGAATTCTACCGGACTCAAGCCATTCAGTCTGAGACTGATGCGTTCTTGGTTGTAGTAGGCGATGTAATCCTCCAGCCCTGATGCCAGTTGCTCAATACTCTCAAACGATTCCAGGTAGAAAAACTCGCTCTTGAGCGTGCCGAAAAAGCTTTCCATGGCGGCGTTGTCCAGGCAATTGCCCTTACGCGACATGCTCTGCTCGATATTCTTCCCAGCCAGCATATGCCGGTAAGTTGGCTGTTGATACTGCCAGCCTTGATCGGAATGCAGTACCGGTTTGTCACCTGGATTCAACCGCTCGAAGGCTTGCTCCAGCATTGTCGAAACCATCTTGAACTCAGGACGCCGGTTGATCTGATAAGCAAGGATCTCGCCGTTGTACAGGTCCATCACAGGTGAGAGAAACAGCTTCTGCCCCTTTACCTTGAACTCTGTCACGTCGGTTGCCCATTTCTGATTGGGGGCTTCTGCCTTGAATTTGCGTTTGAGTAGATCAGATGCAACAACCCCCTCGGAGCCTCGGTACGAGCGATATTTCTTAACTTTTACCAGAGATTTGAGGTCCATTAACTGCATCAGTCGCTGCACCTTCTTGTGGTTGACCACCTCGCCATTGTGCCCGAGGGCCGCAGTGATGCGACGATAGCCGTACCGCCCCTTATGTCCGTGATAGAGGCTGTTGATGCGCTCTTTGAGAGCAGCATGCTTGTCAGCCACCAGCACTTTGCTTTGGTAATAAAAGGTACTGCGTGCCAGCCCTGCAGCACGTAGCAGCAGAGCAAGTCGATGCCCGTGCCTCAATCCTTGGATAGCCTGCGTTTTCTTGCCTGCGCAGTTCGAGGGTCCGCTTGGATTAAGGCATCGAGCTTTTTTAGATAAGCATTCTCCGCGCGCAGGTATTCCAGCTCTTCGAGCATTTGCTTTGGTGTCAGCTCGCTGTCCGCTGGAGTGGGCGGGCTTGTGCTGGACTGTTTTGATGGCTTGCGGGGCATGCTGAACTCTCGGGTACGGCGCGGGTGAAGGGCTTCTACTCCGCCTGTATCGTACAACCTTTTCCATTGCCTGATGCTACTCGGGCCGCGGATATCAAACTGCACGCAAGCTTGCTGAGCAGATAGTCCGTCTTGCTCAATGCACTGCAAAACCTTCAATTTGAACTGCGCGTCGTAGTGGCTGTACTTAGCAATCAAACCGGCTGCACCGTGTTGCTCGTAGCCCTTTACCCAGCGGCGTAACAGCGATGGACTCAGGTCATGCTTGAGCGCCACCTCATGAACACTGCGGGCAGAAAGGCACTCTTCGATGAGTGCCTGCTTGAGTGCCAGGTTGTATTTCGTCATGGAACACCCTCCGGTTGGGGATCAGGTGTCCAACTTTCGGGGGTCAGTTCACGGGTGGCGAAAGGGTGACTATTCGTCATTATAGCAAATGAATGCGCTTACAACTGTAAAAACCCACACCAATCGCATTTGACTTTGACTTTGACTTTGACTTTGACTTTGACTTTGACTTTGACTTTGACTTACACAGCGTATGTTTTGAAAGTTATATGCGCATTCATTCGCCATGTCGACGCACAGTCACCTTTTCGCCTTTACGGCGACCTCCTTTTCTCTTGGGAAAAGGAGGCAAAACCGTTCGGCTCCGTTCATCCGGCCCCTACGCTTCGCTCCGGGGTCCCCTCACTCCGGGCTCGCTCCGGGAGGACGCGCCGACGGGCCATCCATGGCCTGATCGGCGCTTGACGGGCATCCATGCCCGTCACCTCCCTGCGCAAGCCCTCCGTTCGGCCTCCTGAAGTCGCAATTTGTGTCGCCTGAACTATCGCGCGCTTAGAAGCAACAGCAAGGGCAAAGGCAAAAGCTGGGCTGGGCTGGGCTGAGCGTAATGATCTTGCGGAGCATGCCTGCATGACATTGCATTGGTGCAAAGAGCCGACTGCGTCGTTAAATATTATTGACCTCGCTTGCGCCAAACCCTTGTCACTCAAGGCTCCGACGGCCTACAGCCCCCGTAAAATGGCGGCTTGAGGCTTCGTCACTCGTTTGACATATCGAACGGCTCTGGCAAGCTATGAGTCAGGCCCCGACCGACATCGCCTGCAGGGCGAGCCGGCAGTGCTCGGGGCTTCAGGCAGCACTCAAGGCCCCGGCCGTGCGCCTGCACAACAACGACAGGCATGCCCTGTCTCAAGGTGACATATGTCCAACAGCAACATTGGCAACAAGCAACCTTCCCTGCGCAAACCCGTCGTCCTGATGACCATGGGCAGCCAAGAGCGCAAAGGCCATGACTATCAGGTCATGACCCACAAATACATCTCCCCGCTGGTCGAGTTCGCCGGTTGTGTCCCGGTCCTGGTGCCCACCTGCTGCGGCGTCGAAGACCTCGAGACCTACCTGGACATGGCCGACGGCGTGTACCTGACCGGTGCCGGCAGCAACATCGACCCGGCCCTCTACGGCCAGGACAACCAGACGCCCGGCAAGGGCCAGGACAAGGACCGCGATCTGTTCGACATCCCGCTGGTCAAGGCGGCGATCAAGCGTGGCCTGCCGATCTTCGGCATCTGCCGCGGCATGCAGGAAATCAACGTGGCCCTCGGTGGCGACATCTACCAGAAGGTCTACGCCGAGCCAGGCTTCAACGACCACCGGGAAAACCCGGAAGATCCGGTCGAGGTCCAGTACGCCCAGGTGCACGGCGTCAAGATCAAGCCGGGCAGCTGGCTGCGCGACACCCTGGGCAGCGACGAAATTCGCGTCAACTCGCTGCACGGCCAGGGCCTGCGCAACCTGGGTGCCGGCATCGAGCCGATCGCCCATGCCGAGGATGGCCTGGTCGAGGCGATCCACGCCCCGAGCATCTCGCCCTTCCTGTTCGCGGTGCAGTGGCACCCGGAGTGGCAGGCGGCGAAGAACCCCGACTCGATCAAGATGTTCCAGGCCTTCGGCGACGCCTGCCGCGCCCAGGTCCGCAAGTCCCAGGTCAAGCGCAACCAGGCCGCCTGACCCTCTGAAGCTTCGTTAGCTTTGATCGCGGGGCGGCGCAAGGTCGCCCCCGTTTCCCACGGTCACCCTCTGCTGGTCCCAGAACACCTCCCGTGGAAGCGGGCGGCGGGCTTGTGCCTGTCTCCGCGATCTTTTTTCCTCTCCCCCTCATAGAGATACGATGACTCATAAGGTCTCGTGTCGTCTTGCCGCCCCTATCGCAGCGCAAGCCCGCTCCCCCAGTCCGGCAGAGCTGTCACGCCATGACTATAGGCGCGGTCTGGCCAAGCGCTGAGGCCAGATCTGATCACTACCCCGCAGAAAATCCATGGACAGGGCTAGTCACAGAACAAGTTGTACGATAACTTACCTCTCACCTTGGTACCTCCTCCTTCCAAGCGCCACAGGATGCCTACAACAATGAATCCACAAGAACTGCAATCCATCCTCTCCCACGGCCTGCTGTCGTTCCCTGTCACCGACTTCGACGCGGCCGGCGACTTCAACCCCGCAGGCTATGTCAAACGCCTGGAATGGCTCGCCCCGTATGGCGCCAGCGCGCTGTTCGCCGCCGGTGGCACTGGCGAGTTCTTCTCCCTGGCCGCCAGCGAGTACAGCCAGGTGATCAAGACCGCCGTCGACACCTGCGCCACCTCGGTACCGATCCTCGCTGGCGTCGGCGGCTCGACCCGCCAGGCCATCGAATACGCCAAAGAGGCTGAACGCCTGGGCGCCAAGGGCCTGCTGCTGCTGCCCCACTACCTCACCGAAGCCAGCCAGGACGGCGTCGCCGCCCATGTCGAGGCGGTGTGCAAGGCGGTGAACATCGGCGTGGTGGTCTACAACCGCAACGTCTGCCGGCTGAACGCCGACCTGCTGGAACGCCTGGCCGAGCGTTGCCCGAACCTGATCGGCTACAAGGACGGCCTGGGCGACATCGAGCTGATGGTGTCGATTCGTCGCCGCCTGGGCGATCGTTTCAGCTACCTGGGTGGCCTGCCCACCGCCGAGGTGTATGCTGCGGCGTACAAGGCGCTCGGCGTGCCGGTGTATTCGTCGGCGGTGTTCAACTTCGTGCCCAAGACCGCGATGGACTTCTACCACGCCATCGCCCGCGACGATCACGCCACCGTGGCCAAGCTGATCGACGACTTCTTCCTGCCGTACCTGGACATCCGCAACCGCAAGGCCGGTTACGCCGTGAGCATCGTCAAGGCCGGGGCGAAGCTCGCCGGTTATGACGCGGGCCTCGTGCGCACGCCGCTGACCGACCTCACCGCGCAGGAGTACGAGATGCTCGCCGCGCTGATGGACAAGATGGGCCCGCAATAAGCGAGCACCCCGCGGCCTGCCAAAGCCGCCGCCGGAGCAGGGACGCCCCGCTCCGGCCTACAACCAATCCCCGTATAAAAATAACGAGTGGGAGTAACC
Organism: Pseudomonas sp. FW305-96; assembly: GCF_058783825.1. Classification (NCBI taxonomy): domain Bacteria; kingdom Pseudomonadati; phylum Pseudomonadota; class Gammaproteobacteria; order Pseudomonadales; family Pseudomonadaceae; genus Pseudomonas; species Pseudomonas sp. FW305-96. The sequence goes on from NZ_JBYSYW010000001.1 coordinate 290,715, forward strand.
AGCATGCAAGCGACGCAAAAGACGCATGTACGCTACCTGATCCTGTTGATGCTGTTCCTGGTGACCACCATCAACTACGCCGACCGCGCCACCATCGCCATCGCCGGCTCCAGCCTGCAGAAAGACCTGGGCATCGACGCGGTCACCCTCGGCTACATCTTCTCCGCCTTCGGCTGGGCCTACGTGGCCGGGCAGATCCCCGGCGGCTGGCTGCTCGACCGCTTCGGCTCGAAGAACGTCTACGCCTTCAGCATCTTCACCTGGTCGCTGTTCACCCTGCTGCAGGGCTTCGTCGGCGGGCTGCCGGTGGCCTGGGCGGTGGTCACGCTGTTCACCCTGCGCTTCCTGGTGGGTTTCGCCGAAGCGCCGTCGTTCCCCGGCAACGCGCGGATCGTCGCGGCCTGGTTCCCCACCCAGGAGCGCGGTACCGCCTCGGCGATCTTCAACTCGGCGCAGTACTTCGCCACCGCGCTGTTCGCCCCGATCATGGGCTGGATCGTCTTCACCTTCGGCTGGGAACATGTGTTCGTGGTCATGGGCGTACTGGGTATCGTGTTCTCGGCGGTGTGGATGAAGACCCTCTACAACCCGCGCCAGCACCCACGCATCAGCAGCAGTGAGCTCGAGCACATCGAACAGAACGGCGGCCTGGTGGACATGGACCAGAAGCGCGGCGGCGACGGCCCGAAATGGGGCTACATCAAGCAGCTGCTGACCAGCCGCATGCTGCTGGGCGTTTACCTCGGCCAGTACTGCATCAACGCCATCACCTACTTCTTCCTCACCTGGTTCCCGGTGTACCTGGTGCAGGAGCGCGGCATGACCATCCTCAAGGCCGGCTTCATCGCTTCGTTGCCGGCGGTATGCGGCTTCATCGGCGGGGTGCTCGGCGGGGTGCTGTCGGACTGGCTGCTTCGCCGCGGTAACTCGTTGACCTTCTCGCGCAAGCTGCCGATCGTCTGCGGCCTGCTGCTGTCTACCACCATGGTCTTCTGCAACTACGTCGAGGCCGAGTGGATGGTGGTCGGCTTCATGACCCTGGCGTTCTTCGGCAAGGGCATCGGCGCCCTGGGCTGGGCGGTGGTCGCCGACACCTCGCCCAAGCAGATCGCCGGCCTGTCGGGCGGGCTGTTCAACACCTTCGGCAACATCGCCTCGATCACCACACCGATCGTCATCGGCTACATCATCAGCGCCACCGGTTCGTTCAAATGGGCCCTGGTGTATGTGGGCGCCAACGCCCTGGTGGCAGTGTTCAGCTACCTGGTGATCGTCGGCCCGATCAAGCGCATCGAGCTCAAGGAGCCGCCCAAGCGCGAACCTGCGCCCGACGCCGAACTGGCCCGCCAGTAAGCCGGACACGTCGGCGCCCAACGGCGCCGGCGACAGCACCACGCCTGAGAGACAAGACAAGAAGGGCCTGACCATGCAGTTGATCGAACATTCCGAGTCGCCCCGCTACGTGCGCCTGCACCCCGACGACAACGTCGTGGTGGTGGTCAACGACGGCGGCCTGGGCGAAGGCGCGCGCTTTGCCGATGGCCTGACCCTGGTCGAGGGCGTGCCGCAGAGCCACAAGGTCGCCACCGTGGACATCCGCAAGGGCGAGGCGGTGCGCCGCTATGGCCAGGTCATCGGCCATGCCCTGGCCGACCTGCGCCAGGGCAGTTGGGTCAAGGAAGATCAACTGGCGATGCCGGCCGCGCCCGAGCTTGCCAGCCTGCCACGCTGCGACGCCGTGCCCGCCGCCCTGCCGCCACTCGACGGCTTCACCTTCGAGGGCTACCGCAACGCCGACGGCAGCGTCGGCACCCGCAACATCCTCGGCATCACCACCACCGTGCAGTGCGTGACCGGCGTGCTCGACCATGCGGTCAAGCGTATCCGCGCCGAACTGCTGCCCCGCTACCCCAATGTCGACGATGTGGTCGCCCTCACCCACAGCTACGGCTGCGGCGTGGCGATCAGCGCCCGCGACGCCTACATCCCGATCCGCACCGTGCGCAACCTGGCGCGCAACCCCAACCTAGGCGGCGAGGCGCTGGTCATCAGCCTGGGCTGCGAAAAGCTCCAGGCCGGCCAGGTGATGCACGACGGCGATCCGTCTGTGGACCTCAGCGAGCCATGGCTATACCGCCTGCAGGATGCGACGCTGGGCTTCGGCGAGATGATCGAGCAGATCATGGCCCTGGCCGAGACCCGCCTGAAAAAGCTCGACCAGCGCCGCCGCGAGAGCGTGCCGGCCAGCGAACTGATCCTCGGCATGCAGTGCGGCGGCAGCGACGCCTTCTCCGGCATCACCGCCAACCCGGCGCTGGGCTATGCCGCCGACCTGCTGGTGCGCGCCGGCGCAACGGTGCTGTTCTCGGAAGTCACCGAGGTGCGCGACGCCATCTACATGCTCACCTCCCGCGCCGAAACGCCGGAGGTCGCCGAAGCATTGGTGCGCGAAATGGACTGGTACGACCGCTACCTGCAGCAGGGCGCCGCCGATCGCAGCGCCAACACCACGCCGGGCAACAAGAAGGGCGGTTTGTCCAATATCGTCGAAAAAGCCCTGGGCTCGATCGTCAAGTCCGGCAGCGGCGCGATCCAGGGCGTGCTCGGGCCCGGCGAGCGGGTAACGCGCAAGGGCCTGATCTTCTGCGCCACCCCGGCCAGCGACTTCGTCTGCGGCACCTTGCAGCTGGCGGCCGGGATGAACCTGCATGTGTTCACCACTGGTCGCGGCACGCCCTATGGCCTGGCCATGGCGCCGGTGGTCAAGGTGTGCACCCGCAGCGAGCTGGCCCAGCGCTGGCCGGACCTCATCGACATCGACGCCGGGCGCATCGCCAGCGGCCGGGCGAGCATCGAGGAGCTGGGCTGGGAGCTGTTCCATTACTACCTGGACGTGGCCAGCGGCCGCAGGCAGACCTGGGCCGAACAGCACCGGCTGCACAACGACATCACCCTGTTCAATCCGGCCCCCATCACCTGACGAAGCGTGCCTGAGCCCTTCGCCGACAACACGCCCCCTGTGGGAGCCGGCTTGCCGGCGAAACGAGTGCGTAGCACTCGCCCAGGCCCTGAACCCAGCCATTCATCTACAGGAGCATTCCATGCCCGAAATCCTCGGCCACAACTTCATCGCCGGCCAGCGCAGCGCCCTTGGCCCACAACGCCTGCACAGCCTCGACGCCACCAGCGGCGAAGCCCTGCCCTACAGCTTCGCCCAGGCCACCGAGGGCGAAGTCGACCGTGCCGCCCGCGCCGCCGCCGACGCCTTCAGCGCGTTCCGCCAACTGCCCCCGGCCCGCCGCGCCGAGTTCCTCGAAGCCATCGCCGCCGAACTGGACGAACTCGACGACCACTTCGTCGCCATCGTCTGCCGTGAAACCGCCCTGCCCGCCGCGCGCATCCAGGGCGAGCGCGGCCGCACCAGCGGCCAGATGCGCCTGTTCGCCCAGGTGCTGCGTCGCGGCGACTACCTCGGCGCGCGCATCGACCTGGCGCTGCCCGAGCGTCAGCCGCTGCCACGGGTGGACATCCGCCAGATGCGCATCGGGGTCGGCCCGGTGGCGGTGTTCGGTGCCAGCAACTTCCCGCTGGCCTTCTCCACCGCCGGTGGCGACACCGCCGCGGCCCTTGCTGCAGGCTGCCCGGTGGTGTTCAAGGCCCACAGCGGCCATATGGCCACCGCCGACCTGGTGGCCTGCGCCATCCTGCGCGCCGCCGACCGCACCGGCATGCCCAAGGGCGTGTTCAACATGGTGTTCGGCGGTGGTGTCGGCGAATGGCTGGTCAAGCACCCGGCCATCCAGGCCGTCGGCTTCACCGGCTCGCTGAAGGGCGGCGACGCGCTGTGCCGCATGGCCGCCGAGCGGCCGCAACCGATTCCGGTGTTCGCCGAAATGTCCAGCATCAACCCGGTGATCGTCCTGCCCGGCGCCCTGGCCAAGCGCGGCGAGGCCATCGCCCGCGAACTGGCAGGCTCGGTGTGCCTGGGCGCCGGCCAGTTTTGCACCAATCCCGGGATGGTGATCGGCTTGCAGTCCCCAGGCTTCAGCCAACTGCTGGGCGAGTTGGGCCGACACCTGGATCAGCAAGCCGGGCAGACGTTGCTCAATGCCGGTGGCCTGCGCAGTTATGTCGGCGGCCTGGAACATCTGCAGGCCCACGCCGGCATCCAGCATCTGGCGGGCCAGCCGCAGCAAGGCGATCAGGCTCGCGCCCAGCTGTTCAAGGCCGATGCCCGCCTGCTGGCAGAAGCCGACCCGCTGCTGCAGGAGGAGGTGTTCGGCCCGGCCACGGTGGCCGTGGAGGTTGCCGACGAGGCACAGTTGCGCGCCGCCCTGCTCGGCCTGCGCGGCCAGCTCACCGCCACGCTGATCGGCGAGCCGGAGGATCTCGAAGCCTTTGCCTGGCTGGTGCCGCTGCTCGAAGAGAAAGTCGGGCGCATCCTGGTCAATGGCTACCCGACCGGGGTCGAGGTGTGCGACGCCATGGTCCATGGCGGGCCTTACCCGGCGACCTCGGATGCCCGTGGCACTTCGGTGGGAACGCTGGCGATCGATCGCTTCCTGCGGCCGGTGTGCTACCAGAACTACCCGCAGGCTTTACTGCCGGAGGCGTTGCGCGATGGCAACCCGTTGGGGCTGCGGCGGCTGGTGAATGGACAGTGGAGCGAAGGGGCAGTCTGATTATCTGGAAACGCGATTGGAAACGATGTGGGAGCGGACCTGATACCGGCATCGCGGGGCAAGCCCGCTCCCACGCTTTTGACCACCTCGGAAGTCAGCCCCGCTGCGCCTCGGCCTCTTCATGGGCCTGGCGCAGGCGTTCGCGGCTGTTGCTCAAGTGCATGCGCATGGCCATCTTGGCGCCTTCGCTATCGCGTCGGGCGATAGCCTCGTAGATCGCCTCGTGCTCGTGCATCAACCGGCTCATGTAATGCGCCTGGTCGTCATGGGCCAGGCGCGCCGAGTTGAGCCGGGTACGCGGGATGATGCTGGTGCCCAGGTGATTGATGATGTCGGCGAAGTAGTGATTGCCGCTGGCCTGGGCGATGCGCAGGTGGAACTGGAAGTCCGCCGACACCGCATCCGAGGCATGGGCCGCGCCCTCGTTGAGCTCGTCCAGCGCGGCGCGCATGCCGGCCAGTTGCTCGTCGCTGCGACGCTCGGCCGCGAGGCCCGCCGACTCGATCTCCAGGGCAATGCGCAACTCCAGCACCGCCAGCACCTCGCGCAGGGTGACGATGGTCGCCGGGTCGATACGAAAACCCCCGGTGCTTGGGGCGTCCAGCACAAAGGTGCCGATACCGTGGCGGGTCTCGACCTGGCCTGCGGCCTGCAGCCGCGAGATGGCCTCACGCACCACGGTGCGGCTGACCCCTTCCTCGGCCATGATCTGCGATTCGGTGGGCAGCTTGTCGCCGCGCTTGAGCTGGCCGCTGCGAATGCGCTCGGTCAGCACCGTGACCAGTTCCTGGGCCAGACTGCGTGGCTTGCGCCGGGTCCGTGCCTGTACCTGCTGCTCTGTCATGCCCTGTCTGTCTGGTTGTGGAAGACAGGCGCGATGATAGCGCAAGCAGTTGTACGATCACATACGTCCGGGCGGGTTTTCATGCGCCCTGGCGCGCCGCCGAGGGCGTGTGGCCCATGACCTTGCGGTACAGGCTGGAAAATGCGCTGGGGCTCTCGTAGCCCAGGTCCAGGGCGATGGCCGTCACCGCCTCGCCCGCCGCCAGGCGTGTCACCGCCGCCATCAGGCAGGCCTGCTGGCGCCATTGGCCGAACGACAGCCCGGTCTGCTCGCGAAAACGCCGGCTGAAGGTGCGCGGGCTGCAGTTGAGTTGACGCGCCCAGGCCTCGGCGCGGGCATGGATCAACGGCTGCGCCAGGAACGCCTGGCACAGGGCCGCCAAACGTGGCTCCGTCGGCATCGGCGCGAACAGCGGCAGGCGCTCGGCCTGGCCCAGCTCGTGCAGCAGCAGCCCCAGCAGCAGGCCGTCGCGCCCCGCCTCGTCATGCAGGGCCGGCACCTCCGCGCTGGCCAGCAACAGCTGGTGCAGCAGCGGCTCGACCCGCAATGCCTCGCACACTGCGCCCGGCCGGGGCACCGCTGTCGGCTCGATGTACAGGCTGCGGGTACTCACGCCGCGCATGCGCACCTGGTGCGGCTTGCCGGGAGGAATCCACACGCCGCTGCCGGGTGGAATGACCCAGGCGCCATCGTCGGTCAGCACCTCCATCAGCCCGCTCATCCCATACAGAAATTGCGCCCGGCGATGGACATGCCTGGGCAACAGGGTGTCGGGCGGATAATCAGTGGCGATGGCCAGTACCGCACGGGGGGTGGCATCGATCTGGGACAGGGGAACATTGCGCATGACAGCAGGCTCTGGCCGTAATGCGATGATTATTGGCCAACTGGCGCAAGCCGGCCAAGGGGCAGGCGCCTACGCTGGGAGCCCCTGTCCTGGCCCTGAGGCTGCTCCCATGCTCTACCCCCTGCTTGGCCTGTTCGGCCTGTGTGCCGGCGTCACCACCTTGCTGTTCGGCTTCGGCGGCGGGTTCTTCGCCGTGCCGCTGCTCTATGCCCTGCTGCTGACCAGCCACGGCGCCGGCACGGCCGTGGCGGAGCATGCCATGCAGATCGCCGTGGCCACCTCGGCCACGGTGATGATCTTCAGCAGCGCCCTGGCCACCTGGCGCCACCACCGCGCCGGCAGCCTGCGCTGGGACCTGGTGCGGCCCCTGGCGCCGGCCATTGCCGTCGGGGCCCTGCTCGGCGCCTGGGCCGCCCTTTACGTGACCAGCGCCTGGCTGCGCGGGCTGTTCATCGCCTACCTGCTGCTCAGCCTGCTCGATGCCTGGCTGCGCCCGGGCTTTGTCCGCACAGGCGGGCAGGCCCGGGCTGCGATGAGCCATGCCAGCGCGACCCTGGCCGGCCTGCCCATCGGCGCGCTGGCGGCGCTGCTCGGCGTGGGTGGCAGCGTGATGACCGTGCCGCTGATGCGCCGCCGCGGCGCCAGCATGCGCACCGCCACCGCCATGGCCAATCCGCTGTCGCTGCCCATGGCCCTGGCGGCCACGCTGGTCTATGCCCTGGTACCGAGCAACCAGACTGACCTGGGCGCCGGCCTGCTAGGGCTGGTAGACCTGCGCGCCGCCCTGGTGATGACGGTCGGCGCCTGGCTGGGCATGCACCTGGCCGCGCCGTTGCTGGGGCGCATCCCCGACCACGTGCATGCCCGGGCCTACCTGGCGCTGCTGGCCTGCGTACTGTTGGTGATGCTGCTCGTTGGCGATTGAGCCTGGCCATCGGACATGCCCGCGCTGTAGGCTGCGACCTGCTCTCTCCAAGGAAGGAAACCGCATGAAGACGTTCGATCGCCTGCTGCTCGCCACTGGCCTGCTCATCCCGCTCTGGCTGCTGTCGGGGGTTGGCCTGACCGCCCTGGCCTATCCCGGCTACGACCATCTGCAGCAGGCCATGAGCCAGCTCGGCGCGGTCGGCGCGCCGACCCATGGCTTCTCGCCCTGGGTCAACAACTTCCCCCTGGCGTTGCTCTTCGGCCTGTTCGCCTGGGGCCTGGCGCGGCGCTGGCGGTACTCGGGGCTGGCTCGGTTGAGCGCCGGGCTGGTGCTGTTGCACGCTGTCGGCAGCCTGGGTACCGGCTGGTTCCCCTGCGATCAGGGCTGCACGCCGCTGGAGCCGTCATTCTCGCAACAGATGCACAACCTCAGCGGCCTGCTGATGTTCCTCTCGCTGACCCTGGCCAGCGTGCTGTGGATCTGGCTGGGCAAACGCGTGGCAGGTTCCCCGTGGCTGGGAAGGTGGTCGCTGCTGTGCTCGGTGCTGGCGATAATCACCGTGGTGCTGATGGCCAAAGCCGCGCAAGGCGGTGAACTGTTCGGCCTGTACCAGCGCCTCAACTACGGCATCAGCGTGTTGTGGGTTGCCGCCTTGGCCCTGCAATCGTTGCGCTGGCGTTCCCGCGATGGCCTGCAAATGGCCATCGCCTGACGGCAAACTGCTGGCCCCCAGGCGTCGAAAGCGCGGGCAAACTTCGTTTTCCTTCAGATGCTTAGGACAGCAACATGCGCGTAATTCTAGCAACCGTGGCTGGCTGCCTGCTGGCCACGACCGCCTTCGGCGCCCAGGCCCGGGCCCTGAGCCAGAACGATCGCCAGGTATGCGGCTGGGGCGCGCAGATCGCCGCTGAGGCGCAACAGGCCAAGCTTTCCGGGGTGACCCTGTATGCCACGCGCAAGAAGCTGCAGGTACGCAAGTTCGCCAAGCCATGGATGCGCATGACGGCGTTCGGGATCACCGAGCAGACGTACAACAGCCGCTCGCGGCTTAAGCCGGCGGCGATCAAGCAGACGTACTACGAGCAATGTGCCCAGCATGCAGTTGCTAAAAAATAGTTCATATAATTCATATGGTTATGAGCTATATGAAATGTAATTTATTAGCATATATTGAAGTGGTTTCGAGGTATTCGGCGGCGTGGTCGGCAGCCGAGGGAGCGGGCTTGCCCAACGATCTGGCCAAGCTGCCATCGCGGGACAAGCCCCCTCCCACAACACCTCCCTGTCAATCAGGCCTGTCGATCAAGGCTCCGCAATCCCCGTGGTATCGCCGATCAGTGTCTGCGCCTTGAGCGGCAGCGGTGCCGCCTTGCGCAGCGCCGCCACCTGCCCCGCAGTCACCGCCGCGGCCTGGTTGCCCCAGCTGCTGCGAATGAAGTTGACCACATCGGCCACCTGCTGGTCCGACAGCCGCCAGCCGAAGCCGGGCATGCTGAACGTCGACGGCGCGCTCGCCGTGGCCGGGAGGGTCGCGCCTTCCAGCACGATGTGGATCAGCGAGGTGGCATCCTGCCCCTGCACCACCGGATTGCCTGCCAGCGCCGGGAACACCCGGGCATAGCCCTGGCCGTCGGTACGGTGGCAAGCCCCGCAGTTGTCCACGTACAACGCCGCGCCCGTCTTGCCGTCATTGCCTTGCCACAGCGCCCGGGCCACGCTGGGGTCCGCCTGGAACGGCTGGTCGTCCGGGTTGGTCGGCGGCAAGGTCTTCAGGTAGCGGGCAATGGCCGTCAGGTCGGCATCGCTCATGTACTGCATGCTGTGCTCGACCACGTCGCTCATGCCGCCGAACACCGCCGTGCGCTCGTTGCGGCCGGTCTTGAGGAAGGCGACGATCTGCGCCTCGTTCCAACTGCCCAGGCCGTCCTTGTGGTCGCCGCGCAGGCTCTTGGCGATCCAGCCCTCGAGCGGTGCGCTGCCGGCCAGGAAAGCGTCGCCATCGGTGGTATCCAATGCCTTTTCCTGCAGGGTGATCGCCCGTGGCGTATGACAGGCGCCGCAATGGCCCAGCCCTTCGACCAGGTAGGCACCCCGCGCCACCACCGGATCACGCCCTGCGGCTTCGAACGGCTTGACCTCGGGCGCGAACAACCCACGCCAGAACGCCAGCGGCCAGCGCATGCTCAATGGCCAAGGGATGTCGCTGGCCTTGTTCTGCTGCGCCACCGGCTGCACGCCGTGCATGAAGTAGGCATACAGCGCCTGCATGTCCTGATCGCTGACCCGGGCATAGGACGGGTATGGCATGGCCGGATACAGCGTACTGCCATCCTTGCCGATGCCCTGGCGCACGGCGCGCTCGAAGTCTTCGTAGCGGTACTGGCCGATGCCGCTGACGTCCGGGGTGATGTTGGTCGAATAGAGGGTGCCGATTGGCGTCTCCATCGGCAGCCCGCCGGCGAAGGGCTTGCCGCCCTTGGCGGTGTGGCAGGCCACGCAGTCGCCGGCACGGGCCAGGTACTCGCCCTGCTTGACCAAGGCGGGATCGACGCCGTCGGCGGCATGCAGCAAGGTGCTCGCACCCAGGCCGAGCATGGCGATGAACAGTGTCTTGAGTTTCATGACTGGCCTCCTCATGCCTGCACCAGTGGGCCGGGGTTCTTCAGGTAGCGTTCGCGGATCGCCCGCGCCGACCAGTAGGTCAATGCCGCCACCAGCCCGGTGGGGTTGTAGCCCAGGCCCTGGGGGAAGGCCGAGGCGCCGGGCACGAACACGTTGTGCACGTCCCAGCATTGCAGGTAGCGGTTGAGCGCGCTGGTCTTCGGGTCGGTGCCCATGATTGCGCCGCCATTGAGGTGGGTGGTCTGGTAGGTGGAGGCATCGAAGTGCTGGCCGAAGGCCTTTTTCCCCGCGCTGATCGCCTTGGGCCCCATGGCTTCGGCGATTTTGCCCATGCGCTCGACCATGAAGCGGTTCATCTTCACGTCGTTGTCCTTCCAGTCGAAGGTCATGCGCAGCAGCGGCTGACCGTAGGCGTCCTTGTACACCGGGTCCAGGTCGAGGTAGTTGTCGCGGTAGGACTGGTGCGCGCCGTGGGCGTCCATCGACAGCATGTGCCGGTAGCTGTCGGCCACCGCGGCCTTCCAGGCGCTGCCCCATTTCGGCGTGCCCGGCGGCACCTTGGTGCCGGAGATAGGCTTGGCGCCCGCCTGGTTGACCCAGAACGGCGAGCCGCCGACGAAACCGTGGGGGCCATGGTCGAAGTTGTCGGCGTTGAAATCGTCCACCGCCACACCGTTGCCGCCGGCACCGATGAAGGGGTTGGTGTGGTGGCTGTCGCGGTCGAAGAACGCGGTCACGGTGGAGATGTTCTGGTAGGCAAAATTGCGCCCCACCACCCCCTGGTTGCTGACCGGATCGTAAGGCTTGCCGATGCCCGAGAGCAGCATCAGGCGCACATTGTTGTACTGGAAGGCACCGAGGATCACCAGGTCGGCCGCTTGCTCGACCTCGCGCCCCTGGCTGTCGACATAGGTCACGCCGGTGGCCAGGTGTTTGTCCTCGGTCAGGTTGACCCGCAGCACATGGGCGTTGTTGCGCAACTCGAAGTTGGGCACCTGGCGCAGGGCCGGCAGGATGTTCACGTTGGGCGAGGCCTTGGAGTACATGTAGCAGGCATAGCCGCTGCAATAACCGCAGAAGTTGCACGGCCCCATCTGCGCGCCGTAGGGGTTGGTGTACGGCCCGGAGGTGTTGGCCGACGGCAGGTTGTAGGGGTGATAACCGACTTCACGGGCGGCCTTCTCGAACAGTTGCGCCGACACGGTGTTCTTCTGCGCCACCAGCGGGAAGTCGCTGGAGCGGTCGGCGGCGAACGGGTTGCCGCCCTTGTCGCGGCCCACCACCTGGCCCTTGATCGACCAGGCCGTGCCGGAGGTGCCGAACACTTTCTCGGCGAAATCGAAGTATGGCTCCAGCTCTTCGTAGCTCACGCCGAAGTCCTGGATGGTCATGCCTTCGGGGATGAAGGCCTTGCCGTAGCGCTCCTCATAGTGGCTGCGCAGGCGCAGCTCAACCGGGTCGACGCGAAAATGCACGCCAGACCAGTGCAGCCCCGCCCCACCCGTGCCGGTGCCGGGCAGGAAGGCGCCGAACTGGCGATACGGCACGGCCACGTCGTTGACGCTGTGGCGCAGGGTCACGGTCTCGCGGGAGATGTCCATGAACAGCTTCTTGCGCGAGTTGTAGGTCAGCTCGTCCATGGTCTGCGGGTAGACGCCATCCGGGTAGGTGTCCCGGGCCGGGCCACGCTCCAGGGCGAGCACCTGCAGGCCGGCCTCTGTCAGCTCCTTGGCCATGATCGCCCCGGCCCAGCCGAACCCGACGATGACTACATCGACTTTTTTCATCTGGCTCATGCTTCAACCCCGCTCGCCGCTGATGGAGACCGGCGGGAACGGATAACGCTCGTCGCGCTCCACCCAGTCCATGAAATCGGCGCGGGCGCCTGGGAAGCCCACCAGCTTCCAGCCGACCAACCCCTGGTTGCCGCCGTGCAGCGGATCACTGAAAAAGCCTTCGCGGGTGTTGAGCCAGAGCATGTTGAAGAAGGTGGCCGCCGGCAACGAGGCAAATGTCGCCGTACCGCCGTCCAGGGCTTCCAGTACCTGCTGCTGGTGCGCAAGACCGAGCTGGGCGAACGCCTTGCCGAACTGCGCCTTGCACCAGGCGTCGGTCTCGGCGATGCCCAGCCGGTAGATCTCCTGGGGGTTGAGCTTGAGCTGGTAGCCCAGCTCGCTGGGGGCGTCGGGGTGGAATGGCCCCTGCATGTACCACAGCCCGCCACTGCCGTAGCGGGTGTTGAGCTGGCGGTCGATGAACTCGGGTACGCCGGCATCGGCCGCGCCCGCGCCCAGGGCATCAGTGGGGATGAGCACGGCCACGGCGGCGCTGACGAAGGCCCACTCCTCCTGGGTGAAGAAGGTCGGCTGGTAGGCGCGCGCGGTAACCGGCCGGGCCGGTTCGGCGGCTGCCGGGGTGGCGCTGTCGGCGAGCACTGCACCGCCCAGTCCCGTGCTGGCGAGGGTCGCCACCGGGATCAGGGTCAGGGATTGGCGCAGGAACGCCCGGCGCGCCGGTTGCACGGAGGCGGGTTGGTCCTTGGACATGAGGATGTCTCTCTGTTGATCAGGTCATACGGGAATCGTCGCCCTTTTCGCCAATGGAGATCCCGGCGTTGAATTGCCAAGGGGTCGCAGTGCGACCCCGGGATCTCGAACCAGACAAAGGCTGTTGTTTTGGTAGACATGAGGCAAGCGCGACGCTCACCAGGTTCAGTTGTTTCGCCGCTCCCAGGCCACAGGGTTGACCAGGTTCGCCGGCCGCTCGCCGGCCAGCGCGGCCAGCAGGTTGTCCACCGCGCAGCGGGCCATGGCTTCGCGGGTCTCCAGCGTGGCCGAGCCGATATGCGGGGTGACCACCAGGTTGTCCAGTTGCAGCAGCGGCGAATCGGCCGCCAGCGGCTCCTGCACGAACACGTCCAGCCCGGCGCCACGAATGCGCCGCTCGGCCAGGGCCTGCAACAGTGCCGCCTCGTCGAGCACGCGGCCGCGGGAAATGTTCACCAGGATCGCCGAGGGTTTCATCAGGGCCAGCTCGCGCGCGCCGATCAGGTTTTGCGTAGCGCCGGTCAGCGGCAGGCACAGGCAGACGAAATCGGACTCGGCCAGCAACGCGTCAAGGCTGCGATAGCCAGCGCCGTACCGCGCCTCCACCTCGGGCCGCGGGCTGCGGGTGTGGTACAGCACGCGCATGCCGAAACCGGCATGCGCGCGCCGGGCCAGGGCCTCGCCGATACGGCCCATGCCGACGATGCCCAAGGTCTTGCCCTGCACGTCGCAGCCGAACTGCGCCGGCCCGATCCCGGCCCGCCAGTGGCCGGCGCGAATCCAGCCATCGAGCTCGACCACGCGCCGGGCACAGGCCAGGATCAGCGCGAAACCGGTGTCGGCGGTGGTTTCGGTGAGCACGTCGGGGGTGTTGGTCAGCAGCACCCCGCGCTGATCCAGCGCCTCGATATCGTAGTTGTCCACGCCCACCGACACGCTGGAGATCACCTCCAGCTGCGGCGCCAGGTCGAGCAGCGCGCGGTCCAGGCGCAGGCTGGCGCCCAGCAGGCCATGGGCGCCCGGCAGCGCCGCGCGCAAGCGCGCCAGGCCATCGGCGGCCGGCGCTTCCACCAGGGTCACCTCGGCCTGCGCGTGCAGGCGCGCCATCAGTTCATCGGACAGGCGTTTGTAGGCGACGATGCGCTTTTTCATGCTGAGGCTCCTATCGGCTCGGCGCCAGGTTGTGCCGGCGCGCCTGTTGCAAGGGGTTGAGGACGGCGGTCAGGGCCACGGCCAGCAGCAGTGCACCGCACATGAACAGGTACGAGGCGCCGGGGCCGCCGGTGACACCATTGAGGTAGCCGACCAGGTACGAGCCCGAGAACGAGCCCAACGCGCCCATGCTGTTGATCAGCGCCATGGCGCCCCCGGCGACGTTGGCCGGCAACAGTTCGGGAACGATCGCGAAAAACGGCCCGTAGGGCGCGTACATGCAGGCCCCGGCGATCACCAGCAAGGCGTATGACCACCAGAAGTGCTCGGTGCCCAGGGCATAGGAGCCGTAGAACGCCAGCGCGGCGATCAGCAGCGGCGGCCAGACGAAGCGCTTGCGCTTCTGCAGGCGGTCCGAGGCCCACGACACCCCGAGCATGGCCAGCACCGCCCCCAGGTAGGGCACCGCCGACAGCCAGCCGGCGGTGACGATGTCCAGCGCGGCGGCCTGTTTGAGGATCGACGGTAGCCAGAGGACGAAGCCGTACACACCGATGCTCCAGCAGAAGTACTGCAGCGACAGGATGATCACCGTGGGCGAACGGAATGCCTCGGCATAGTTCTTCACCGGCTTGATGCCCTGCTGCTCGGCCTCCAGCGCTTCGCGCAGCGCGGCCTTCTCCCGGGCATCGAGCCACTTGGCCTGCTCCGGTCGGTCATCGACCAGGCGCCACCAGATGAACGCCCAGAGAATGGCCGGCACGCCTTCGATGATGAACATCCAGCGCCAGTCGAACTGCTGCACCAGGTAGCCCGAGACCACCGACATCCACAGGATGGTCACCGGGTTGCCGAGGATCAGGAAGGTGTTGGCCCGCGAGCGCTCGGCGCGGGTGAACCAGTGGCACAGGTAGATGAGCATGGCCGGCATCACCGCCGCCTCGACCACGCCCAGGAGAAAGCGGATGGCGATCAGCCAATAGACGTCGTGGACGATCCCGGTCAGCGTGGCCAGCCCGCCCCAGAGGATCAGGCTGGCGAAGATCAGCTTCTTCACGCTGCGCTTCTGCGCGTACAGGGCGCCCGGCACCTGGAAGAAGAAGTAGCCAAGGAAGAACAGCGCGCCGAGCAGCGACGACAGCGCCGGGGTGATCCTCAGGTCGTCGGCCATGCCCGAGGCCGCGGCGAAGCCGTAGTTGGCCCGGTCGAGGTAGGCCAGGCTGTAGGTGATGAAGACGATGGGCATGATGTACCACCAGCGTCTGGGTGCGAGTCGATCGATCTGCATGGGTGTTCTCCTGGTCTTGTTGTTCTTGTCACATCAGGTTGCGCACAGGCCGGCGCTTCAGCGTGCTTCGCGCGCAGGGTTTTCGTGGTGGTCCAGTTCATGACGTTGCGGCAGGCCTTCCATGTCGCCGCGGCTCTGCACCGCGCGGCTGCCGCACCAGTTGCCGCGGGCCACGGCGCGGCGCAGGGGCAAGCCTTCGAGCAAGGCGCTGATCACCCCGACGGCGAAGGCATCGCCCGCACCCACGGTGTCCACTACCCGGGCGACCGGCTGGCCGGGCACCACACCATGGGCACCCTGGGCATCGCGCCAGTAGGCGCCTTCGGCCCCCAGCTTGATGGCCACGTATTGCGCGCCCTGCTCTAGGTAGAACTCGGCGATGGCCTGTGGCGACTGCCGGCCGGTGAGCAGGCGCCCCTCCTCCAGCCCTGGCAGCACCCAGTCGGCCTTGGCCGCCAGGGCGTTGACCTCGCGCACCATGGTCTGGCGGTCGGGCCACAGCGAGGGACGCAGGTTGGGGTCGAAGGAAATGCTGCGGCCATTGGCTCGCATGCCATCCAGCAACTGGTGGCACAGTTCGCGGCAACTGCCTGAAAGCGCCGCCGGAATGCCCGTGGCATGCAGGTGCCGGGCCTGCAACAACGCCGGCCGCACCAGCGCGGGCGACAGCCGGCTGGCCGCCGAGCCACGGCGGAAATACTCGACTTTCGGATCGCTGCCATCGTCGCAGCGCTCCTTGAGCTGGAACCCCGTGGGGTGCCCGGCATCGATCTCGACACTGGAACAGTCCAGGCCTTCGCGGCGCAGGCTGTCGAGCACGAAGGCACCGAGCGAGTCGTCACCGACCCGGCTCAGCCATTGCACCCGCAGGCCCAGGCGTGACAGGCCGATGGCCACATTGCTGTCGGCACCGGCGATGCGTTTGCCGAAGCCCTCGACCTGGGCCAGGTCGCCCGGCTGCGCCGCCACGAACATGGCCATGGTTTCACCGAAGCACAGCACGTCATGCTCAGCCATGGCACACCTGCCCTTCCAGCTCGGCCAGTTGCGCGACCTGGCGCGCCGTCAGTGCCAGCAGGTCCTCGCCGGCCAGGGGGTACTCGATGGCACGCGGCAGGCCTGCGGCGAAATGCGTCATCAATTCGCGCCACTGGGCCAGGTCGAGGTCCTCGGGCACCACGGCCACCAGGCGCCCGTCGGCGCGGCGCGCCACCGCTTTGCAGTGCACGTAGCGCACCCAATGCCCCAGCAATTGCGCGGCCAGCAGCGGCGACTCGTCGTGCCAGTACCAGTTGCCGATGTCGAAGGTCATGCCCGGCGCCACGCCTTGCGCCTGGGCCTCGCGGAAGAACTTCACCAAGGTCTGCAGCCGCCCGCCGTAGGGCGTCTGGTCGTTTTCCACGTACAGCGCCGTCTTGTGTTGCAACAGTGGCGCCAGCGCCAGCAAATCGCAGCCATCCTGGTAATGACCCAGCGACACCTTGAGCGCCACCGCGCCGATCTCGCTTGCCAGTTGCAGGCGCTGGGCAATCGCGGGCTCCAGGCTGCCGTCCTCGCGCCACAGTTCCAGTGGCGTGGAGTAGAGACTCTGCAGGCCATGCTCGGCGGCCAGGTTGGCCAGGGTAGCGGCATCAGGCGCGGCGTCGAACAGCTCCTCGCGCCACTCCACCCGCCGCGCACCCGCCGCAGCGAGCAACGGCAGGTAGCTGGCCTGGCCCAACCGCCTCACGGCATCGGCCCCGAAACTCGACAAGCTGATGGAAACAGTGTGCGTGCGCATCGTGGTAGTCCTTGTTCTTGTGGATGAAACCGGTTTCATTTTTTCCCGGCAACAACGGCGTCCGCGCCGCCGTCAGTGTTGTGATCGGGTAGAGCCTCGCGCAATGAGCTGCGCGCGCAGATCCAGGCGCCGGGCCGGCAGTGGGCTGCCTTGCAGGCGCTCCAGCAGGCACTGGAACGCCGCCGCGCCGATGCGCCCGGTGGGTTGCGCCAATGCGCTGATGCCGTCGCCCACCAGCGGGTACCAGTCCAGGTCGTCCAGCGCCAGCAGGCCCAGGTCCTGGAACAGCGGCCCGCCCCTGGCGTGCAGCACCCGCACCAGCTCCAGGGTGGCGACACCGTTGCAACTGAACAGCGCCTGCGGGCCGTGCCCTGCCCCGGCGATGAACGCGTCCAGCTGCTCGGCGAGGCCCGCCCCCACCTCCAGCACCTGCCCGCGCAACCCACGACGTCGGGCGATGGAGGCCTGGAAGGCATCCACGCGCTCCTGTCGCGAGCTGGTACCATCGAGTGGCTCGGTGACGGCGAGGATGTCGCGATAACCGTTGTGTTCAAGGTGATCCAGCGCCTGCTCGACGGCGTCGCTGTTGTCCAGGCCCACCAGATCGACCGGCAGGCCCGCCAGTTGCCGGTCGACCAGCACCATGGGCAGGTCGCGGGCCAGGCTGGCCAGTTCCCCGGCGCGGTGGCCCAGGGTGTTCACGATCAGGCCGTCGACGTTATACGACTGCAGGGCCTGCAGCTGGCTGCGCTCCTGGGCGTCGTCACAGTCGGTGTTGCACACCACCAGGCTGTAGCCGTGCTGCCGACAGGCCGTCTCGACAGCGTGCATCACCGCCACGGAATAGGGGTTGCGGATATCCGCCAGGAGCATGCCGACCAGCCCGGTGCGGCCGCGTTTGAGGGCACTGGCCATGCGGTTGGGGCGATAGCCCAGGCGCTCGACGACGGCTTCGATCCGCTGCGCGGTCGCCTCGGCGAGCAGTTGCCGATCCTCGCCCATATAGCGCGAGACGGTTGCCTTGGAGACGCCGGCCGCCTTCGCGACCTCGCTGATTGTGACCCGCCCGCGGACGGGAACTGCGTCTTTATCCACCCCTGAGCCCTTCTTGTAGGTGTTTGTGCAGGGTTGATGAAACCGGTTTCAATGAAATCAGGGATGGCCCATGCCGTCAAGTGGCGGGCTTTGTGCCAAAGCAGGCGCATACACTGCCAAACCCTCCCTCCTGCCCTGTACCTCGGCCTTCAGAGCGGTATGGTGATACTTCGGACTTCGCTCGCCCTGCCCTGGAGATCGCCATGACCGCTCTGTTTCGTATCAGCCTGGTGCTAATGCTCGCCGGCATGGGGATGGGGGATATCGTGGTGGCCAGTGTCGGGCTGCTGGGCTTGTGCGCAGGGGCCGTGGTACTCAGCATTCGCCAGGATGAAAGTGCCCAGGTGAGCAGAGAGTCAGAATTCATTGCCTAGCCAGGGCGCCGGGCATCCTCACTGGCTACATGAAGGAAACTTCATGATCGCCGCAGTGCCCTTGCCTGCGGGCCAGACCCGCGCCTGGCCTGCGTAGCGCGGCGCCCCCGCCTTGAGCCCCACGGCCTGCCCGCGTAGCAT